>JAAUOZ010000256.1 GCA_012034655.1 Leptolyngbyaceae cyanobacterium CSU_1_3 | reverse complement strand
CTAAATGAGGGTTGAGCGAGGTCGAAACCCGGCATCTATACTGCGTCAGCCTATAGATTTTGGTTTAGGAAGGGGTGTGGGGGCTGCGCCCAGCCAGGGGTTCCACCCCTGCACCCCGTCCAAAATCTTTAATTTTATGCCCTGACAAAGTAAAGTATAGTTTGCTTTCATTCCACCTTGCTTTTTGCCGAGCTTCGACCCGTCAAGATTGATATGACGAGCGACTATTCTCGGCTGCGGAGGGTAGATGAGAAGTTTTCAAACCAACCTTTGCGTTTGAAGAAGAGAATTAGAAGGATGGCGATCGCTCCCATGACGGCTAAACAGGTGGGATAGCCCCAATGCCAGTTGAGTTCTGGCATGTTGGCAGGCGAGTCTGTGTTGAAGTTCATCCCGTAAACGCCCGCAATAAAAGTGAGGGGAATGAAAATCGTGGAGACGATCGTCAAAACTTTCATGACTTCGTTCATTTTGTTGCTGATGGAAGAAAGATAAATATCCATCAAACTGGAGGCGAGTTCTCGATAGGTTTCGACCATATCTAACACCTGGACGGCGTGATCGTAGCAGTCGCGCAGGTAGATTCGCACTTCATCACAGATCAGATCGCTGCCATCCCGAATCAAAGAATTGATCGCATCGCGCTGGGGCCAGATCGATCGCCGCAGGGTTAACAGTTCTCGCTTGATTTTGTAGATTTTCTCTAAGGTTTGGTGAGTTGGGTTGGCGACTACTTCATCTTCGAGATCTTCGATTTCTTCGCCGTAGCGCTCTAGGATGGGGAAAAAGCCATCGACGATCGAGTCGAGCAAGGCATACATCAAATAATCAGCATTGTGCTTACGAATTGTGCCTTTGTTGGTGCGAATTCGCTCACGAATAGTGTTGAAACAGTCTCGTTCGGGTTCTTCTTGCACGGTCAGCAGGTAGTGCCGTCCTAACACGAAGCTGACCTGCTCTGTGTGAAACCCTGTGGTCGATCGTCTCAGCATAACCATGCGAGCAATCAGAAGAAGCTGATCTTCGTACTCTTCTACTTTGGGGCGTTGCGGCACATTGACAATATCCTCTAGCAAAAGAGGATGAAGGCTGAAAACTTCCCCAAGCTGGGTCAAAACATCTTCGCTGCCTAACCCTCGCAAATCTACCCAAGAAACGGATTCTGTATCTAGGTAATCGGCACAGGTGAGGGGCGATTCGACTTGGAGGCGCATGGCCTTGGCTTCGTTGTAGTCGATGAGGACGATCTCACAGGGAGAGGCAC
Source organism: Leptolyngbyaceae cyanobacterium CSU_1_3 (assembly GCA_012034655.1). Taxonomy (GTDB): domain Bacteria; phylum Cyanobacteriota; class Cyanobacteriia; order Leptolyngbyales; family Leptolyngbyaceae; genus JAAUOZ01. The sequence continues at coordinate 5,943 of JAAUOZ010000256.1, read as the reverse complement.
TGGCGTTAATTCTGAGGGTTCCTGGCATGCTGCCGGGGATATCGTAGGAGTAATCGATCGAAGAATTTTGTCCCTCTGAGTGGACAAGATCTTGAGCCTGAGCCTGCTTTCCTACCATGCGAATCTCACCTTGGTTTTCTGGGTAACTCGACTGTAAACGATCGCTAGAGGAATACAAGCGTGATGGGGCGTTTGGCAGCAAAATCGGAGCCGGGCAGAAGTCGCCCAACTCTAAAGTCTGTCTGGTGCAGTTGCCCTCATGCCGATCGAACCTGATATCCTGTCAACGTAGTCGCTAAAGAACCGTTCCGTTGACTGAAACGCCTTCTAATTCCTCTACTCTGACAGTGTGGAGCCATCGTCTGTGGTCTGCGGTGCTTCTGGGTGGGCAAGTTCTTGTGCATATGCTCAGAGGCAAAATCAACCGCCGCAACACCCTTGAACAGATGGCAGCAGTCGGCCCTGCGTCGCTGCTAATCGCGCTGTTGACGGCAGCTTTTGTGGGCATGGTGTTCACCATTCAGGTGTCGCGAGAATTTATCAATTTGGGGGCGGGGTCGGCGGTGGGGGGGGTGTTGGCGATTTCTTTGTCGCGAGAATTGGCTCCTGTGCTGACGGCGGTGATTTTGGCGGGCAGGGTGGGGTCGGCCTTTGCGGCGGAGATTGGCACGATGAAGGTGACAGAACAGATTGATGCGCTGTATGTGTTGCAGACTGATCCGATCGATTATCTGGTCATTCCACGGGTGATTGCCTGCTGTTTGATGTTGCCAATTCTCACGATTTTGTCCCTGTTTACGGGGATGGCGGGCGGCATGGTGATTTCAGATTGGATGTATGGCATTTCGCAAACGGTCTTCATCAATTCGGCCAAAAACTTCCTCAGCGTTTGGGATCTGTGTAGTGCTCCGATTAAGGGTTTTTTCTTTGGCGCTTTAATCTCCGTGATTGGCTCTAGCTGGGGCTTGACCACAACTGGAGGAGCAAAGGGGGTGGGGCAGTCTACCACTACGGCGGTTGTGACTTCGTTGCTGGCAATTTTTATTTCTAATTTCTTTCTGTCGTGGTTGATGTTTCAGGGTTCAGGAAGTGCGGCGAGTCGGGGGCTGTAGGAAAGAAGACGATGAAACAGCTTGAGTTTGGGGTTCAGGCTTGATTCTTGGCGCTTTATCCTTTATTTTTAGAACGTCTGTACTTCTGTTTTGATCGGTATCCTGTGACTCTGAGGGGTCGAGGCGGCGAGTCGCTCTAGGGGCTTTGGGGCTTTGGGGCTTTGGTCAGCAAGCTGAAGGCAGGGCGATTTGGTCAAATGTTGAATCTAGGTAGGCTTTTTGATTTGCCGTTGCCATGCTTCACAGTTCGATGGCGATGTCTCAGAGCACTTGTACTGTTGACGCTTCTCTATATCTGGTGTTTGATATGAAGACGGTTTTTGAAATACGCTATATCTGACGCTTGGAGTGTGGTGCTTCAGGAGTAAAATTTTCTTTCTGTCCTACTGACTGAGCAGAGTCGCTATGGTTTCACAGGTAGAGATTCCGGTTTTTGACGCTCGCCCCCTTAATCTTTGTATTGAAGGGCTGGTGCAGGTGTTTACGTCGGTTCATCGCAGTTTTTTTACGGGAGTGATGGCGCAGGCATTGCGAATTGCGGGGCAGGGCACTTCGGTATTGGTGGTGCAGTTTCTCAAGGGAGGAATTGGGCAAGGGTACGATCGTCCTGTGAAACTGAGCCAAAGCCTTGATTGGATTCGCTGCGACATCCCTCGCTGCATCGACACCCCTGAGGTAGATGAACTGGAGTTGCGATCGTTGTTGAAACTATGGCAACACACTCAGGATGTGGTGTGTCAGGGTCAATATGACCTAGTGGTGTTGGATGAGTTGAGTCTGGCGATTAATTTTGGGCTAATTTCGCAGACCGAAGTGCTGGAATTTCTCAAGCGTCGCCCACGGCACATCGACATCATTTTGACGGGTCAAGAGATGCCCACAGCAATTTTAGAGGTAGCCGATCAAATTACCGAACTGCGTCGAAGTCACCAACCTTAAACATCATGATCAAAAACGATACCTGGATCACTCAAATGGCCGCCAAAGGGATGATTATGCCCTTCGAGCCGCAGCTTGTGCGCCATGTCGATGGTCTACCTGTGATTTCCTTTGGGTTAAGCAGCTATGGCTATGATTTGCGACTTTCGCCATCTGAGTTTCGCATTTTTCGCCATATTCCTGGCACGGTAGTTGATCCCAAGCATTTCAACCCTGCAAACCTCGAACCCGCAACTTTGCACGAAGATGAAAACGGCAGCTATTTTGTATTGCCTGCCCATTCCTATGGGTTGGGTGTGGCATTAGAACGCCTAGAAGTGCCTGAAAATATGACAGTGATTTGCATTGGAAAATCAACCTATGCACGGATCGGTTTGATTGCTAATCTGACTCCGGCCGAGGCTGGCTGGCGGGGTCATTTAACGCTTGAATTCTCCAATTCTTCGAGTGCCGACTGTCGAATTTATTCAAACGAGGGCATCGTGCAGTTACTCTTTCTAGAAGGCGCACCTTGTGCGGTGAGTTATGAAACTCGTCGCGGTAAGTATCAAGATCAATCGGAACGGGTGACGTTGGCGCGAGTGTGATGCCCTTTGGGGCGACGGACAAATATTAACTCGGCAATGTTTATTGTGACCAATTTGAAGGTTGTGCTTCGACTTCGCTCAACCCTCGCGCCGTTTGTGAGTTGAGCAGAGTCGAAACTCGCCTCAGTTGTGTCTTTTGCTGCCAGGTTAATAATTAGGGTAATAACTTTGCAAATATTCTTTCAGGGCTTCTCAAAAATCATTAGGTGCTGCTGAGGCAAACCATTTCTGGTTTCTCGATAGGTCAGCCCAATTGCTGCCATTTCTTTTTTCACTTGCACCTGGGTCATTTTATGGAGTGCTTTGATCAAAATTAATGGATTTTCACCGCGATACTCTACCAGGGCAACTCGACCTCCGGGCTTGAGGGCTTGAACGATCGCACGCATCATTTCCTGCGGATACTCAAACTCGTGGTAAGCATCTACCATCAACGCCAGATCGACACTGTTTTTGGGAAGCTGAGGATCGGTGACGCTACTCAAGAGGGGTTCTACATTTGAGAGATGCTTTTTGGCTTTTAGCTCGTTGAGAATCTCGATCATTTCGGGTTGCACATCGACGGCAAAAACTTTGCCCTGGGGCACACGCGGCGCAATCCGAAAGCTGAAATATCCTGTGCCTGCGCCAATATCTGCCACAACGTCGGTAGGCTTGAGGTCGAGGGCTGTGATCACTTTTTGCGGCTGTTCTTCCCCCGATCGCCGAGGTCTCTCTAGCCAATCTGCCCCTTCGTGCCCCATGACGTGAGCAATTTCTCGATCGAAATAAAATTTGCCAATCCCATCCGGGCTATGAAACGATCGCTCCTCATAGACAAAGCCGTCAGCTAGAGCAACGCTTAGAACAGCGCTAAAGTTCCCCATCCAGAAACCCAGCACTAACAAGATTGTAACGATAATACGCAAAGCTTTTTGACGCAACATGAATAGAATTAGACACTCCCCTTAAACAACCTGATATACAAACTGGAACGTTGCCCATGCATTGACATCCAAGGCGAAACTATCCGTGGTTCCCAAGTTTTGCAACCCAACGTTACTCGCTTGATGTAAATCTTTGAGAACAGCTTGAGCCACCTCCAGTGGGCTGTTTAGACTCAAGATAGCGCCACGGGTCGATCGCTGCGGGGTTAATAGTACCTGAGTCTGGCTAAAAGGGGCACGGCTGCATATCAACTGCGTCTCGGACAGCCCGATCGGACTCTTGACCACCCAATCGGCGGCAGGAGGCAACGTGATTGTTTCACCAGAGACAATCGGTTGAATAGTGTGATCATCAGCATAAAAAAATGCACTCCCATCGCTGGCAACGCCCAATAGCAGAAAATAAATTGGATCTTGACCCAAATTTTGAATTCGCCACAGAAGGCGATTGCCCACTGGAACGGTCAATATTTTGCTCTCCTGGGTCAGATTTATCCCACTTTGAGGAAGCGTTGCACCTGATTCTCCAAGGGCTTCCTGCTGAATCAATACTTGCTCTGGGGCAGGGGCGATCGCCGTAGAATTGGTCATCGAGAGTATTGCCCGCACACCCAAACGCGACGATCGCTCATTAACCGTCAGATTCAACCATTTCATAGCCAAACGAATTTGCAATTGGGGCACTAACCGTTTGACCGCAAGCTTCACGGCTTCGCCCGCCTCGCCGGGTGTGTTGGAGATCGCCGTCTGCCCCTGAGAAAACAACCCATACCCCGATGGTGTAACCACTCCAGCGATCGTGGCAGAAGGTAAGGCCGCCACTTGAGTTTCTGCGCGCACTTTACCAAACAAATAGTCGGCCGCCTGTTCGCCAGCGGTTACTGCTGTCACTAGAGGAATTGCTGAAAATGCACTAATGGCATCGACCCGTTCAATGCGGGCCAGAGTGCTGTCGATCGCGACATTTAGCCCTAGATTGCGAGGAATGATTCGCATAGACTCCTGTACCAATTGCCCAACTTGAAGCGGAGCCGCACTTGCCGAATCAGAGAGAAGTCTGGCTTTTGCCGTTAGTCCGTCCCGTTCGTAAATTTGCAACTGCACCTGGGGGGAGATCATCATGCGAGCATTGGTTCCAGACTGCTCTAAAACCTGAGCGGGCAGACCCGCCAGCCAGATCTGGGCGACTTTGCCATTGTCTTCAACGGCGGTAATTGCCCCCTCTGCGCCCTGATCTGTCACCGAAACCTGATAGGGCTTTAGGGGGCGATCGCGACTCTTCTGACCCAATAGACTGGGCTGCTGATGAGGATCGACCCATTGACCGATCGCTTCTGCCGTTCTGGATAGGCTAAATCGCAGCGTCGTGGCGGGGGTCGATCGCCAAAAGTTGCTGAGTCAGAGAATAGGTAAACAGCCCTGCGCTAAAGCCATTCCATCGGGCTTCGGTGGCGGTTTGGTTAGCGGTGGCAGCCGTCAACACTACACCCGGAATTTGCCCCGATCGTCGCTGTATGGCAACTTGAGTGCGATCAAGCTTCAACGTCTCTAGCAGTTTTTCCTGGAGGGCAAGCGCGGCTTCATCCCAGGGAAGGGGCTGCAAACTGGGGCGCGATCGCACCCACAAATTTCCTTGCAGGGTGGCTCCAGAATGGGTATATCCTGCATCCACAATGGTGGTTATCTGATCGGTGGGCAGCGATCGTAGCAATAGCAAAAGGGTTTCTTCTGGCAATCTATTGAGCGTTGTAGAACTTTCGGGTTCGTCACTGGTGACTAAATTGGTTTGCGTGTCTTTGATCGTATCCGAATTAATCAAATTTCCATAGCCGCTAAAGTGAAAAACAACCACATCGCCAGATTTTGCTTGCTCTACTAAATGGCTCAAGAATGCAGACTCAATGTGCGATCGTGTCGCTTGTTGATCGGTCAACACCAGCACATCTGAGGGATGAAACCGAAAGCGATGAATTAACAATTCGCGCTGCAACTCAACATCAGTCAGACAACCATTTAAACTATTACCGCGATATTGATTAATGCCCACCAAAAGCGCCAATTTACGAACAGTAGGCTGTGCCAAAACCTGCTGATAGCGATCGCAGGCGATCGTCAACCCCATCTCGCCCGCGCCCATTGCTGCCAGAAGTAACCCCGCCTGCTGCAAAAACGATCGTCGCTTCATGATCCCTTCCCTCGCCCTGATACCAGACTAGCAGGAGGGACGAGGGATGAGGGCTGAAGGGCCAATAATCTGCTACGAGCAGTGAGAGAATTTGAGGGAAATATACTTTGTCAGGGCATAAAATTAAAGATTTTGGACGGGGTGCAGGGGTGGAACCCCTGGCTGGGGCGCAGCCCCCACACCCCTTCTAAACC
>JAAUOZ010000255.1 GCA_012034655.1 Leptolyngbyaceae cyanobacterium CSU_1_3 | reverse complement strand
CAAAAAGCGCAGCTTGAATCAGTGAGAGCAGAGTCCAAAAAAGCAGGGCGTGGGCTGCGATCGCTCAACCTGAACGATGACCAAAAGGCCAAAATCAAAACCATCATGCAAGCATCGCGGCAGGAGATCGAAAGCATCCTCACCCCGGCACAGCTTGAACAAATGCGCCAAATGCGTCCCCAAAATCGCCGCAACAAGCCAGTCCAATAAGCAAAAATATTTGCTCTCACAGTAGAACTCTTGCACGAATACTCTTGCACGAATACTCTACCCTCACCTCAGCCCTCTCCCAAGTTGGGAGAAGGGTTAGGGGATGAGGGCGAACCCAGGCAATCAAACTCACAAGTTATTTAATTCACGATCCTTAGAGGACGTTTGAAACGTATGGAAAATCTCTTTGCTGCGTTTCTGCCCCACCCGGATTGAAGGTGCTTCGCACCGTTAGCCCGAACGTTCAGTTCAGGGTGGGCTAGGCGATCCATCGAGACTTTTCAAATATCCTCTTAAAAGCTACCTCTTAGAGACTCTAACGATCGCCGCCGATACTGCGTCAGACTCTTCCTGCCAGCAGGGTTCTAGACGCTAAAGTTGCAACTCTCAAGCCCAAAATGCTTTCAGACCTCCTCTCTTATTCGGTAGTCAGAGGCTCAGGCGAAACCGTATACTGGTCTAGCCTTTAACTTTTGTTATCACCTTTGGGTATTGACCTTCGTAGCTACGTCTACCTCGACAACTTGCAGCCCCAACACGCCGCCTACCTGGGCACTGAGTCTTTGGGGTTTTTGCCACTTCCTGGAGATGCCTCTCTGTGGATCGAGATTTCTCCAGGCATCGAGATCAATCGAATCATGGATGTAGCCATGAAATCTGCTGTTGTGCGCCCCGGTGTGCAGGTGGTCGAGCGGCTGTATGGGCTGTTAGAAATTCATGCTAGCAATCAGGGAGAAGTAAAAGCTGCCGGGCGGGCAATTCTCGATTCGCTGGGCGTGCGGCAGCAAGATTGCCTCAAACCGCGAATTATCTCCAGTCAGGTGATTCGCAACATCGACGCGCACCATACGCAGCTCATCAACCGGACGCGGCGTGGCAATATGATTTTGGCTGGGCAGACACTCTATGTGTTTGAGGTTGAACCTGCCGCCTATGCAGCCCTGGCGGCCAACGAAGCCGAAAAAGCAGCGCTGATTAATATTCTGCAAATTTCGGCGGTCGGCAGTTTTGGGCGACTCTATCTCGGCGGCGCAGAGCGAGACATTCTGGCGGCCCAAGGATCGATTTTGGGAGCGATCGAGAGTCTCCCCGGTCGCGATCACGATATCGATGGGCGGAAGGAATAACAATGTCAGACATTGAGTCTCGGAGGCAGTTGCCGCACGGTGTATGGGCAGAAGGACGATCGCCCGATCTCGAACCCCTTAACCTCAGCGACGCAACCCTACGAAAGGCAGAACTCAGCGAGGCAAACCTGGCTGGGGCGAATTTGACGAGGGCAACTCTCAACCAGGCAAATCTCTACAAAGCCGACCTCACCAACGCCATCTTGACCCATGCACAACTGGTAGATGCCTGCCTGATCGCCGCCAACCTGAGCGGCGCAGATCTGCGCCACGCCAATCTGATTGGGGCTGACTTAAAAGGGGCAAATCTGTCACGATCGGACTTAACCCATGCCAACCTGATTGGCACAGAACTTAGAGGCGTACAGTTTCGAGAAGCCGATTTGAGTCAGGCCGACCTACGCCGAACAGACTTGAGCGAGGCGGTTTTACTGAAGGCAAACTTTGCCCAGGCCAATCTCAGTCGCGCAAATTTGTATGAGGTGGAGGCGATCTGCTCCCACTTTTATCAGGCTGACCTGCAAAACGCCACCCTGATGCACGCGCACTTTAGCGGTGCTTACCTATTTTCGGCTAATCTGAGGGCGGCGGTTCTTCTACGGAGCGACTTTAGCTGGGCAAATCTGAGCAAGGCCATCCTGAGTCAGGCAGACCTCACAGGCGCAAATTTTAGAGGTGTAAATCTCACGGGCGCAGATTTAACGGGGGCAAACCTCACAGGTGCAAATTTTCGCGGGGCAAACCTAAGTCGGGCAAATTTGACGAATGCCACTCTGCTGGATACGATGCTTGACCAAGCAATTTTGAAGGGAGCAGTTTTACCCTAAGAAAGATGGCGGGAACAAAGATGCGATCGCGCTTGTCACCTCAGAAGGGCAGCGCGATTTGAGTCATGAAGAAGATGGAAATTGAAGGGCGAACGATGGGACTCGAACCCACGGATGGTGGTACCACAAACCACTGCCTTAACCACTTGGCTACGCTCGCCATCACGGTACACAGTATAGCATCGTCTTTGATCATTCGTCCAACTCTGTTAAGCAGATGATCAAAGTGATGTCATTCAGGTCTAAAATCATCGTCTTGTGCTCTCAAAAAGCCCTCAAGAATCAGAATTTGCAGAAGGTTGAGGAAGGTTGCGTATGAAAATGGTGAGTGTGGTGGCAGGGATCTTAGGGGTGGGGGTGCTCGTGGGCGTGGGGCTGGCAGTGACTAACCCAGAGCAGAGCGCTTTTGAGGAATTTGCCGTTCAGCGAATTCGAGACGACGCTTGCAAAGAGATGCCCTTGGGTTTGGCTCAGCAGTGCCCGCAGTTTGTAGATGACAACAAAGTCGAACTCAAGAAGATTGTGACTCAAAGTACTGAGCGACGCGACTTTCTGATTTTCAGTTATTACGAGACAAATTTGTCGGTGCGATCGATCATTCCCCAACTTTCCCTGCTGCCAGGGCTGCCTGCTTACCGCTTTGAGACCGTGGGCTTATTTGGCAAGTTCTATATCTATGAAGCTCAAAAATATTGATTGGTCTCGGCGGCTCAAATATCTGGGTAGCGGTCAGATCTGCGATTTCTAGATCAACTGATAGATGAGTGGAGACCTCTTCAAAAAGTCTGGAGTTCGGTTCTACCTAGGTTCTACCTACACGATTTTGGGTCGTCAAATTTCTTCTGAACGCATTGTGGATGAACGCATTGTGTCTGAACGCATTGTGGATGAACTGCGACCCTTGCCCGTTTGGGTGTGCACCTGTTCAACCAGACTGAACAGGAAGCAGGTGATTACACTCATGACGAGCATTTCACCGCCGTCTTCTAGCAGGCCGATAAAAGATGTGAGAACGGGAACTTGAACTGCAACATGGAGCACATCTAAAACTAGCCCACACGCAGCAAGCATACACAGCATGATGATCAAACATTTGGAGACTTTTCTGGACAGGCGATCGCCAAATCGATAACTAATGGCAATGAGGGTTAGCAGCAAAAAACCAGCCGCAACGGATATAAGAATTTCGCCAAAATCGTTAGCACGCAGTCCAAGCATGGAGAGACCCTCAAACCGTTTGCTGACCAACGCTCCAAATCTTTCGTGGATTTGAACGGAGTCATCAATTAATAAATAAAGAAATAGTAGTGACCAACTCAAATACACCAGCAATCGTGTCTTAGTAGCTAAAAACACTAACAAAAGCACATTCCAAAATTCTTTTATATATTGAAATACTTCTGCGTATCCTCCGTCTGTTTCAAGTAGCAAAGCGCTGTTTGAGGTTTGGTCAGTATATAAACAGATGGTGTTGATCAGCATCAAGCTAAGGTCTGTTGCCAAGAACAGGTAGAGGAGCTTCATCACCCAATTGTTGATCACCCAATTGCTGATCACCCAATTGCTGATCACCCAATTGTCTAGCTTTAATTTCACTAAACGCCTCCGATTTAATAGTTTGATCACTTCAGTCGTTTGCGGCGTAAGGAACGTGGATTAAATCATGCCGTCAACTGCAAGGTTGTCTCGCCCTCACCCCAGCCCTCTCCCAACTTGGGAGAGGGAGCAAGAGTCCGGTTCTCCTTCTCTCAAGTTGGGAGAAGGGTTAGGGGATGAGGGCGAAAATCTCGGCATTCATAAATCCACATTTCTAAGTGTCGATGCGTCTGGCGGAGGGCACAGCAATGCCATACTCCTACCTGAAGAGGGGCAGACAAACTAACGCCGTGTTCTAAGTAGACAGACTTAATTAAATGTCAGATGCCTGCCATTAGCCCTCACCCCCGACCCCTCTCCCAGAGAGGGCGAGGGGAGAAAAATGGGTTCCCCTTCTCCCATTTTGGGAGCAGGGGTTAGGGGATGAGGGTCTTAAGTTTAATTCCACCTACCTACTTACTAGGAACTTACAGACAACTAATGTACCCACGTTGGGGTCAGTTCGACGACTGGACTTTTGTCCTCACCCCAAACCCCTCTCCCAGAGCGGAAGAGTCGCTCTCAAAGCGTCACCTTTTTGTTGCCCCTTTTCTCCCTGAGGAGAAGGAGGTTAGGAGGATGAGGGCAGTTTTTGCGGCATCGAATCTACGTCACGGTCACATTTTGGCCTGCAAGCGGTTAACGATCGCGCAGTTTTAACCCTAACCCTTCTCGACGGGCCCGCAGGTCATAGTAAATGACAGCTTTGATGACCTGCCAAAATGGCATCACCAATGCGGCACTGAGGATTGCAACTGTGAAAATGAGCAGTGTAGCGATGACTCCGGCCGCAGTCAGTGAGCCATCACCAGTCTGGAGCGCCACTGCCAACACTTGATTGAAAATTCGCACGGGAATTTGCACCGCCAGACTAATTAAAAATGCGATCGTCACCACCCATTGCACACGACCTACCGATCCCTTGGTTAAATCCCAACTGCGACCCAGAGCCGTGGTCGCATCTACGTGTTCTTCAATGGCGATCGGCACTTCAAAGATAAACAATCGCGAATACACGCGAATCAACACAAGCAACGCTGCGATTGCCCCAATCACTCCCAGGATGGCCCCGATCGGCCCAACGGCGACAGTAGTTGCAAAGAGAATGCCGACGACGATCGCCATGCCAAAATATAAGCCAATAAAAATTAGACCAAGCAAAATTCCTGCACCCAAAAAACGCCACTTGCGAGCATCCGTAAACCTTCTGGCATCAGCGACACTTTCTGGCTGATCGGCTAGCTCTCCATAGGCTAGTCGAGAAATTAGACCGCTAATTGCAGAGGTTTTGGCCCATCCATAAACAGGGACTAGAATCCACAGATAGGCAGTAAGCGAGAGCGTAAGATATTGCTTGAGGTGAGAACGATAAATCCGCACGCTAGCGCTGACCACATTGCCAACGCTGAGAGGACCGATCGGGCTAGCAGGACTGAGATTTGACATAGGAGTGATGTTTGAGTGTGAGGTGAATAGAAAGCTGAATGCTAGACTCCAGAAGCAGTGTAGGTTTGTGCAATGTCTTTTGTCTGCGATTGAAAGCCTTATCTCTGTAGAGTTGACGCTATCTTAGACGACGTAACAATAGACCTCCGATAAATTTAAGAATGTTAAATGTTGGAACTTGACGATGAATGTTAAACGTTGGATTGCGCGGCGAGAGCCAAACTGGAAACAGTTGGATGCTCTCTTAACTCAAATAGAAAAGCGCGGATTGCGATCGCTACAAACTTCTGAAATCAAGCAGTTGGCGAGTCTGTATCGTTCTGTTTCGGCAGATTTAGCCCGCGCCAGAACTCATCAGGCTGTGGTGGGCCATACCCTCGTTCACGATCTTCAGATGCTAACGTCTCGTGGCTACAATCAGGTTTATCAAGGATCGCGGCGGCAGGAGTGGAAGGCGATCCTTGACTTCTATCACTGGGGATTTCCGGCGGTGGTACAGCAAACCTGGGTTTATACTGCGATTGCGACTGCTTTGTTGGTGGGGGGCGGGCTGATTGGCTGGTGGTTTGCGTGGAACGATCCGGTATTTATGTCGCTGTTTGTACCCAATGAAATGATTCGCATGGTGCGTGACGATCGCAAACTGTGGATGGGGTCGATTTTGGGCACAGAACCTGTGGCTTCGAGCCAGATCATGATCAACAATATTCTGGTTTCGTTTCGGGCGATCGCAGGCGGCATGACCCTGGGAATCGTCACGGTTTTGATTCTATTTTTTAATGGATTGATGATTGGGACGATCGCCACATTGGTCGCTCAGAACAATTTAGCGGTTCCGTTTTGGGCGTTTGTCTTTCCCCACGGGGCGCTTGAGATTCCGGCAATTTGTCTAGCAGGGTCTGCCGGGCTATTGATCGCGAGGGGCATTCTTTTACCAGGAAAGTTTCGACGAGTCGATGCGCTCAAATATTATGGGTTGCAAGCGGCACAGTTGGTGTGTGGAGTCGTGACTTTGTTGGTCATCGCTGGAACGATCGAAGGTTTTTTCTCGCCCAATCCAGCGATTCCTGACCTGCTGAAATACATCACTGGCATGGTGTTGTTGATGCTGCTGATCAGCTATTGCAGCCTCAAACGCTCCGATCAAAAAACCTCTTGATCCCTCATCCTCCATCCCTGTATCTACGTGGTGTGTACACCCAGGTGCGATCGCCGCGAACAATCGTGCGGGTTTTGCTAGAACCGATCAGAATCACCGTTCGCATGTCTGCCAGGTCGGGGGTGAAGTCTCGCAGGGCAACCACTTTCACGCTTTGTTCAGGTCTGCCCACGTTCCGCGCCAGGACGACGGGAGTATCGGGCGATCGCCCTTGCGACAAGAGTTCGATCGCGGCGGGCAGTTGCCAGGTGCGCCGACTTGAGATCGGATTGTAGAATGCAATCACAAAATCAGCAGTAACGGCAGCAGCAATGCGTTCTGCAACAATTGACCACGGTTTGAGAATATCAGATAGAGAAATCGCGCAAAAGTCGTGACCGATCGGAGCACCAATCAAAGCTGCGGCTGCTTGCATAGCTGAGATACCCGGAGCAACACGAATATCAATGCTATCCCATTCAGGTTTGGCATTGCGATCGATCACTTCAAAGATTGCAGTTGCCATCGCATAAATACCCGGATCGCCCGAAGAAACGACTACAACAGAACGCCCTTCAGCCGCCAGATCTAACGCCATTCGCGCCCGCGCTTCTTCTTCGCGGTTATCAGAATCGTGGCGCAGTTTGCCCTCTGCCAGGGAGCCAATCAAATCTAAATAAGGAGTGTAGCCAACCAGATCGGTTGCAGCGTCAAGAATCGCTTTGACTTGGGGAGACATCCATTCGGCGCTGCCGGGGCCAGTGCCGACGATCGCGAGTTTGCCCTGGGGCTGTCCGATTTGAAGGGCGTTGAGGGGGTGGGGGGAGAGGGAAAGGCA
>JAAUOZ010000254.1 GCA_012034655.1 Leptolyngbyaceae cyanobacterium CSU_1_3 | reverse complement strand
CTTAAAACCCTCATCCCCTAACCCCCTTCTCCCATTTTGGGAGAGGGGGGAACCGGACTCCTGCTCCCTCTCCCAAGTTGGGAGAGGGTTGGGGGGTGAGGGCTAATGGCAGGCATCTGACACTTTTAATTAGGTCTGTCTACTTAGCAGGGTGGAATTAAGGCAAAACAGGCGATGTTTGGGGACGATATGGCGTGAAGCTTTGGCTGCTGACGAGCCTAGAAACCTGGTTGTCTCAGTTCAGTTCTTGAAGAATTTGCCGAACCTGTTCACGATCCAATTCTTCTGCCTGTCTGCAATTTGCTGCACTTCTGCAATCACCAAACTGAGTTGTTGTTGAGTTAATTTCTCCTGCACTTCTATCATCCCTCCCAGTCACAGATTTATAAATCGATCGTACTGATGCCATTCTAGATTTTAGACTTTGGGTTGAGAAAATTTTGAGAGTTGTGTGTTTCAGAGTTTTGATATCGCAAAAAATGAGTGCGATCGATGCTGCTCAGAATCTTTGCTCAATCAGGATTCTAGACTCTAAAATCGCCAGTCCAAAACCCAAAACCTAAAACCTAAAACCCAGAACCCAAAACCTAAAACCTAAAACCTAAAACCCAGAACCCAGAACCCAGAACCCAAAGTGGTATAGCTTGCTTCCGTTGCTCTCAAACCGCCGTGATGTCTTGCTGATTGGTGCGCCGAATCGCCACCACCACAGGCTTCGGCGGATCGTTATCTTGCTTGCTGGGGAAATTGGAGCCGATCGGAACCTCACGAGTCTGTATGAATTCTTGACCCTCCCTGGTTTTGATAGCAAACTGACGCTTCTCTGATTTCTTGCCCTTGCGGATGCCGTGCATTTCACCCGGATGTTGCACTGCCAAAAATAGCGTTTGCTGATCGCGACTGAGAAAAGGCCCCGTGAGTTCGCATTCGATCGGCCCCATAGCGAACAGATAGGCATTTCCGGCGTGGTCTCCAGACGTTGGCAAAAACCACAGCCCATTGTTGCCAAATAGCCCACGCAAATTGGATTGGCTCACAGGCTGCCCCTTAGAGTTGATCCGTTTTGGCACGGGCTGGTTGAGCTTGTCAGAAGCCATATCCGTCACTAGCCAAACATGGCCGTTGGGGTCGAGTAGCAGATTGTCAGGGTTAGAAAATCCGGCTCCTCCGGAGGCTGGTTCCCCGCCTAAAGCCAACATTTTCCAGCGAAACTTCATGGCGGCGGGTTCGTTTTGGTCTTCAACCAGGTGCATCACAAAGCCATACTCATATTTCGTTTCGCCCTTGGGGCCTATAAAGATGCGCTTGTCGGGGCCACCGTCTCCCTCACTAGGCGAACCAGACGTAAACGCAATGTAAAGTGACCCATCAGGGCAACTTCGGTGTCTTCTGGGCGGGCGGTGCAGGTCGCTCCACAGGCATTGGCAGCGTAGTGGGCATCGATCAAAATGGCCCCCTGTTTTTCGGCGGCTGTGCCCGTGTAGAGGTTGCCCAATTGCTTAAATTTTTGCTTGAATTTGTCTACTTCGGCATCTTGTTTGACGGGCACATAGCCCCCCAGAGGACGGTTGGGGAGGGTGAGCATTCCTCCTTCGATCTGGCTGGGGCGATCGGGGTTAACCGGGGTGTCGAGCTGGAGGGCAATCCAGCGGCCTGTGCCATCGGGGTTAAATTTGGCAGCGTAGAGCATACCATTCTCTAGGAGGCGAGAGTTGGTTTTGTCGGTGGGGTTGGTGACGAGATCGCGACTGATGAATTTGTAGATGTGCCCCCCGCGCCGATCGCATCCCGAATAAAATGCCAGAGGTTTGCCCGCTTCGACGCGCACGCCCACAGCTTCGTGGCGATAGCGTCCGAGCCAGGTGTGTTTGGTTCCGTAATCGAGGGGGTTGGCCGGGTCAACTTCCACAACCCAGCCATATTTGTTGCCTGCCAGCCCCAAAACATTGCCCTGTCCAGATATTTCTTCGTCGTCGATCGCAAAGGTGCGCTGACTCGGCGCAAAGGAAGTGCCGTCGGCATAAACGGGTTCAGGAACCTGGTTTTGAATGTTTTCTTCACCACTGAGAACCGTTCCCCAGGGTGTGGTTCCCCCGGCGCAGTTGCCAAATGTGCCGATGATGCGATCGCCGATATTGTCTAGGTAGCCCTGGCCAGATTGTTTGAGGAACACATTTTTGGCGGGCCCGGTGCATTTGAGGAAGCGATCGTCGTCTAAGCCAGAAATGCCAGTAATGCGGCGATCGACCTCAGAAAACGTCCGTTCCCATTTGCCGTCGGCGGTTTTGCGAATCGAGATGATGCCCATTCCCTGGTCAATCAGCGCTGCTTTGGCAATCTCCCTCACCCTGGCTTTGAGCGGATTCTTTTCGGGCAATTTGTAGGCATCCAGCCCTGGGTCTCCTGCTGCTTTTACCGCCTTTTCGACTTCTTGGTAGGCAAGCGGTTTGCCCAAAACTTGCTCATACGATTGCAGCCAAGGAACGGCGCTAATGTACTCAAAGTTAATTGTTAAATAACCTTCGTTGGCGGCTGTTTCGACAAATGAGAGGTAATCGTTGTTATACCCAAATCGCGAATCGCCTACTTTGTCTCCCCAGCCGGCGATCACGTCATAGACAAACCCATCCGGCAGCACCAAGTCATCCACTACTTCAAACTGACTCAAGTTTGCAATCTGTTGACCCAGGGCAACGTCGCTGGCTGCGATCGACAGGGGACCTTGGATCGGTCGAAAGCTCAGCCCTGCGATCGTTTGGCTCGACTCTCCTAGGTTGACGTTTCCTGGCAACTGAAAGGGCATCGAAAACTTCTGCTGAGACTTAAGTAAGGAACCGACGGCAACCGTCCCGGCGACTCCGCTCAAAAAAGACAGAAAATCTCGACGTTTGAGAGGCATATGCGGCTCCTGTAAGGGTAGGTAAGATGCTAGATCTGGTTGGCTGAACCAATCTTTCCCCATCCCCAAACCCTTGTATCTTAAGGGTAGAAAGGGGGACAGAACAAGCAAGATTTATAACCTCGCCCGCTCTGGGAAAGGAGTTGGGGTGAGGGGCTTCTGAGTTTTGTCAGTCAATCAGGCTTGATCCCTCAAAACTTAAACGTCATAACTCAAAACTCAACGCGCTATCATAGCGTTTGTCACAGCAGGTTTCGGTATGGGAAGGCAGCGTTTATTACTATTGGTTATCGTGGCTCTGGTGATTGCCGCGATCGTCGTCATCATCAAGGTTCCAGTGCCCTTGGGGTTAGATTTGCAGGGTGGTTCTCAACTCACGATTCAGGTAAAGCCCTCCGAAGAAATTAAGAAAATCACCCCTGACCAGCTAGAAGGGGTACAGCGAGTGATCGAAGGACGAATCAATGGTTTGGGCGTTTCAGAACCCGTGGTGCAAACCGTTGGCGAAGACCAGATTCTCGTGCAGCTTCCTGGAGTCAGCGATCCCCAACAGGCCGAACGAGTGCTCGGTGGCACGGCTCAATTAGACTTTCGTGAGCAAAAAAAGGGCACAGATGCCAGATTGCCGATCGAACAACAAGTGCGCCAAGAACTCCTTAACAAACAAGCCGAGTTGAGAAAAGCAGGCAACCAGGCGGCGATCGACGAAAACCAAGCAAAAATTAAGCAGAGCAACGAGGCAATTCTCAGCCTGTTTGAAGCGCCCGCTCTGGTGGGTAAAAACCTCAAAGATGCCTACCCCGAAACCACCCCAAACTCAAATGACTGGAGTGTCGGACTGCGATTTGACACCGAAGGCGGCGAGAAATTTGCCCAACTTACCAAAAACCTAGCTGGAACGGGACGCAGTTTAGGCATCTTTTTGGATGACGGGCTGATCAGCGCTCCCAATGTCGGCGTTAACTTTTCTCAGACAGGCATCACAGGCGGCGGAGCAACCATTACCGGACGATTTACCGCCCAAGAAGCTAACGATCTGGCCGTTCAGCTACGGGGCGGCTCTCTGCCGCTGCCAGTCGAAATTATTGAAAATCGCACCGTTGGCGCAACCCTCGGCAGAGATAGCATCCAGCGCAGCATCTACGCAGGGGTTGGTGGTCTATTCTTGGTGCTTGTGTTTATGGTGGTTTACTATCGTCTGCCTGGGGCGATCGCTTCCCTCGCTTTGGTGGTCTACGCCCTGCTCACCTTTGCCTCCTTTAACCTTCTGGGTGTGACGCTGACCCTGCCAGGCATTGCCGGATTCATTCTCAGTATTGGCATGGCGGTCGATGCCAACGTGCTGATTTTTGAGCGAACTCGCGAAGAACTTCGAGCCGGAAAAACCCTGTATCGATCGGTCGAAGCAGGATTTTATCGCGCTTTCTCTAGCATTCTCGACAGCAACGTGACCACGCTAATCGCCTGTGCTGCCCTATTTTGGTTGGGCGCAGGGTTGGTGCGAGGCTTTGCCCTCACCCTGGCATTGGGGGTCATGGTCAGTATGTTTACAGCCCTCACCTGTAGCCGAACCTTGCTCCTCTCTGTGCTCGGCATTCAAGGACTCCGCAAACCTGAATTTTTCTGTCCTAACTTACCCGCAGCCAACAAACCCTCGGCGGAGGCCACCCCATGAAACTTCAAGTCATTCGTCAACGGAAACTCTGGTGGTTGCTGTCTGCGGTGGTGATTGTGTCCGGAATCGTCGCCATGATCATTTCGTGGCAACAGTTGGGTGCGCCGCTGCGTCCGAGTCTAGACTTTGTGGGTGGCACGCGCCTTCAGCTAGAACTCGATTGCACCCAAGCCAATAATAATTGTAAACCGATCGATCTCGATGCCGTGCGCGAAGTTCTTGCGTCTCAGGGGTTGAGTGGCAGCAGCATTCAAGCGGTGGGGCAAGAGCAGAAGACGATTTCCATTCGCACCGCAAATTTGAATGTAGATCAGCGCACCCAACTGCAACAAGCCCTCACAGAAAAGGTCGGTGCGTTTAATCCTCAAACAATTCAGATCGATAGTGTCGGCCCAACCCTGGGCAAGCAGCTATTTACATCCGGGTTGCTAGCGCTGATTGTTTCTTTTGCAGGCATTGCCATTTATCTAAGCGTTCGCTTTCAGCCCGACTATGCAGCTTTTGCGATCGTTGCTCTTCTGCATGACGTGCTGATCACTGTGGGCATCTTCGCCATTTTGGGATTGGTGAACGGTACGGAGGTAGACAGCTTATTTATCGTGGCATTGCTGACGATCGTCGGTTTTTCGGTCAACGATACCGTGGTGATTTATGACCGGGTACGAGAAACGATCGCCCTGAGTCCGGGTCGCCACATTGACGACATCGTAGACGACGCAGTAAACCAAACCTTGACGCGATCGATCAACACGACAGTCACAGTTCTGCTGACACTGATGTCGCTGTTCTTATTTGGGGGAGAAACGCTGAAATACTTTGCCCTCGCTCTGATTATTGGCTTCACAATGGGCGCTTACTCCAGCATTTTTATTGCCAGTACTTTACTCGCCCTGTGGAGAGAGAAAACAGGCAACGCCATTCTGGGCAGCGCGATCGAAGAAACCAGTTCTGAGCCGAGCTAACACAAGCATGAATCAATCAGACCAGCCAGCCAATTTTGAGTATTCTGAACTTGACCCTAGCTTTCAAGCTGCGGTCGAGCGGCTGCACAAATTGACAGTCTGGGCCAGGTGGCTTGTGGCAGGTGGCTTGTGGGTCACGATCGGGCTTCTCAGCCTGTGGGATCTACGAAGCACATTTACCCTGTTGAGGCAATATTTTACTTGGGCAGCGTTGCGTCATGGTTTGGCCTATCACTTTTTGGCAGCGATCGGGTTAGGTCTCTGTATCGGAGTGACCGTTGCTACCCTGGTCTGGCAAAGCCGTAATATTTTGTTTGGGCTACCCCTCCCAGAACGCAACCAGCTTGCCCAACAAGTTCTCAAGGTTCATCAACAGGGAAAGAGTCACCCGTTGTGGAGGTGGATCTACCCTTAGGATCGTGGATTAAATGATCTATTTTTCGCTTTTCTATAAAAACAAAAGTTCTTGCAGGAGATGACCTCTTTGCAAGAACTTTTGGGGTCAACGGCGAAATGTGGCATCAAATACACCGTCTACTTGCCTAGCAACCCTGGGTCTACCAGAGAGCACGGACTCCACCTGACTGATCATCGCTAGGAGCGGTTGTTGAGTCAGGAGTGGTGGTCGAGTCAGGAGTGGTGGTCGAGTCGGGAGTGGTGCTAGGGGGTAGTCGTTGAATTGGGAGTGGTGGTCGAGTCAGGGGCGATCGTTCCTGGAGTGGTGGTCGAGTCGGGGGTCGTCACGCTGCCCGGAGTGGTAGGAGTAGACTCGCTAGGAACCGTAACATCGCCAGGAGTGGTCGTATTATTGGGAGTAATCGGTACGTTGGGCGAATCGGTAGTCGTGTTGGGTGATGTAACAGGAGCATTAGGAGACTGCTGGGTCGGTGCAGAGTTAGTCGGTTCTGTCGAGTTAGAAGGACTAGACTCAGGAGCGCTAGACTCAGGCACAGTAGCAGGATTGGCCCTGGGCGCGATCGGCTGAGACGTGCTATCGCCAGAAGGGGTTGTGCTGGTTCCGTCTGGGGTAGAAGTGCCACTGCCACTGGGCTGCGCTTGAGTGCTAGAACCTCCCGTAGACTGAGAAATCCGATTGTAGGGGGCTTCGCTGAAGATGCTGGGGTTAGGATTGACCTTGGCGAGTGAAGGGGAAGCCGATCGAGTCATTCCTTCCGAGGAGGTCGGAGACATCATCGTACCAGACGTATCTGGAGTCGCCTGAGCAATTCGACTGTAGGGAGCTTCACTAAAAATTGTAGGACTAGGATTTAATGAAGAAGCCGCAAATGAAGGAAGCGTAAATAAGCTTGCTCCTGCAACTCCGATCGACCCAGCTAGCTTGATAAAAATGCCTTTTTGATTTCCGTTCATCTAAGTATCTCCTGACATTTGATGATCTGTACAAAACAACAAGTAGCGATCGACAGCATTTTGACCACTCTTACAGACGCGCAACCCCAGAGCAAAAGTCCGAGGATTTTTGCTCTTAAGATCTATGGGTTGAAGCCTGACAAACTACTAAGGAACGTGGATTCAATCATTCCGTCCCCTGCAAGGCTGTCTTGCCCTCACCCCAGCCCGCTCCCAACTTGGGAGCGGGAGCAGGAGTCCGGTTCCCCTTCTCCCAAGTTGGGAGAAGAAGGGTTAGGGGATGAGGGCGAAGATCTCCGGCATTGATCAATCCACATCC
>JAAUOZ010000253.1 GCA_012034655.1 Leptolyngbyaceae cyanobacterium CSU_1_3 | reverse complement strand
AGAATGCAACTAGGGTAGGGCATACCCGAAGTAACGCTTGGGGAGAGTCCCACCTCTGGGCTAGACGCTGCAAGGTATCTAGTTTAAGTGGTCTCGGTGAGCCAAGAATCCCCATCCGCCATGCGGTGGGGAGTGTCAATCAGTCTAAGCTAGCTGAGATCTTGCACCCGCCTCAACGATGCTCCAAGCTTCGATCGAAGTTTAATTCCGGGCTAACGGCAAAAGTCTTCTGAAGAGGAGTGAACCAACCGTATTACCAACACAGAGGTCGCCCGCACGATCGCCCACGTCGCCAAAAACTACCGCATCACTCAAAAACTTTTGTGCTTGCTCAAAACCATTGATGTGCATATCATTGCAACTGAAGAAAAGAAAATCGAGTAGATCATACTTCTATATTTTTGTGCAATGTATGTAACCGGATTGATTAGCGGTACGTCGATCGATGGCATTGATGCGGCTCTCGTTCATATTTCAGGCACAGGTTCTACCCTCACCGTAGACCTGATCGCAGGGCAGACCTATCCCTATCCCAAAACATTGCGTAACCAGATTTTGAGGGTTTGCGAGGGCGAATGTCTCTCCATAGCAGAACTCGCTGAGTTGGATGACGCAATCGCTCAACAGTTTTCACAGGCGGCTCTAGCCATTCAAACCGGACACCCGATCGCCGATCTGATTGGCTCCCACGGGCAGACCGTCTTTCATCGTCCGCCTCAAAAAAGCCCCCAAAGTCAGGCCTACACGCCCCTCGGCTACACCCTGCAACTCGGTCGCGGAGCCGCGATCGCCCACGCCACCGCCATCCCCACCATCAGTAACTTCCGCAATGGTGACATCGCTATGGGAGGGCAGGGCGCGCCCCTGGTGTCTGCGATCGACGTTGCCCTGCTGACCCATCCCACCTTCAATCGCACTGTGCAAAATATCGGCGGCATCGGCAATCTCACCTATCTACCCGCCAAAAGCGCTGTCTCCTCCAAAGTCTTTGGCTGGGACACTGGCCCCGGCAATATGCTGCTAGATCTGGCAGTTCATCAATGTTCTGAGGGCCGCAAAACCTACGATCGCAATGGTGAATGGGCCGCCACTGGCATCCCTCGACTAGAGTGGGTCGATCGTTGGCTCCAACAAGACTTCTTTCAGCAACCACCTCCCAAATCCACTGGCCGCGAACACTTTGGTCAAGACTACCTGCAAGCCTGTCTCGCCGAAGTCGGTGAACTTAGCCCCGCCGACCTGCTAGCCACCCTCACAGAACTGACCGCCGCCTCGATCGCCCACAGCTACCAAACCTTTCTCCCCCAAATGCCCGATCAAGTCTTACTCTGCGGGGGCGGCAGCCGCAACTCATACTTAAAGCAAAGAATACAAGCCAGGTTGGGGCAAATCCCCGTATTGACCACTGACGATGCAGGGCTAAATGCAGACTTCAAAGAAGCGATCGCCTTTGCAGTGTTAGCCTACTGGCGACAACAAGGCATTTCTGGTAATCTTCCCGACGTGACAGGTGCAAAAAAAGCAGTTCTTCTAGGGGAAATTTACCAGGTTTTCTAGAACTTCAGCGTGATAGCATAGACTGCCACTAGAACGACTGGTATTTTTGAGAAAAGACTCTTCAAGCTGTCAGTCTGTGTAGCAACTAGAGGCTCAAATGGGGACTTTAAACGATAAACCCCAGACTTTGAATTCAAGAATGTGACAATCTTTACTTATAAAACACTGAGAAAACTTCTGTCTAAAGCTCAACGTTTAGATCGCAACCCCAAGTCTGATTTGAGGCAAGGAATGGCATCGTGACCCACACCTTTTTAATGGAACCAGGACGCTGGACACTCCAGGGAAGCTGGTTAGAGCGCCACGGAATGCCGATCACCGTCAAAGGCAAAACCCTGGTCGCCTGGAGCCGTGATGACTGGTTCACGATGGTGACAAAATTGGTCTTTCCAGGAGCAGATCGCGATGAAATTAGCTTCCAATACCGAGGAAGATTAGATTCGGGCGATCGTCGCTATACATTTGTCCTACAACACAGCCTGCTCGGCCGCGTCGAAGGAGAAGGTTGGATCGCGCCAGAATCGATCGTGCAGCGCTATTGGGTGTTGGGCGATCGTCAGCGCCGGAGCGGGTTTGAAACCATGTACCGCATTGCCGATAGCAAATATTATCTATCGAGCGGCATTCTCTCTGGGCACTACCTAACCAGCGCAATGGAAGCGACCCTAGAGCGGCAGACTGAATCGTGAAGGGCGATCGCAGAACCCACGATCG
Source organism: Leptolyngbyaceae cyanobacterium CSU_1_3 (assembly GCA_012034655.1). GTDB lineage: Bacteria > Cyanobacteriota > Cyanobacteriia > Leptolyngbyales > Leptolyngbyaceae > JAAUOZ01. Next base: position 4,961 of record JAAUOZ010000253.1, on the reverse strand, counting down.
CCAATTCTGCGGATAGTCGCCATCTAGTGAATAAGGATGCGATCGTTACTTTTTGCACTTACCTGTCCATACTGTGCAGCAGAGTTGCTAACAAATCTCACTTGGTTTCATGGCCATGCTGCTAGTCCTGATTCGCCTATTGTTTTAGAGAACTTGTTTTAGAGAACACGACCCTTGACCCGCACTTGCATTCATACTGCTGGAAACGATCGTTTTAACCAACGACTTCATCCCCAATCTCTGCTCAAACTTTAGAATAAGACTAAACTCTGCATTGCCTCCGTCGTTTTCCCCCCTACTCCTGTGCTAACCCGCTCACCCTCAATGACAGACCCCAGAATTGGACAACTCCTTGCCAATCGCTACCAAATGCAGGAACTCATTGGTCGTGGTGCAATGGGGCAAGTGTATCGAGCGGAAGATGTTTTGCTAGGAGGCGTGGTCGTTGCGGTCAAATTTCTCGCCCAGACCCTCCTAACTCGCAAAATGCGCGATCGCTTCCGCAGTGAAGCCCGCACCAGCGCTCTCCTCAGTACCAAAAGTATGCACATCGTCCGCGTGATGGACTATGGCGTAGACGACCAAGACGTGCCCTTCTATGTGATGGAATATTTGCAGGGCAGCAGCCTTAGCGAAGTGATCACCACCCAAAACTTGCCGCTGCCTCGGTTTCTCACCCTCGCCCGTCAGATCTGCCAGGGGCTACAGTGCGCGCACCAGGGCATTTCGATGGATGGTTCCGTCTATCCAATTATTCACCGAGACATCAAGCCCAGCAACATTTTGGTTAGCCAGGATGCGAGTTGGGGCGAACTGGTGAAAATTTTGGACTTTGGAATTGCCAAAATTATGCAGGCTGATGCCAGCCAGACCAGTTCTTTTATGGGCACACTGGCCTACTCGTCACCCGAACAGATGGAAGGACGAGAACTCGACCCACGCTCAGACATCTACAGCATGGGCGTGATGATGTTTGAAATGCTGACGGGTAGAATGCCCCTCCAGGTTGACACTCACGCTTTTGGCAGTTGGTATAAAGCACACCACTTTCAGCCGCCGCGCACCTTTGAGGAGATCAATCCAACCCTCAAACTCCCCAAGGTGCTCGAAAGTCTGGTGATGAGTTGCCTGTCAAAGTCAGCCGACGATCGTCCGCAGACCGTAGCCGAAATTCTCAAAGCTCTGGAGCCGCTAGAACAGCGCTATAACGCTACCCGCCAGATCAGCCATCGCATTGGCGAAGCTCTGCTCAAACGTCCGGTGATTACGCCGCCCAGAGATCCCTCTGCGATTTCCCCAGATGAAGCTTGCCAGTTAACGACTTGGCCTCAAAATAAACCTATCGCTCAGATTGTCTTTCCTCACGTCTTGAAAACTAAGCGAGAAGAAGTGGCAACGGTTTGGGTGATGCTGTCTCAGCAGGAAATTGAGAACATTCAGCTTGGCAAGCTCTACAACAAGCTCTACAAAAACTTTTTGTACTGCCTGTCTCCTCACCCAATGCTGCTGTGGATTACGGCAGTGTTTAACCCACATCATCACAAAGAGACGGGGCCACGTTGGCTGCGCTGCTATCTAGATATGAAATCTCCCCAGGGGCAAACGATCGCTCGCCTCCTGTGTGAACGAGAACAATATTATGTGTTGTTTTTTGCTCTAGAAGACCCACACCACTGTGCCTATGTAATGCCTGTGTCGATCAACTCGTCTCAAAAGTCGCAAGTTCAAGAGTGGGTGTTGGCAAGTCAACCGATGATGTCGATCGGCAAGCCAGGGCTGAGCAAAGAAATTCTCCAGGGTGAGTTTGAGAAGCTCAAGCCCAAAGTAGCAGGAGAGTTGGGAAAGCTGTAGGGGATCTGCGAGCTAATCATGCACCACCCGCCCGGTTTCGGCTTCGCTCAACCGTCGAGGGTTGAAGGTTGAGCGGTAGTGCGTCAAATTAATGTGGGATAGGTAGCAACGTCATGCCAATTCCACGATCGTGTCGTTAATCCTGCTCGTTGAGCCGCCGTGGTTTTGAAACGACTGTGTTGCCAAATCCAGTTGAAGTAACTTACCACTCATCGAGTCGTCACTTTAGTTTGTTCCCACCCCTTGCCAAACTTATTCTGTCGTCGATGCCATCGTCCGGTTTGTTGCCGCACCGTGCCATTGGTGCGCTCTAATCGCTGTGTCTTGTCTTTACCGATGTAATGTTCAATCTCAGGTGGCAAAACTCGTTCGTATCCGCCCCAATCATCCGTATTCAACGGTTTGCAGGGGTCTTCCCTTCTGTGTGGATGACTAATTGCTCCATGAATGGATCGGGATGCTTGCCCACACAAGCCGCGAGCATCAAGCCACTAGAGCAGGCCAGACTCAAGCCAATCCAACAATCGCCCTGGTTCAGTTCCGCAGTGGTGCATTGCTGCTGTTTTTTGAAACGAATGACCACATTTCATCGGCACTGACCGCTTCGGTTTCGACGGCTTGAACCTCCTGGTTGTGTACCAACTGTGCTTTTTGACTGGCCGCTCGAACCATGCTGACGACTGTGTTGTAAGCAAGTTGAGTGGTGCGACTAATCCCACGCAGACTACTGCCTTCACTGTGTGCTTGCAGGACGTGGCGAATTTGTTCAGGACTCACATGACGACGGTAGTAAAGACTATCGAAGGATTCAGAAAAGGTTGGGTGGCAAGCAGGACAAAGATAGCGTTGATGTCCATTGGGCATCTTGCCGTGTTTATGGGCTTTGCTAGGACCGCACAGGGGGCATTCCATCGCGTGATTTTTAGTTCATGAGCTCTCTACTCTATCAGTCCCACATCCGATTGATGCACTACCCTAATTTCTTTCTTCGCAGCAATGGTCATGCTGTTCTTTTTTAACCAGGTTCAGTTTAGTGATCCGTGGCAAGTTTGGTTAAGTCATTCGATTCTTCTGGGGCTTCCTGCCTCAGTTGGCGGCGCAGCAGGGAGGTTGGCTATATGACATCCGAACCCCCAAAAAGGCCTCCACGCACCCCAGCAGAATGGACAACCTTTGGCATCGCTAGCTTGATTTTGGGGACGATCGTCGGGCTAGTTGCTCACAACTGGGTGACTGACGAAAAAAGCCCACCTGCTTTACAGGTTCGCTCTAGCGAAATTAGAGAAACTGAGGGGCAATTTTATGTGCCCTTTGAGATTTCTAACACAGGTGGGGAAATCGTGGAAACGGTTCAGGTGATTGCCGAACTGCGAATCAACAATCAAATTGAGGAGTCAGGGGATCAACAGATCGATTTTTTGTCGGAAGGCGAGACAGTAAGAAGGCGGATTTGTCTTTCGCCAAAGACCCTCGCAAAGGTGACTTGATCGTGCGAATTGCCAGCTACAAATTGCCCTAGACCCTCTGCTCTGGGCTATAGAGTCTTTGCAAGGTAAGGGACGAGCACAGAGATACAATACCAGACCGCAATGAATGCTATTAACCTGGCCACAAAAGACGCAATCGAAACCCGGTTCTATGCATGAACAAAGGATGCTGGGCTAGTAGTAGAGGCAGGGCACGGTAGTGCCCTTTACGAGGGGTACATTAGATCTGCAAGTCCCTAACTTCGATTAAATTTGTGATTCAGGGTGGTTTGTCAGCGCAAAATTACGTAAAAATATTCGACAAAAATTCACCAGAAAGGATTCTCACTGCTACATTGAGACTCATCCTGGTGAATTCGATCGCACCCGCCAGACCTCACTTGCAGACAGCCAAACACCAACCTCACCGCATCCCAACTAGCAATGACACGACCCGATCGAGTAGCAGAGACCAAAGCAACGCCAGCCCCGGTGATTATTGCTAGAGACGTTGAGAAGTGGTATGGCAACGGCTTTCACGTTCTCAAAGGAATTAGCCTGACGGTGAATAGGGGGGAAGTGGTGGTGATGATGGGGCCCTCCGGTTCCGGTAAATCTACCTTTATTCGCACCTTCAACGCCTTAGAAGATTACCAAAAAGGCAGCATTGAAATTGATGGCATCCAGTTATCCCACGATATGAAAGACATTGGGGTCATTCGTCGGGAAGTGGGGATGGTGTTTCAGCAGTTTAATCTGTTTCCTCATCTAACCGTGCTAGAAAACGTCATGCTGGCTCCCCTTCACGTCCGGCGGTGGACGAAGGCAAAAGCAAAAGACGATGCAGGGCAACTGCTAGAGCGAGTCGGCATTCTAGAGCAAGCCAGCAAGTACCCCGGCCAACTTTCGGGAGGGCAACAGCAACGAGTCGCGATCGCCCGCGCCCTAGCCATGCAGCCGAAAGTAATGCTGTTTGACGAACCCACTTCTGCCCTCGATCCAGAAATGGTACAGGAAGTGTTACAAGTTATGCGATCGCTGGCAATATCTGGTATGACCATGGTTTGTGTGACCCACGAGGTTGGCTTTGCCCGCGAAGTCGCCGATCGCGTTGTGTTTCTAGAAGGCGGTTTGCTGGTTGAAGACACCACGCCAACTGAGTTTTTCACCAACCCCAAGGGCGATCGAGCAAAAAAGTTCCTCTCACAAATTCTCCATTAAGGGACGCGCACGAGAGCAAAATTAAGGCGATTTCTAAAAAAAATTTTACCTTCCGACCTCTGCCCTCTGCGATCGTCCCCCGGATCAACAAACAGTTTAGAGGTAGAAATCGAAGAATTGAAATTCAGTGCTGCACAGGGTTTCAAAACGAATAGATGACACCCCCTAGGCGAAACAAACCCTCATTTGAAGTATAAGTAAAGCTTATAAGATTGATTAGCTGAAAGACAGTTTACATTGCTTAACAAAAGCGTTAATTTACTAACATACATCCCGTTCCGAAAAGAACGATTATTAACCGGCCTTATAAACCATGACAACAACAATACAGAGACGCGAAAGCGAGAACCTGTGGTCACAGTTTTGCGAGTGGGTCACCTCCACCGACAACCGCCTATACGTAGGCTGGTTCGGAGTGCTGAT
>JAAUOZ010000252.1 GCA_012034655.1 Leptolyngbyaceae cyanobacterium CSU_1_3 | reverse complement strand
CCACTGCGATCGCTGGGTGGAACACGCCGAAGAACATTGGCAGTCCCTCGACCAAAATGGACTGGCGCTACCTAAAATCCATCAGTCGTTTGCGGATGGACTAGAACAACTCAGCATTTTTGAGAAAGTTCGACTTAACGAGCTGGCGGTTGAAAACCAAGGATTAAACTTAGCCTGTCGGCCTGTACCTGCCCTGCCCCATCAGTTTGGAAAGTTGGCAGAGACGCTGAGAACCGAACGCGATCGCAAGTTCCAAATCTGGCTAGTCTCGGCCCAGCCCTCGCGATCGGTGTCTTTGCTGCAAGAGCAGCGACTGTCCAGCGCAGTTTTGTGCCCAATCCAAGGGACTTTTTGGCGATCAATAAGCTCCACGAACACAAAACCCCCGTGGCGCTCAAGTATTCAGGACTAGCGGAATTAGAGGGCTTTATTTTGCCCACATTCCGCGTGGTGCTGGTGACGGATCGGGAGTTTTTTGGGCAGCATACCCTCACCACGCCCAGCTATATTCGCAAGCGCCGTCGGGCAGCCTCGAAGCAGGTAGACCCCAACAAGCTTCAGCCAGGAGATTACGTCGTCCATCGCAATCACGGCGTGGGGCGGTTTATCAAACTAGAAACCCTCACCATTAACCAAGAAACCCGCGAGTATCTGGTCATTCAGTACGGCGATGGCCTGCTGCGAGTGGCGGTCGGATCAGTTGGGGGCGCTCTCTCGGTTACGGGTGACGAGCAGTCAGCCCCCCGAACTCAACAAGATGTCCGGTAAAGCTTGGGAGAAAACCAAAGGCAAAGTCCGCAAGGCCATCAAAAAACTGGCGGTGGACTTGCTTCAGCTTTACGCCCAGCGATCGCAGCAACAGGGCTTCACTTACCCAACCGATCTCCCCTGGCAAGCCGAAATGGAAGATTCCTTCCCCTACCAGGCCACGCCCGATCAGCTCAAGGCCACGCAAGATGTGAAGCGAGATATGGAAGGCGATCGCCCGATGGATCGTCTGGTGTGCGGCGATGTGGGCTTTGGCAAAACGGAAGTTGCCATCCGCGCCATCTTTAAGGCAGTGACGGCAGGCAAGCAAGTTGCGCTTTTAGCCCCCACCACCATTCTGACCCAGCAGCACTACCACACCCTCAAAGAGCGGTTTTCGCCTTACCCCATCGAAGTGGGTTTGCTCAACCGTTTCCGCTCTGCCGAAGAACGCCGTACCATCCAGCAGCGCCTCCAAACCGGAGAGTTAGATATTGTAGTGGGCACCCATCAGCTTCTAGGTAAAGGCGTGACTTTTAAGGATCTGGGCCTGTTGGTCATTGACGAAGAACAGCGGTTTGGTGTGAATCAAAAAGAGAAAATCAAATCCCTCAAAACTCAAGTGGATGTGTTGACGCTAAGCGCCACGCCCATTCCACGCACCCTCTACATGGCGCTCTCTGGTGTGCGCGAGATGAGCCTCATTACTACCCCACCCCCTGCCCGTCGCCCCATCAAAACCCATCTTTCGCCCTACGACGCTGAAACGATTCGCAGTGCCGTGCGCCAAGAACTAGATCGCGGCGGTCAGGTCTTTTTACGTGGTGCCCCGCGTGGAAGGGATTGAAGAAATTGCCGGAAGGCTGCAACTGATGGTGCCCAGCGCTCGCATTGAAACGGCTCACGGTCAAATGAACGAAGGCGAACTGGAAGCCACCATGCTCACCTTCGGCAATGGGGATGCGGATATTCTGGTCTGTACCACCATCATCGAATCGGGTCTAGACATCCCCCGCGTCAATACCATCGTGATTGAAGACGCACAAAAGTTCGGGTTATCTCAGCTCTATCAGCTTCGGGGACGAGTCGGTCGCGCTGGAATCCAGGCCCATGCGTGGCTGTTTTATCCTAACGCCCACTCCCTTACCGATGTGGCACGACAGCGGCTGCGGGCGCTCCAGGAATTTACCCAGCTTGGTTCTGGCTATCAACTTGCAATGCGAGATATGGAAATTCGCGGCGTCGGCAATCTCTTGGGCGCAGAACAATCCGGTCAAATGGATGTGATTGGGTTTGACCTTTATATGGAAATGCTCCAAGAGGCCATCAACGAAATTCGCGGTCAAGCTATCCCGCAAGTAGACGACACCCAAATCGACCTCAGCCTCACGGCCTTTATTCCTTCAGACTACATCCCCGATCTTGACCAAAAGATGAGCGCTTACCGTGCAGTAGCTTCTGCTAATTCCAAACAGGAACTTACGCAAATTGTGGTGGACTGGTGCGATCGCTATGGTTCCCCACCGCCTGCTGCTCAGCAACTGGTACGAATTGTGGAACTCAAGCAAATTTCAAAATCCCTAGGGTTTTCTCGCATTAAGCCAGAAGCTAAACAACACGTCATCCTCGAAACTCCGATGGAGGAACCTGCCTGGAATTTACTGGCAGAGAATTTGCCGGAACATCTGCGATCGCGTTTCGTATACAGCACAGGCAAAGTAACGGTACGCGGGTTAGGGATGTTGAAAGCCGACCAACAGCTTGAGCATCTGATTGAGTGGTTGGGCAAAATGCAGGGTGCTTTGCCGGAGGTTGCGGTAGCTTAACGGTAAGCAAAAGTAAACGTCAAGATGATTTAGGCCAACGCGAAAGATTTCAGGACATAGGAATGATCCCATTAGAAAATGAGTTACTGAATCAAGGCGTAGAACGGCTGCAAGCAGAAGATTACGAAGCAGCATTGAATTTGTTGGAGCAGGCGATCACCGAGAACCCACAGCAGCCTGATGCTTGGTACCAAAAGGGGTTGGTGTTACAAAAGCTAGGGCGTTATGTAGAAGCAGTGCAAGCTAATCAAAAATTTTCTGCTTTGACAAGAGCTTTGAAGAGATCTGATAAAAAATCGAAAAAATTAAAGCCCTCACAATCAGTTAAAACTTCTAAAAACTCAGATGTAGCTCTGGAATGGTTTGAACAAGGCACTCAAGAATTGCTATTAGGAAATTTTGAGGGTGCCCTGACCAACTACGACAAAGGTTTAGAAATCCAACCAGAAAACCCTGAAGGTTGGTATACCCGTGGAATTGTACTGCATTACCTCAACGACTATGGGGAAGCAATTGCCAGTTTTGATAAAGCACGAGCAATTAATCCCAATGACCACAATGTTTGGAACATGCGTGGAGTCTCTCTGAGCCACTTCAACTGTTGTGAGGCAGCGATTTCCAGTTTCGATCAAGCACTCAAAATTACCCCCAATCACTATCAATCCTGGTTCAATCGAGGAATTACACTTTGTGATGACTTAGCTCGCTACGAAGAGGCAATCACCAGCTTTGACGAAGTGTTGAAAGTCAAGCCTGACTATTATGAAGCCTGGTATAACAGAGGTGTTTCACTGAGCAACCTCAGCCTTTACGAGGAGGCGATCGCCAGCTACGATAAAGCTTTGGAACTCAACCCCAACTTCCCAAACGCTTGGTACAACAGAGGAAACGCAGTCTTATCTTCGCCTATGTACAGCCGATTGGCAGCTTCGGTTGTGGGGGCAACACTCAGTCAACGCAATCCTCAACTTGACCAGCGTGGTTATCACGGTCAAGTCATTACCCTGGAATTTGGACTAACTCAAGTCATCCTCATTCAGGAGGTTGGGGCAATTTGCAACGTGCTCTGGGCCAAGCTCATATTGGTCGAGGCAAACTAGAGCAAATATCAGGGTATGAACCAAGTCTTTATTGGAAAAAAGCGCTGCATTGTTTTGATCTAGCACTATCGGTTTTATCTGTTGAAGCCTTTCCAGAATTAAGACTTGAAACGCTACAACTTATGATTCGGGTATTATTGGCTCAAGGCGATAACATGACAGCTCAAAGCCATCGCAAAGAGGGAGCCAAATTGTTGCAAACCCTTCTTAATCAAGCTTTGACCGCCCTTCAAAAACAACAACTCGAAGCCAAGTTCTCCGGTTTTAGTCAAATCGAAATCGACGTATGGTTGCAATCTGGCGAATCTATCACCGCACTGGAAACCGCAGAACGATACAAAAACCGCTGCCTTACCTGGATTTTAGAAGCATGGAAAGAAACCGTCATTTCTCCCAGCCATGACATCATGCAGTCACTCTGCACCCCAGACACAGCAATCATTTACTGGCATCTTAGCCCAGATAGCCTTACCACCTTTATTCTTATTGATGGCAGCAATATCCCAAAAGTATTGCCGAGCAACAGAACCACTCAAGCTCAGCAACTCGCCATCTGGCTGCAAGATTGGAATAAAGATTACCGCGACTACGCCAGCCAGAAATTGACTCAAACCGAAAGTGAAAACCACCCCTGGCGGCAAAACCTACAAAGTCGCTTCACCTGTCTGAAAGAGATTTCGCAAGTCGAAACTATTTGCCAGAACCTCCCAGCCACCATTCAAAACCTTATCCTGATTCCTCATCGAGATCTACACCTACTCCCTCTCCATACATTCTTTCCTGACCACATCAGTTGTACCTATCTCCCCTCCGCCCAGATCGGCTTGACCCTGCAAAAACGATCTAGCCAACCCCCAACCTATACCCCCTTGCTGAGCATTGAAGATCCCGCAACAAACCAACCGCCAATGCCCTTCGCTCAACTTGAATCCGCAATTGTCCGGCATCTAGTCAACCCTTCAACCCCCATCGGTAGAGAACAAGCCACGACCGCAACCGTTCTGCACAACCTGCAACAACCCTTCGCCACCCTTCATTTCACCGGACACAGCGCATATAACGCCCGCATTCCCAAAGCTTCAGCCCTTGCCCTTGTCGATGGCCTACTAACCGCTGAAACCATTGCTCAGCAAGATCTGTCCAGCTATCGTCTCATCATTCTCTCCGCTTGCGAAACCGCCCTTACTGGAAATGATGATATCCGAACCGAATATGTCGGACTTGCCAGCGCCTTCCTCAAAGCTGGAGCCACCAACGTCCTCAACACCCTCTGGCCTGTAGATGAAATTTCATCCTGTTGGTTGATCGTCTATTTTTACCAACAACTTCTCCAAAATCAATCACCCGCCACTGCTCTCCACAATGCTCAACAATGGCTGAAATCTGTCACTACCAAAGATCTTATCCAATGGATTGAACAACTCAGCCAAGATTCTAACTTAGGCTACCGTTGGCAAAAAAGAACTCCATCAAGAGATTCAAACCTTAAAGGAAAGAAAGGGTAAACTAGACTCAGAACAACCCTTTGCTCACCCCTTTATTGGGCTGCATTCGCCTTGACGGGACGAGGAAACTAATGAGTGTCTTAAACGATGAACTAGACTTAGAAGTTTTTGTGCTATGCAGTTGATCGCTATGCCGCAGAATTGCCAACCGAATTGGCAGAAACGCTGCTGCACAGCATCAAAGCCATCCAACACCAAGACCCTGATGCAGTAACCAACTTCGTCGTCCAATTTCGACACAATGAGCAACTTGATCGCATTTATGACAAATCCCTGAAAGCACTCCGGCAAGGATACCGTTCCCAAGAGCGGGCCAAAAATTTAGTGTTGAGCACCCATGCACCAAGCAACCCAAACTTGGTTCAAGCCTCTCATCAAGTCTTCAACGAAATCAGCAGTAAAATTGAGCGCTCGCTCTCCGAACGAAAAACCCTTGAGATAAAAGCTGCCGAGGCTCAAATCCTCAAAGCCCTTGTCAACTATCAACTCAGCACAGAAGACTTAGCCCATACTATCGGGCGATCTCTGTCTACAACCCAAGATCTTGTTCAATCTCTCTGGTCAAAAGGTTACATTGACTACTTAAACGCTCCAATACCGTTTACAGTATTTCCCGCTTTACGAAACCGACGTTATCGACAAACTCGAGTTGCACCCGATGCGTTCTTAACCCTAACCTCGAAAGGATATTTCCATATTTATCCTCCCTTTCAACGTCCTCGTCTAGAAATTAGTGCATGAAAGCCTGGATTTTAGAATGGCTCCCCTGGATGCCGCCATTATTGATTTCAGGCATTTTTAATTTATTAGTTGCCTATCAAAAACTCTATCGAGATTGCCGATCTCCACTTTTTAATCCTTGGCGTTTGTTTGGGGTCTGGTGGTGGGTTATCGTGCAACTTACCCTCCCAGGCTTAATTTTTTTCGTCTACGCCAAAATTCTAACCAAGCCCACAGTCGATATTTCGCTCTACTGTACAGCAGTCTCCGTAGGCTTCTTTTTTACCCTCTTAGTCAATGCAAACGCCGATCTAGGGTTTACCAATTTTCCTATTTCTATTGACAAAATCTCTGATTTTTTAAATAAGCTCGCCTATAAGTCTATTGCCTCAGGTCAAACTGCCCTACGCGCAGACTTTAAGCAAGATCTAAAGCAGACACTCATGCAAAATCAACTGAATTTAGACGATGGGCTAGATTGGATTAAAGATTATTTTAGTGAAGATATTACGCTTAAAGACGATCCAACAGAACAACGCAAGCTCTTAACTGAAGTCGAACAAGCTTTGGCAGAAGACAAACCTGAAGAAAAAGTAGCAGCAGCGATCGCCTTAGTCATGAAAATCAGACGGAAGGATTGCCAAAAATTGCTCAAGCGCTTTGGCAGTGAAGATTCTCTAAAAAATATTTTTCCTGGTGAATAACCTTAGATCTTTTGTATTCAAAATATCTACCATCGAATCGAGTCTTAATCACCGTTTCTTCCAGGCAGGAGCTAACGTAAATTGTGGTGGACTGGTGCGATCGCTATGGTTCCCCACCGCCTGCTGCTCAGCAACTGGTACGAATTGTGGAACTCAAGCAAATCGCAAAATCCCTAGGTTTTTCTCGCATTAAGCCAGAAGCCAAACAACACGTCATCCTCGAAACCCCGATGGAGGAACCCGCGTGGAACTTGCTTGCAGAGAATTTGCCGGAACATCTGCGATCTCCCTTACCCCAGAATTGCGATCGCACCCAAAACCTATCCATGCTCAAAATATCGCGTTTAGTCAAGGACACCCATTAAATTTATTCATCGGGCAATTCTAGGGCAAGTTGATACACGTCTCGGCGCGAGAGATTCAAGGTTTTAGCGACCTGACGACTAGCCTGAGATCGCGGCATTCCCTCTCGCAACAAAACCAACAACGCCTCTCGTACATCCGTCTCGCTTAATTCAACAACTTCTGGTACATATCCTGCCACCACCAGAGTAAATTCACCACGGGGTTCTGTGGTAGTGAAATGGGCGATCGCCGCTTCCAAGCTGCCGCGCCAAAAGGTCTCATAGCGTTTCGTCAAT
>JAAUOZ010000251.1 GCA_012034655.1 Leptolyngbyaceae cyanobacterium CSU_1_3 | reverse complement strand
AGTCCAATGTGCTTTGATCATCCAAAGCGGGCGTGTCACATAATGAGGATGGGTAGGAAGTCATGGCTGTTTGAATTTTGGTTAGCCTGACTCTACCCCTTTCTTAGAGAATTTGTGATCTACTGAGTCTGTCAAACTTTAATGGATGGATCAGGAAGGGGAGAAAGGTTATTTTTAATCTCAGGACTTTCAACCTTCAAAATCAAGCTTGATAGCCCACTAACCAGGTTTTTGATACAGCGAAGACTGATACAACACAGACTCTTGATGGGTGATGAGGGTACAGTCCGATCGAGGATAAGACACACAAGTGACGACATAGCCGGCCTTCACCTCAGAGGGTTGCAAAAATCGCTGCTCGGTTTGGTCAATTTCTCCGTCTACCAGTTTGGCAACACACGCCGAACACTCGCCCTGTTTGCAGCCCGACGGCAACCGCAGCCCCATCATCTCAGCAATATCCAAAATGTACTCATCGTCAGGCACGTCTAACGTGCGATCGAGGATGATTTCTGCATTAATGAACCGAACTTGATAAACTGCCATATTGCCGCTTTCTGCACGCTTCCTGATCAAGCGTACTGGCAAAGCGACGCTCACCCAAAGGCAGATCTCCCTCAAACACGCCAACTAAGGTAAAGTTGTAGCGAGTTTGTTTTAGCCTGTGATAGAACTAGAACAGACGCACGTATATCCACAATCCCCTTAAAAAGATATTGCTGTCGCCCTCCAAAACTTAAGGCAGAACCTACGCAATCGAAGACCACCCCCATCCCCCCAACCCTTCTCCCCAAAGAGAAGGAGAGCTAGAGAAGTCTGGTTCTCCTCTCCCTAAGGAGAGGCTAGGGGTGAGGGCTTCCGAGAGCATTGCATAAGTTCTATAAGGCTAACTTTGGGTCTACAACGCAAAAAAACGATAAATCAATTCATTACAAATTTCTGACTCCTATGCAAAGTGAAGCCTCTGTCCTAAAACCGATTCGATCACTCAACGATGCGATCGAGCGCTGTCAAAATTTAGGAATGCGCCTGAGTCGTCAGCGGCGGTTTATTTTAGAGCTACTTTGGCAAGATCAAGAGCATTTGTCAGCACGAGAAATCTACGATCGGCTCAACCGTCAGGGCAAAGAAATCGGACATACCTCGGTTTATCAAAACTTAGAAGCGCTGTCTGATCAGGGGATCATTGAGTGTATTGAGCGATCGGACGGCCGCTTGTATGGCAACGTCAGCGACGCTCACAGCCACGTCAATTGTCTCGACACTCAGCAAATTTTAGACATTCACATCGATCTGCCCGCAGAACTGATCCAACAGGTCGAAGCGAGAACCGGAGTTCGCATTACGCAGTATCACATCAACTTCTACGGATATCGCAACTCTCAAGAATAATTCGCGATTCAAAAATATAACCCAATTGCCTGCTTGCCTGAATGAATCGATCGGGCAAACTTACCCATTACCGACTAGGAATTATTTCGGCTAGGCAAGTTAATTGTTCTTTAGAGAAATCTCGATCGTCCTTCTAGAATTCGTGATTCAATAGCTGCAAGTGCCGCTAACTGCCACCCTGATCGCCCTGTTTGCCGGTCAAATGGTGGCACTTTGCCCAACCCTCCACAACCCTCCCGGAAATCTACATTCTCTAGGAGAATATTGATCGAGCAACTCGCAAGATATGGCTGTAGCTAGCCAAGTTAGGGCGTAAACTATAACCGTCGCCCTGCGAACTGTGGCAGCGGCGAGTCAGAAAGCCTATCTAGATTCGGCATTTGACCCACCCGCTCCATCCTGAGCTTTCTGACTCAAGCTACAGCGTTGACCTTAGGAAATGGCTATATCCGTTTCTGAGAGCAAATGTAGAATAGCCAAACCCTGACCTGCACGTGTGCGAATTTCATGGCTAGAAAAACCCTCACCCCGTCCTGGTTTCAGGCCTTCCAGAAGCCGAAATATCCTGTTGATGATTCCCAGCACACTCCAGAATCTCCTACTAAAGACGCGCCCTGCGATCTGCTGCTAGAAGACCAGCCCGCGACGGCTGCGCCTGAGCCAGCCCAGAAGCGCAAAAGCTACGCCACCATTGCCGCCCAAAAGATTGCCATCGGCACAAAAAAAACCCTGCGCGGAGCCAGCCCGATCGTCGAAGCGTGGAAGTGGCAAATCATCTGTCTAGGCATTCTTGCAGGAATCGGAGCAACTGGGTTTGGGGCATTTGTTTGGCTCTCGAAAGCGCCGCCTGCGGTCGATTGTAAAAAGATTTCCTTGTGGTCGCTCGATTCTGAGCGGCTCTATTGTGCCCAGCAGGGTGCTCAGTCGGGCAAGCCAGACCAGATTTTGGCGGCGATCAAACTCGTTAAAGATTGGACGATCGAACACCCCCTCTATGCCCAAGCACAAGTGCTCTTGCAGGATTGGTCTAATGCAATCTTGATCTTAGCCCGCGATCGTGTGACCCAGCGAGACATCAAAGGGGCAATCTCCCTAGCCAAGCAGATTCCACGCTCCAGTGCATCCTACAAAGACGCTCAGGCATCGATCAAATATTGGCTAGAAGAATTCAATCGGGGGCAGGCAATCTACCACAAAATTCAGGCTGATCTCAAGAAGCGCAACTGGGATCTCGTCTCTCAACACATTAGTGAACTGAGCCTGAACACCGACCCCTCCTGGCAAGAACGCCTCGTTCCTATTCGTCAGCAGGTCAACTCCGAAAAGCAAGCCTGGCAAGCCCTAAAAGATGCCCGAATTTTGCCAAAAACAATCCCCCGGAACTGTTAGGACGAGCGATCGCCCTCACCGATCCCATCCAGCGCAGCACCTATATCTGGACGCTGCAAGCTCAGGCCGAGGTGACGCGATGGCGCAATTCGGTCTTTGCCCTGGCCGTCGCTCGATTAGATCAAAAGATCTGGTGGGCGCAAGTTCGCTGATCGGCTCGATCCCCAAAAGCGTCAAGCTGACCTCCGATCACAAAGATCTAGTACGACTGGTGCGGGCAAAACAGATCGAAGCCGACGACAACTATGGGCAACCTGCCCTCGAACGCCTCGCTCCTCTGCTGTTGGCTACCCATTTGCTGCGTCACATCAATGCTCAGAGTCCTTTCTACCCGCAAGCAAAGGCACTATTGCCCAGGTTAGAATTGCAGGCTAAGAATTTTGTGCAGCTCAACGTTGCCAGCACCCTAGCTAATTTGCGCCAAGTTCCGACGCTAAAGCTGGCGATCGCCCAGGCGAAACAAATTCCGCGCAGCCATCCCCGTCGCCTCCACGCTCAAACCCTTCTGGCGCAGTGGGTTAAAGAAGTTCAGTGGATGGAGGATCGCCCTATTTTTCGGCAGGCGCAGCAGTTGGCAAAGACTGGCAAAATCGAGCAACTGCGATCGGCGGTGGCGCTGGTGCAGTTGATTCGTCCCAAACGCGCCCTCTATCCAGAGGCGCAGGCTGAGATGTGGGGGTGGGTGGCTCAAATTCAGGTGATCGAAGACACGCCCATTCTGAACGATGCTAGAGCCGTGGCTGCGTCGGGCCGCCTAGAGCAAGCGATTCAGGTGGCTTCTAGGGTTCGTCCCGGTCGAGCGCTCTATGGCGATGCTCAATATTTAATTGGTGGTTGGATCTACGAAATCCAGATTGTGGAAGATCGCCCAATTCTCAACCAGGCGGCCTCGTTGGCGAGCCAGGGATATTTGACTAGGGCGATCGACGTGGCTTCGCAAATTGCTCCTGGTCGGGCCCTCTATGGGGAAGCTCAGGGGTCGATCGGGCGTTGGGCGGCAGAACGGGCTGAAATCTGGCGACAACGAGAACAAGATGCCATCCGCTCACAACCCAATGTGGAGGAGCCACCAGAACCAGAACCAGAGTCGTTGCCCGAAGAATCGAACCCCGATCCCGCTCCCTCTGATGCGCCGTTCCCCCCAGCCTGACGATCGTAGCCCGTCACTCTAATTTTTTGCGGACGCTATTGAAGGGCAGAAGGAGGGCAACCCGATCTTCAACTTCTAGAGCAACGCCAGCTAAAAGGGTGAAGGACAGGTTGACTGATCAATCTTTCCCCTCATCTCCCCGCCCTTCTTCCACAAGGGTGAGGAGGAGAGCCGGAACAAAACTAGATTTGAAAGCCCCTCGCCCGCTCTGGGAGAGGTTGGGGTGAGGGCAGTTCGAGTTTTGTCAGTCAATCAAAATTGAAGGCTCAACCCAGAAATCGGGGATTTTAGCTTTCAATCTTTTATTCACAACGCCTTCTTTCGTTTCTATCTTGCTTGCCCATGAGTGTTGATCGTCCGGTGTCAATTCCGTTGCAGCTAATGGTTGTCGAGGATGACCCTATGCGGCGATTGGGTTTGGTGACGGGGTTAGGACAATTTGCTGACCTGCGGGTGGCCGCAGAGGCGGAGACGGGAACGATCGCCCTCGAACTGCTGACTCAAAGGCAAGGAGCGATCGACTTGGTGCTGTTGAATGGGCAAAGTCGGGATGCCCTGAAATTGTGTCGGCAACTGAAGGATCGCAGGTCAAGTGTGCCGATCGTATTATTGGGTGCGCCTATTGAAGCGGTCTTGCGAGAAGCGTTTCAGATGGGGATAGAGGGATACTGCCCGCAGGGTAGCTCTGTTGCCGAACTGGTGCGGGTGATTCGTCGGGTGGCAGCGGGAGAGCGATGCTGGAATCGGATTCGATCGTTCCCTCAAAGTCCTCTGGTGACGTTCAGGCAGACGATACGATCGACGGGCTTGCGGCAGATCGAAGCAATCCTCGCCCAGATTGAAGCAGAATTGCAAGCACCCGGCTTGTCGATCGTGGATCAAGCTTTGCTCGCAGGGCAACGACGCGAACTCAGGGCGGCTCGCTGGTTTGTGCGACGGCTGTTGCCCACGGCTGCTGAGCCGCTCAGTGAGACAGTGGTAGTCACGACGCAGGCAGACAACCCACCGCCCGATTCTTTTGAGGGATCGGGGGCGATCGTCCCTTCTACTGCGTCGCCCACGCCCAGGGATCTGCAAGCGCAGATATTCGATCGTGTGGCCGCAAAATTGCACTCTGATTTAGAAAACTTGACAACTTCACCCTTAGAAATTGACCTGTTCAAGGTTGAGAAAAAGCGCGAACTTTTTTATAGTGTGCTGCGACAAATTGAAGCAAGCTTAGATGAACTGCGATTTTCTCAACTGCAAGCGAGTCAACTTGTAGAAAAACGATCGACGATTTTGCGAGATCTGTGGCAGTCTGTGATGACAGAATTTTTGGGTCGATATTACACCCTGCGAGTTGACGATCGAGACGTAGAAATAGTCGCTATCCTCCTCCAAGATGTGGATAAAATTCAGACCGAAATTCTCGATTGCATCCCTTTAGTTTTGGATCTATACAACACGCTGCTGTTTGAAACTTGGCTCGCGATTGACAATACTTCTTACCCAGCAAGCAGCCCAGAAGCGATCGATCGCACCATTGCTCTACTCGAAAATTTAACAATTCACCTGGCGAATGCAGTTGTCCAACCTTTGCTGAATCGGTTTTCTGATGTTGAAACAGTCAAACAGGTGTTTTACGATCGTCGCCTACTTTCGACCCGTGACATTGAACGGTTTCGCAATGATTTGTCTTGGCGATATCGCATCGATCGCGCCTTTGCCGAACCCAAAGCAATGTTTGAAAGTCGGCATAAGCTATGGGTGCTGAGTGACTTCGGCATCCGCCAAATTTTTATTTACAATCCCCGTGGCCAAGAGTTAGAAAAACTGCAAGGCATTGGGTTAGCTGTAACCTTAGCCCTCGAAACACGAGATGCACTCACGCCGCGATTGCAGTCAGCAATTCGCTTTTTGGGCAGTGGTGTTGTCTACGTTTTGACAGATGTGATTGGTCGCGGCATCGGGTTAATTGGTCGCGGCATTCTCAAGGGAATTGGAAATGCCTGGCAAGAAAATAAGCGTAGAGAATTTTGAAGGCAAAGGTACGATCGAGCCAGGGTGATTTTGTAGCATCAGACAGTCATCCATTCTGCATAATTGGCTATAGAATGAATCACCTACGAGTTCCTTATCAAGAAATTATTTATAGCTTGGGTCAGACACCTTAGGAGATTTCTAGCAAACCAGCTTGCGCCCTGAGCGAAGTCGAAGGGCAAAAATCGAAAGGTCATCTCTGCTTTAGAAATCGCCTTAGAACAGCGCTCACGGTTTAAATGCCGAATCTAGATCGACTTTCTGACTCGCCTTCACCACACTTCGCAGGGCGACAGCTATAAAACCTCAGACACTAGACTGAATCTGTGATATCGACTACTCTCTAAGCAAACCCTACCTCCCGAACAGGCTCAATAGGAGCACATATATGATTGAGTTACTTGGTGCATTCACGCTGATTGTTCTTGGATATGTGATTGGTTCTATCAGAGTGGTTGACCAGGGCGATGAAGCGTTGGTGCAGCGCCTCGGACAATATAAGCGCACCTTGAAGCCAGGGCTTAATTTTGTGATTCCCATTCTGGATACGGTGATGGTCGAAACCATCCGTGAGCAGATTTTAGATATTGTGCCGCAAAAAGCTTTGACGCGAGACAACGTGCCGATCGAGGTTGATGCGGTTGTCTTCTGGCAAATTTTGGATTTGCGAAAGGCTTACTACGCCGTCGAAGATCTAGAAGAAGCGCTCAAGCAATTAGTCACCACTAGCTTGCGGGCAGAGATGGGTCAGCTATCGCTCGAAGAAGCAATTTCTTCGACCAGTCGGGTCAATCAGGCGTTGCTGCGCCAACTCGATAAGGCGACGGCCAACTGGGGCGTGAAGGTGATTCGGGTGGAAGTGCAGGAGATCATTTTGTCGCAAGCCCTGAGAGATTCTCTCGAAAAAGAGCGAACGGCCCGCAGTGAAAAGCAGGCAACGCTTTCGAGAACGGAGGCAACGGTGCAGTCAATTTCAGAACTTGCTGATGCGTTGCAAAAGCACCCCAATTCTCAGGAGGTGTTGCGCTATTTGGTGGCTCGTGACTATATGAATGCCAGTATGGAGATTAGCAGAAGCGACAATGCCAAGATTGTTTTTATGGACCCTAAGGCGTTGAATGAAGCGATCACTGATTTGATCAGTCCGGCTGAGTTTGATCAGGGCGCGGGAGGTGGTTCGGGGAATGGGGCGACTTAGGAGCGTGGATTTATCAATGCCGGAGATCTTTCATCATCCTCACCCCTCGCTCCCAAGCATTCGGGATGCCAGGGGAACCGGGGCTTTCCTGCTTCCC
>JAAUOZ010000250.1 GCA_012034655.1 Leptolyngbyaceae cyanobacterium CSU_1_3 | reverse complement strand
CCTATTTTCTTCCCCATCCCCTAACGCCTCTGTCAATGGTTCGAGCTACGTTTGGTTAATTGATCGCCACCAAATTGATCATCCAAGCATGTGCCAATGGACGTAGTTGTCACTGGGATCGGGCTAATCTCAGCGTTAGGAAATCTCGAAGCTAGCTGGAAGGGGCTGTTAGCGGGTCGATCGGGCATTCAACAGGTTCAACCTTTTGAGCCATTGCCTCCCCGTCCTCTGGCCCTGATCCATCCACAACCTGCCGCTCTGGTGTCCCTCACTCAGCAAATCGTTAAAGATGCTCTTGTGGATGCAGCCCTTGCTCCACCTTTGGCTACGTGTGGTGTGGTGGTTGGCTCTAGTCGAGGCAATCAGGCAGCCTGGGAAAAGCTGACCTCAGATTCAAGCACAGCGCGCCTCAAACCCTTACTCAAAGATTGGCTCGAAACGTTGCCCAATGCAGCGGCGATCGCAACGGCTCGACTCCTGCAAACCCAGGCGATCGTGCTTTCGCCGATGGCAGCCTGCGCCACAGGAATCTGGGCGATCGCTCAAGGGTACGAATTGATCCAGACGGGGCAATGTCAACGGGTCATCGCCGGAGCCGTCGAAGCGGCGATTACGCCGTTAACTTTAATTGGCTTCGATCGCATGGGCGCGTTAGCGAGCACTGGATGTTACCCCTTTGATGGCGATCGTGAGGGCTTGGTGCTGGGTGAAGGTGGAGCCGTTTTGGTCTTAGAGTCTGCCGAGTTAGCCCAGGGCAGAGGAGCCAAGGTCTACGGTCGGATTTTAGGATTTGGACTGACCGCCGATGGCTATCACGTTAGTGCCCCAGCACCCGACCGTAGAGTTGCGATCGCTGCCGTCCAACAGTGCCTCAATCGCAGTGGGCTGATCTTTCAAGACATTCACTACATTCACGCTCACGGTACGTCTACTCAACTCAACGATCGCAACGAAGCCTATCTAATAGCCAAGCTGTTCCCTCAAGATGTGCCCGTCAGTTCGACAAAAGGAGCGACCGGACACACGATCGGTGCTTCGGGGGCGTTGGGAGCGGCGTTTTGTCTGCTGGCTTTGCGCGATCAAATCTTGCCGCCTTGTGTCGGGTTGCGATCGCCAGAATTTGATTTATGATTTCGTCAGATGTGCCCGATCGACGACGATTCAAACCTTGCTCAGTTTCAGTTTTGGCTTCGGCGGCCAGAATGCAGCGATGGCGATCGGACTTTAGGCGATTTCTAAAAAAATTTTACCTTCTGACCTTTGCTAGAAATCTCCTTAGGAATGTGGATTGATGAATGCCGAAATCTTCGCCCTCATCCCCTAACCTTTGTCCCCAGTTGGGAGCAGGGGAACCGGACTCTCTTGCGCCCTCTCCCGACTTGAGAGAGGCTGGGGTGAGGGCGAGACCACCTTGCAGTGGGCAGAATGATTGAATCTACGCTCCTGAGGAAGTGCCTAGAGGCAACGATCGCGGAAATAAAGTAACGTGAATTAATTTTGAAAGACGATCGACTCTCGCAGGGTTAAGCTTTTTATAAATAGGGCTGAGATCGAACCTACATGACTTTAACCGAACAAATTCTTGCACAACTTCCAGGAGATGCCTTGGGCGGGTTGCGACGAACCGATGAACTTTGGCGATCGCTGCGAGCCAACACCCTACCTGTTTCGACGGTCGTTCAAGAAAGCGACGAGTGGTTAGAAACAGTCGATTGGGATGTAGTGATCTGTGGCGGCACACTGGGAATTTTGCTCGGGGCAGCCCTGGCTCAAAAAGGCTGGAGAGTGGCCCTATTAGAACGAGGAATTTTGCGCGGACGAGCGCAAGAATGGAATATCTCTCGAAACGAATTGCAGGTGTTTGTTGAGCTAGGGTTACTGACTGAAGAAGAACTACAAAAAGGAGCGATCGCGACAGAATTTAACCCCGTTCGTGTAAGTTTTTTGGGCGGCTCTGAAGTGTTTGCTAGAGATGTTCTCAATATTGGAGTTGATCCGATCTTTCTGCTAGAAACATTAAAGCAAAAGTTCCTCCAATCAGGAGGTCAACTATTTGAAAACACACCCTTTGTAGGTGTAACCGTTCACCCTAATGGAGTGCAGATTGCGGGCGAAAAGACCCTCACAGCGAGGTTGATGTTAGATGCAATGGGGCATTTTTCGGCGGTGGTGCGGCAGGCTCGACAGGGCAAAAAACCGGATGCTGTTTGCCTGGTAGTGGGCAGTTGCGCTAAGGGGTTTCCTGAGAACAATTCGGGTGATTTAATTGCTTCATTTACACCTTTGCAAAATCAGTGCCAATATTTTTGGGAAGCATTTCCGGCAAGGGATGGTCGCACTACTTATCTGTTTACTTATTTGGATGCCGAAGTCGATCGCTTTAGCCTAGAAACCTTCTTTGATGAATACCTCCGCCTTCTGCCCGACTATCAGAAGGTTGACCTTTCTCAACTGCAATTTCAACGAGCTTTGTTTGGTTTTTTTCCGTGTTATCGAGACAGCCCACTCCAACCAAGCTGGGATCGAATTTTACCTATTGGTGATAGTAGCGGCAGCCAATCTCCCTTAAGTTTTGGCGGATTTGGAGCAATGGTACGTCATTTAAGACGCTTAACTGAAGGCATCCACGAAGCCCTAGAAAACGATATTTTGCATCGAAATGGGTTAGCTCTTCTCCAGCCTTATCAGCCAAACCTAACCGTAACTTGGCTTTTTCAACGAGCGATGAGTGTTGGAATCGATCAAAAAATTGAGCCAAATCAAATTAACGAATTGCTAGCGATCGTTTTTCAAGAAATGCAGCAGCTAGGCGATCCCATCCTGAGACCTTTTCTTCAAGATGTCATACAATTTTCTCCCCTGTTTCAAACCCTCCTAAAGACTGGATTTTCTCATCCTCAAACTGTTCTAAAAATCATTCCCCAGGTTGGTGTTTTAACCTTAATAGACTGGATAAAACACTATACTAATTTAATGATCTACTCAGCACTTTACCCCCTGGGGAAAGCCATTACACCCTGGGTAAATAGACTTCCATCTATCCAACAATATTATTGGCACTGTCGAATTCAAGCCTGGAAATATGGCTCAGGGGCAGACTATCAAAAGTAACCATTCGATTAACCTCCTCAATAAAAAACTCTCACTGAAAAATGGAATTCTCCTTTGCTCGACAACAATTTTATCAAGAAATTCATCAACCAGATGAATACATTATTCTCGAAAAAGCAGCTTTATATATTGCTCAAGAAGAATATCCAAAGCTGGAGGTCGATTCATACTTACAGGTCTTAGATGAGATTGCAGAAGCCATTCGAGAACGTCTTCCTTCAGAACTATATCCCCTCAAAACTCTGCAAACAATTAACCAGTATCTATATACAGATCTAAAATTTATTGGTAACACAACTGATTATTATGATCCTCGCAATAGTTTTTTGAACGATGTCCTCGATCGTCGTACTGGAATTCCCATTACTTTATCGGTGGTATATTTAGCGATCGCTCAACGCATCAGCTTTCCCATGATCGGAATTGGAATGCCAGGACACTTTTTGATTCGTCCCGATCAAGAGGATATGTCTATTTTTGTTGACCCGTTTCATCAGGGTGAAATTTTATTTTCTCAAGACTGCCAAGAGCGGTTGAACCAGCTATTTGGCGAACCTGTTAAGATGAAGCCACATTTTCTAGAAGCGGTGGCAAATCGACAAGTTCTCGCCAGAATTTTGACTAACCTAAAAGCAATTTATATCTATCAAAATAAGATAGAAAAGGTGCTGGCAGCAATTGAGCGAATCTTGATGCTGTTTCCAGAGGCAGCCTTTGAGTTGCGCGATCGCGGCATTATTTACTTTCGTACCAATCGCTGGATCGAAGCTCGGCAAGACCTAGAACGATATTTGGAACTACAACCCATGGCTGAAGATCGAGATACTATTCGCCAGGTGTTGAAACGGATTGGAAATCCCTAAAATCGTGTAAAATAATCTTCAAAACTACCCTTCAAAGTCATCTTTAACCGTGGGCATCAGTCGCATTGAACAGCCTGATAAAAAACACTTTGGCTACTATGTAAGAATCACCTGGCGAGGTACACAGTACGCTAAGTTTTTTTCAGACAAAAAGCACGGCGGCAAGCAAAAAGCATTGGCAGCCGCAGAGCAATACTTTGACGAATTAGATGCAGAAATGCCCCTCGACTCTCAGGCTGGGCAGATGACTATTCGCAACACCAGTGGCATTGTTGGCGTAAGTCGCACCAAATCGACCAGCCGGGGTCACTCCTATGAATATTGGCAAGCCCGTTGGGGTAGCGGTGAGCAGCGCAAAAGTGCAAAATTCTCGATCCATAAATATGGCGAGAAGGAAGCGAAACAGTTGGCGATCGAGGCTCGAAAAAATTGGGAAAAAGCAGCAGACATCGCTGAATAGGTGGATATCTGGTTGATAGGTTGATCATCCCATCGATCGATATATTTCCTCTGCCACCCGCTTTAGTCGTCGCAGTTGAGCTTGCATATCGTCTTGTGTCCACTTGGCAGCAAATCTATCGAAACCAAATTGCACGATCGGATTGGGAATCTCAAACTCAAACCGATTCACCAACAGAGTCCCCCGCACGGCGGGTTGACATTCCCAGCGATCTCGCCCCTTAAAGAAGCCCTGAAACTCCCATACAATCAGCCCTGGTTCTCGCTCGACCACGACACTCTTCAGGCTGGGTTGCAAAAGAGGAATCTGAATCACAAATCGGCTCCGGCTCCCCAACTCTGTAGACCAGTCTCCGATCGGCTCACAGCGCAACGCAGGATTTAGCCACCGATGCATCAAAGTTTGCTCAGTAATGCACCGCTCAACGGCGATCGCGCTGGCACTAATTTGAATCGATTGCTCAAAAACTTGAGGTGGCATACTAACTGGTGATTAAAGGTTTTTAAGGGGAGAATCTTCAAAAACTATCTCTCTAGAGCGAAGATTAGCTCGGCGAAACATGGGATGTTTTGCAATGTTTCTGATTTTGCTGTCATCTAACCTAAAACATGTTGCGCCCTCTCAGAAAGCCGATGGCAAAGCCAAATAAGACGAACACTCCTAAACCTTAGGGTAGTTTACTGAAACTTCAAAATAGTATTTCTGAAGTCTTTTCACTTTACCAAGATGCCAGTACTCTATTGATGCATCCGTAATATTCTTGATTCACGGATTGTTGACTCTTCGCGATCTAGATAGGAACTTGTAAGCTGATTCATACACAAAATTGACCGCTTCTCGACCTGACTCTAGACCCATGTTTCATTAACAACAAGGTAAATTGCGCGTCTTGCTCAATTAGATAAACGAGGTTAGCCGTACAACCATGAACGAAATTTTCCATAGTCTGGAGCATACCGTAAGACTGCAATCGCTGGTATGGCTTGAGCCAGTGGTCGCGCAAACGACCTCCCCGATCGCCGTTTTTCAGCAAACAAATCTGATTAATATTGTTTTCCAACTCCTGGGGGCACTGGCAATCCTGCTGATTGGTTGGCTGGTGGCGGTCATCGTGGCGGGAGTCGTTCGCAGTCTGCTGAAAAAGACTGACCTGGATAATCGCCTGGCGGGGTGGGTTTCGGGTGGACGGACTCGCAACGCCGTCAACACTGAGCAACTTGGAGCCACGATCGCGTTTTGGGTCGTGATGATTTTGGCGATCGTCGCCTCCCTCAATGCCCTCAATCTCACTACTGTCTCTCAACCGCTCAACGATTTTCTCAAACAAATCTTCGCCTTCTTGCCTCGGTTGGGTTCAGCCGCGATTTTGATTGGGGTGGCCTGGGTCGTGGCCTCGCTGGCGAAAGCGATCGCCATTCGTACCGCGCAATCTTTTTCAGTCGATGAACGAATTGCCGAACAGAATGACACTGACCCCATGGCTCCCAGCCCCTTTCTGCTAAGTGAAACCCTGGGGAATGCCCTTTACTGGTTTGTTTTTCTGTTCTTTTTGCCCTTAGTTCTGGGTGTTCTCGACTTGCAAGGACCTCTCCAGCCTGTTCAGAATCTGCTGAACGATATCCTGGGGGCACTTCCCAATCTCTTGAAAGCCGTCCTGATTGCGGTCGTTGGCTGGTTTGTAGCGCGAGTGGTACGCGGAATTATCACGAACCTTTTAGCAGCGACTGGTACAGATCAAGTCGGGGCGAAATTGGGCCTGAGTCGGGCCGGGGTCGAGCAATCGCTTTCGTGGTTGATTGGCACGATCGTCTATGTGCTGATTTTGATCCCCACTGCCACCGCCGCCCTAGACGCTTTGCAGATTCCTGCTATCTCTGGGCCCGCCACGGCGATGCTGAACCAAATCCTCAGTGCAATTCCTCAAATCTTCACGGCAGCGTTGATCTTAGTGATCGCCTATGTGATTGGCAAGTTTGTTGCAGATTTGGTCAGCAACATTCTTTCTAGCGTTGGCTTTGATAATGTTTTCTACTGGTTAGGAATCCAGGCGGCTCCCTCTACGCCCCGCGTGTCTCCGATCGACTACGACACCGAATTTCAGACGGGCGAGACGATGCTTCAATCTGCCGAGACTCCTTCTACCCGCACGCCTTCTGAGATCGCGGGTGTCGTCGTCATGGTGGGCATTTTGCTGTTTGCCACGGTTTCTGCGACAGATGTGCTCAACTTGCCTGCTTTGACGCTGATCGTCGCCGGGTTGTTGGCGGTGTTTGGTCGGCTGCTGGTCGGTTTGGCGGTGTTTGCCGTTGGCTTATATCTAGCAAACCTGGCTTATAGTTTGATCACAAGTTCGGGGAGTCGTCAGTCAAAACTGCTGGGTCAAACGGCACGAATTGCAATTATTGCGCTGGTGGCAGCCATGGCCTTACAACAAGCTGGTATTGCTCCAAATATTGTCAATCTTGCCTTTGGGTTGTTGCTAGGTGCGATCGCCGTTGCCATTGCCTTAGCGTTTGGGCTAGGAGGACGCGATGTCGCCGCCGACCAACTCCGCGATTGGGTTCAAGACTTCAGACGTTAGACCTGATTTCATCTCAATAATTTTTGTGCGTCGCCCTGGGTGACGCACTTTTTTAGCGTGAATTCGATGCTGCTATACTTTGTCAGGGCATAAAATTAAAGATTTTGGACGGGGTGCAGGTGGGGTGACTGGCTGGGGGCGCAGCCCCCACACCCCTTCTAAACCAAAATCTATAGGCTGACGCAGTATATCTAGACAGCCTCATCCCTCACCTTTCCAAGTCGGGATTGCATCACGAGCCGGCAGCTTTGCCGGAA
>JAAUOZ010000249.1 GCA_012034655.1 Leptolyngbyaceae cyanobacterium CSU_1_3 | reverse complement strand
GTTCCTTAGGATTGTGGATTCAATAACCTGTGGTGCGGGGTGTCTCACCCGTTCGGACAGGCAAGATGCCCCGTCCCACAAAGAATTGCAGTTTTATTGAATCCACGTTCCTTAGACAGCGATCGAGTCTCGCTGATTTCCCGTGGAGCCTTCTAGTTGAGAGCTTTCTAGCTGACGTTTTTGAGACAGATAATCGGCTAGCTGTGCTTCAATTTGGGTGCGAACTTCTTGGCGATATTCCACGAAATGCTCATTGATAGCACACACTGAAATGTAGTGTTCGAGTACACCCGGATTGTTTCTATAAATGCTGGCTAAATGATGCCAAAACTTCCAGCGCGTTTCTCTCACTATGCCCTGCCGCCAGACGATCGTCAAAAAGGCTCGTACCACCTTCCAGGTGACTTTTCTCAGCTTAGATTTGTGTCTCGGTGCGCCCAGCTTCAGAAAATGACGGTAGGTACGATCGAGATAATTGACCGGATCGTAGAGTTGCCAGAAGCCGCGAACATACTCACGGGTGACTTCTTCGAGGGGGCGAGTCGGCACAAAGTTCATCAATGTTGTTTGATTGATATTGGCTGCGTCGTCGCTTTCAATTAGCCGTCCTTCGCGTTTGAGGCGATGCCAAAGGGCAGTATCGGGTAAGGCTTGCAGCATACTAAAAATGGCGATCGGAATCGTGGTCTGCTCCACAAATCGGACAATGCGATCGCCCGCACCAGATTTTTCTCCATCAAACCCAATGATGAATCCTGCCATCACTCGCAAGCCGGTTTTGGCGATCGCATCTACCGCATTGCTGAGAGAATCGCGGGTGTTTTGGTGTTTGTGGGTCAACGTCAAACTGGCTTCATCTGGGGTTTCGATGCCTAAGAAAACGCCGTTGAAGTTGCATTCGACCATGAGATCCATCAGTTCTTGATCTTGGGCCAGATCAACCGACGCTTCGGTGCTCAAGTGGAAGGGATAGTGGTGATCCGCCATCCAAATTTTTAGATCTTTTAGCAGTAGCTTGACGTTGCGTTTGTTGCCAATAAAGTTATCATCCACCATAAAAATGCTGCGCCGCCAGCCGAGATTGTAGAGATATTCCAGTTCGGCGAGGAGTTGTTGAGAGCTTTTGGTGCGTGGCTTGCGCCCATATAGCACAATGATGTCGCAAAATTCGCACTGAAACGGGCAGCCCCGCGAAAACTGCACTGACATATTATCGTAGGCTTCTAGATCGAGAAGCTCGAACCGGGGAATCGGGGTGATGGTAATGTCGGGACGATCGCCATTGGGGGCACGAATGATCCCTTGCTTGTCGCCCCGTGCGATCGCTTCGACAAAGAGAGGCAGCGTGATTTCGCCTTCATCCAAAATCAGAAAATCAACTCCAGCAGCTTGGGCTTCTTGGGGCAGTGCAGTTGCATAGGGGCCGCCAACGGCGATCGTTTTGCCCCGGCGTTTTGCCTCACGAATTTGAGCCAAAAAATCTTCTTTTTGCACAATCATTGCTGACATAATCACCAGATCTGCCCATTCCCAATCGACATCTGTCAACGTGCTGACATTGCGATCGACGAGGCGAAACTCCCACGTTTGGGGCAAAATTGCGGCGACGGTGATTAGCCCCAAAGGAGGCAACATAGCTTTGCGATCGAGCAATTGCAGCGCTTTTTCAAATGACCAAAAACTTTGAGGAAAAATGGGATAAATCAATAAAACTCTCATTTCAGGAACCCTCACACCGCTACAGTTTCGTGTCACTTAAGCTTTCAAGCTTACCGCGTTCTTTAAAAATGCATTCAATTCATAATCACACTTTGTAATTTGTAGGTCTTTTAACTTGGCAACCCCAGATCCGACAGGAGCGCTGAGACTGAGTTTCGGCTCCGCTCACGGAGTCATTGAGGGCTGAGCGAAGTCGCAGCACGACCTCCAAACCTGCCAGAACAAACATTATCGAGATAATATGCTCCCTTTGGCAGATGCTTCTTTAAAACCTTGATTTAGATCATTGGCAAAATCCAAAATCTGCGAGGGTGTGACTTAAGAGGTTTCCAAAAAAAGCCTCCTACGGGAGGAGGCGATCGCGCAATAATTTAATAACAACATTAGCCGACTGCGATCGCGCCTGCTAGGGCAGAGGCGACCACTGAAACGATAGCAGTGCCAAAGAGCCACCAAGCGGCTGTTTCGGCGGCTTTGCGGGTTTCTTCTGCCTGCCTTTTGGCTTGGTGCTTGACGGCTTCTAAACGGCGTTGAGCTTCTTCTTGAATGCGTTCTGCCCGTCTGAGGACGTTGTTTCTTGCGCCTTCAATTTGGTCAATGATCCGGTTAGCTTGGGCTTCGGAAATGTCGTCACGAGAACTCATGACGGCGACCAGGGTGGCTCGATCGAAGTGAGAAAGGCGATCTTTGAGGGCATCGAATCCTGCTTGGGGATCGTGGAACAGCGTTCTCAGGTCGGTACGAATGCCTTCGTAGTTGAGTTCGGGACGATCGAGGGAATTTAGATACTCGCGAATTTTGGCGAAGATGCTGTCGATCACCGATTGGATGCGATCTTGAATCTGCTGAATCTGCGCGGTGAACTGGTCGCGCACTGAAAGCACTTGATCGACCACCCGGTTGGCTTCGGCTTCGGTCATATCCTGACGTTGGGCGAGTAGAGCCACGATCGTGCTGCGGTCTACGTGGGAGAGGCGCTCGCTCAGGCTGCCAAACCCAGAACGCGGATCTCTGAGCAACAATTGCAGGTCGCGCTTGATGCCTTCAGGATCGAGTTCTTCTTTGTGGGTGTTGATGAGATAGTCTGCGATCGTCGCCTGGAAGTCTTCCACTCGGCGTTGAGTCCGGGCGGCCAGACGGCGAGGAGACCGAGCTACCTTACGAATGGCAGACTGCACCTGATCGATCGTCTGGTTGACTTGCTCTTCGGAGAGATCTTGGCGCTGGCTCACAAGTTTCACCAGGGTCTGGCGATCGACCTGAGACAGTCTGGCTCGCAAGGCATAGGCTCCGGCTTTGGGGTCGTGCAGCAGGGTGTTGAGATCGCGCTGAATGCCATCGGGATCAAGTTCTTGCAGGTTGGTGCGACGGAGATAATCGGCGATCGCCGTTATCATCTGGTCTGCTTGCTGTTTGGTTTTGTCGGCGACAATTTGAGGGGCATGAAGCACCGTGTTTCGCACCTCCTCAAGCTGGCTGACCACGCGATCGGCTTCTGCTTGCGTCATATCAGGGCGCTGAGCCAGAAGCTGCACTAACGTGTCACGATCGAATTGGCTCAAACGCCTCCGTAGAGACGATGCCCCCCGCTTTTGGATCGTCTAGCAACAGACGAAAATCGCGCTTGATACCTTCGGGGCTAAGTTCAGATTTGTGGGTGTTGCGAAGGTAAGATTCAACCCGCACTCGCAGCGCTTCTGCCTCAGATTTGAGGCGATCTTGAGTCGCCTGTGCGTTGCTGAGAAGGTTGTCTCGCGTAGTTTCAAATTGGCTGACCACGCGATCGGCTTCTGCTTGGGTCATATCAGGGCGCTGAGCCAGAAGCTGCACTAAGGTGTCGCGATCGAACTGGCTCAGGCGAGCTTTGAGGGACTCATAATCTGCGTCGGAGTCGTCCAATATGAGCGAGAGTTCGCGATTCAGGTCTTCTGGGTTCAATTCATCTTTGCCCGTCGATCGCAGATAGGTTTCGACTCGACTGCGTAGATCTTGCGCCTTTTCTTGCGCCTCTGCCATCCGAACCGAACTGAGAACCGTCGATCGCAGATTTTCTAGCTGATCGGCAATTTCCTCAATGCGGGCAGGAGACAGATCGCCCCGTTGGTTGAGCAGATTCACAAAGTCACTGCGGTTGATCTGCCCCAGTTGGTGGCTGACGCTAGCAGGGTCGGCTTCCACGTCGTAGATGACTTCTTTGAATTCGTTCTCTAGGGTGGCACGGTTGAGATGCCAAGAATAGGTGTTGAGCAAATAATTTTCGACATCCGCCCGAATTGGATTGAAGCCCGGTGCTTTGTCGGAGACCTGGGCGGCGAGTTGCTTAGCTCCGCCCGTAACTTTATCTTTGGCAGTTTGCAGTGAGCCGAGAATCTTCTCAACATCTAGATCAGACAGGTCAGAACGACCCATGACCGTGCCCATCAACGTCGAAAAACCAAATTGCATGGCGCGATCGACCAGGCTCGGTTCTTTTTGATCTTGTCCCCTCTGGCCTAGCGTAGACATGGCACTCGATAGGGTATCTATCTGTTTGCCCTGGGTTGTTTGCAACATTTGCCCCTGGCGACGAACCTCTTCGGTGAGTTGGTCGAGTCGGCGATTGAGGTCATCAGAATTGACCGCACCCGGCTGAACAGTTTTTAGATATTCCAATAATTCAGCCGTAGGATCTTTGCGTTGCTGATAGCGATCGAGGGTCTGATGCCAAACTGACTCTAGTTGGTCGATGAGCGATTTTGCGTCTTGTTTAGACAAATCAGTACGGTTGCTAACCAGATTTACGAACGTATTGCGATCGATGTGTCGCAAGCGATCCAGTCCTTCGGTTGCTGAGCCACCTCCGACGATCGACTGCAATTCTGAATCGTTGACCAGCTTCTCAAACTGTGCACGAATGTTTTGCATATCCAACTGAGGCGGACGCAATTTTTCGAGATACTCTTCGACCGATTCGCGCAGACTTTCGGGGTCAAGCCCAGAACCCAATTCTCGCCGAATCGCTGCTGCTGCCGCTTCTGCCGTAGAAACGACCTGATTGTTGACGGCTTTAGCGCCCATTGCGGCGGTAGCTGTGCCGACAATTGACTGAAGCCCAGACGTAGCCGTATTCACCACGGAGCCAATCAGCGAACCCACCGTACTCGAACTCACCCACACCAATAGCGTGAAGTAAGCTCCCCAGATGACCACACCGATGATCGCGCCCAACCCAGGGCTGGCAATCAGGCTCAGCTTAACGGCTAATAGGCAAGCAACAAATAATGCGATCGTGACGGTGATCAGGGTCCAAATGCCAACGGCAAACCCAATTTTGCGAATCGTACCGCCGACACTTCCAGGCTCGTGATCGTCATCAGAATCAGACGATGACCCAGATAGGAAATACCTGCTGCAACGGAAAAGTTCGTCAGTAAAATTTGAAATGCGAATGCTAATACTACACCAGAGATCAGAGCAACAAAAAACCTTGGCCCTGAGAAGACCAACGCTGCCTGTTCGGGGGTGTTGACATTTGGATCAACGGGAACTTGCATCAGCCAGGAAGTTTGGTTGAGTTCCCCTGCAATTTGTGAAAGTTGAAACATAGAAATTTCCTCATCAAGGACTCATCCGCGCAAACCGAAGGGCTGCGTCCGTAAGACCCTGTATTTTGAAAGACAACACTTGGGTACAGAATCGCTGAGTTTCCCACTCGAAAACATCCTTCGCAAGTCGGAGGCGATGACCTTCTAAAGGAGGATTTGGTCTAGTTTTCAAGGCTTTAATGAAGGGATAAGTGATCCCTAGAGAGAGACGATCGTTCTAGAAATTCTCGATCCAAAATCTCTGTATTAATTAACACACCTATGCGATCTCATTTTGGCTCAAAAATCTATCCACCAATCTGCGACATGGTGCGGCTGTAGGAGCCGATCGCGCCCGACTCTCTTTGTTTATAGTTAATCTCTGGCTTGAGTCTCAGTAAATCGCTCACCTGGGTACGCAGTTCAGATAGGGCAACGCCCGATCGCAGAGCCGTTCTAAGATCAATTTGCCCCGTTTCGTTGAGCAAACAAGGGCGCAGCCAGCCATCTGCCGATAGACGCATTCGATTGCAGCGATCGCAGAAACATTCTGACATCTGACTAATAAACCCAAGGGTTCCCTGTGCGTTGGGAATCTTAAATACATCTGCGGGGCCGTTTCCTTTCACTTGTGCGTTGGTGAGTCCCCAGCGTTCACGAATTTGTTGTCGTAGCGTTTCTGAACTGATCCAACCATTGTGATTAAATAGAGCGTCGTTCCCAATTGGCATGAACTCAATAAATCGAACGTGCCATTCACGATCGAGGCTCAATTCTGCCAAATTTAGTATTTCGTGATCATTCACGCCAGGAATCACTACGACGTTTAACTTTAGCGGACTGAACCCAACTTTGTGCGCCGCCTGGATGCCATCCCAAACTTGCTGCCAGCGCGATCGTCCTCGATTTCCTACAATGCGATCGAAGGTTTCTGGCTCTAGAGAATCAAGGCTGATGTTGATACGTCGCAACCCCGCGTCGTACAAATCCTGCGCTAGCCCTGCCAGCAAGAATGCATTGGTCGTCATCGACAGGTCTTGCGTCTCGGGAAAGTGAGCGATCGATCTCACAATATCCACTACTCCCGGTCGAATCAGCGGCTCTCCCCCCCGTCAACCGAAATCGCGTAAACCCAACCGGAATAAACACCTCTTGCAGCAGGGTCGTAAGTTCTGTGTGAGTCAGTAAATTTTGCTGCAAAACATAGTCGAGTTCCTGACCTTCGGGCATACAATATTGACACCGAAAGTTGCAGCGATCGATCAAACTAATGCGGAGGTAGTCTACTTGGTTCATGCTTCTATTGTGACTGATCTCAGGAAGAGCTTCAATGATATCGCTCCTTTCAGCCCCCCTCTAATCCCAACTTCTGCCCAATTGCTACTTAGCCGTTTAGAAACGTTAGCCAAGAAGTTGGGGATCAAGATGCCTGGAGGGCATCCAAAAATATTTGCTAAGGCTTGGGATCGGCGATGATTGGCGATTTTGAGGGGAATAGCGCTTTGAGAACCTGCCCGATCGCCTGTCCCCGTTCTTCATGCACAAACACCAAAGGCAACAAAGCCACCAACCGCACCACACTCGACAGCGCAAACAACCCCAACAACCCTCCATTATTGGTGAACTGAGCCAAAAAACCGCCTGCTGTTGTTCCGAGTGCACCACTCAAACCAGCGATCGCCGCTGCCACCGCAAAATAGCTGGCTTGGTTGCTGACTGGGGCAATCCCCAGTTGAATGTTGTTGTTGCACAGATCGATCGCTGCCCAAGTTCCCCCGGCCAAAATATGCAGCAATGGCAGCCATAGCCAGATCGAGAGCGTGTCTGCCCCAGTCACCAGCCAGAGCAACGGTGTCACTGCTACCAAAATTCCTACTAGCAGCAACAAAGCACGGTTGCCATAGCGATCGGCTAATCTGCCCCAAAATACCAGCATCAATAGATTTGCGCCTGCCGTGAGACTGTTATAAATTGTGACCCAACTCACATCTAATCCCAAATCATCC
>JAAUOZ010000034.1 GCA_012034655.1 Leptolyngbyaceae cyanobacterium CSU_1_3 | reverse complement strand
CGCCGAGAACAGGGCTAGTCATCATCCGTCATGGAGACAGCGGGTTCGGCGCGTAAAAGTATGAACCCGTTGAGAACGCAGTTTTTCTCGAAAACTGTGGAAGGAGTCATCCTTTCCGGGGCAAGGAACTTGCCTCGTCAGACATCGAGAGCCGTGCTCTACTTTCTTTGCTCGTCAGGGAAGGCAACAAGGCTCGATGAAGTGTCAGAAACCCCATCCGCCATGCGGTGGGGTAGTTCATTCTGCAATGATGCACAGATACCTCATCCGTTGCCAACATGACCTTAATTCTCACCAATGACGATGGCATTGATGCGCCCGGAATTCGGGCGTTGCTGCAAGCTGTAAATGGAGAAGGCGTTGTGGTTGCGCCCCGCGACCATCAATCTGGCTGTGGCCATCAAGTCACGACGACTCAGCCGATCGCCGTGCACCAGAGGGCAGAACGAGCCTTTGCGATCGCAGGCACACCAGCCGACTGTGTTCGCATTGCGCTCAATCACCTCTCTCCTGAGGCGAGTTTTGTGCTTTCGGGCATCAATGCGGGCGGCAATATGGGCGCAGATGTTTACATTTCTGGAACGGTAGCAGCCGTGAGAGAAGCAGCTTTTCACAGAATTCCAGGGGCAGCTATTTCGCAATATAAAAAAGGCAAAGTGCCGATCGATTGGGAGCTTTCGGCATTTTGGACGGCAAAAGTTTTACGAACTCTGCGCGATCGTCCCTATGAGCCTGGTACATTCTGGAACGTGAATTTACCCTACCTAGAAGCAGGCAAAGATGTCGCGATCGTCTTCTGCAAACCTTGCACCCAACCGCTCCCCGTCGATTTTCGCATTGAGGGCCATGAGTTCTACTACTGCGGAGAATACGCCAAACGCAAGCGTGATCAAGGTTCCGATGTAGACGTATGCTTGTCGGGCAACATTGCAGTCACTCAACTGAACCTATAAAATTTCGGGTTTTGCTGAATAGCAGATGAGTGAAACTTCTAAATCAGTGCCAGCCAAACGACTGGCAGATCAATCGTGAACGTGCATACAGGATTGATCTGCCCCACCAGAATTCATCTTGGGCAAGGTAGTTTCAGGGTCGTGAGATACTTTCCCCTCGCCCCCAGCCCCTCTCCCACATCAAGCCAGAGGAGAACCCAGCTTTTAGTCAGGGTACGATCGCCTTCTGGCTGTGCCCTGATTTACTGAGAGTTTTGCAGTCTACCAGCTTCTAGTAGCCTTCTTCTTCATATTCGGGCTGCTTGGCCTTCTCAGGAATTTTTAGCTCTTGAGGCTGGTAGGGTTCTTTCTCATCTTGCCAGGGGTCTTCTGAAGGATCGTCAAACTTGGTTTCGGGTTCGCGCACTTCTTCGTATTCTGGTTCAACGATATCATCGTCATAATCATCGTCGTAATCGTCGTCGTACTCTTCTTCGGCGTAGCGATCGCGACTGGTTGCCGAACTCCAATTGTCTTCTTCTGTGGTTTCGGGTTGATAGTACATTTCAGCCTGGCGTTGCCGAGGGGCTTCTTGGCGCAGGGGCAGAGGTTCGGGTTCGTTCCAGTTGTCTTCGTCCCAGGTTTCTTCGACGGGTTGACGCACAGGCGCTTGGATCGGCGCTTTCATCCCCGACCCTAGCTGGTTATCCACACGAATTGGTTTCAGGTACTGATCATCTTCTCCGCGCTCCCAGATGGGCTTGCCGATGCCCAACCGTTCGAGAACGCCGACGGTCAGTTGAGACATTCGCTCCTCGGCTCCTTCGTAGACAATCAGACGATCGGGGCCACTGCTGACAATTTCGTCTACGGGCATCTCGTAGGTGCTGACGACCTGATCGGGGATCAAGGGCAACCCAAAGGAGGCGATCGTCAGGGTATCGACCTTGCCACTATCAATATTGAAGCGAAAGCCGCGCACTTTACCAAGCAACTCGCCTGTTTCGGTAATCACTTCGCAGTTGATTAGGGCGTTGTAGACTTCGACATCCACATCTTCGATCACATTGTCGTCATCGACAAGAATCACGTCGCCAATCTGCCGGATGCTGCTCAACATCATCGGCTGAGGCGTACCGTAGAACAGATTCGGGCGCAAGCTCAGGGCCACAACTTCTTGGCTGTCGATGTCTACCCACAATTGGCTAACTACACCGAGCCGTTTGCCGGTCGATCGGGTGATCACCTGAGTGCCAAGAAGGTCGGAGCGTTGGCGAAATTCTTCTGTCATTATGTCCCGAATCCTATGCGCGATCTGTTAAATATCAAATCATACAGAAGCACTTTGAGGCAGCTTAATTCCCAAAACTTGGGTGTATGCGCCTCGCGCTTGGGTGACACCGATCGTCCGTTCGGCAGATTCGATCATCGGACGGCGCAGACTCACAACGATGAATTGCGCCTGTTGAGCCTGCTGCTTGATCATTCTAGCTAATCGCTCTACGTTTGCCCCATCAAGAAACATATCAACCTCATCAAAGGCATAAAACGGTGAGGGGCGATACCGTTGCAGGGCAAAAATAAAGGCGAGGGCCGTTAAAGACTTTTCTCCTCCAGACATAGAAGCGAGACGTTGGACAGGTTTGCCCTTGGGATGGGCAACCAGATTTAAGCCGCCATTAAAGGGATCTTGGGGATCTTCTAGCTGCAAGTGCCCGTCTCCGTCGGAAAGGGTGGCAAAAATTCCCTGGAAGTTAATATCTACGGCATCGTAGGCTTCTTTGAAGGCGCGTTGGCGGAGGGTAGTGAAGTTTTCGATGCGTAACAGTAACTCGGTGCGTTCTTCTTCGAGGGTGGTGAGTTTTCCGGTCAGTTCTTCGAGACGAGCCTGGGTGCGATCGTATTCCTCTAGAGCCAGCATATTCACAGGTTCCATGGCTTGCAGGCGCTTTTGCAGCGATCGCAGTTCGTGTTGGAGTTGGCCGAGATCCCGCGTGGCTGTGTCAGGAATTTCGGGCAGGGGATCGGGAAGCTCGGCCTGCTGGGCGGCGAGTTGTTCTTGAAGGGACACCAGTTCGGTACGGCGAGTTTGTTGGGTTTCGTGGACTTTGTTGCGTTGCCAGTCGAGTTGTTGTTGGCGGGTTTGCAGTTCGCGCAGTTGGCGATCGACGCGATCGCGCTGTTGCCGTTCTTCGCCGAGGGTTTTTTCCAGTTCGGCGAGGGAAGCTTGGAGTTGGGAAATGTGGGTGCTGACGGCGAGTTTTTGGTCGGCGATCGTCGTCTGTTCATTCAGCCGAGTGGTTTGCTGCGTGCGGTAGTCTTGAACTTTGGTCTGCCCCTGCTGAATCTTTTCCTGGATGCGCTGCTGCTGATTTTCGAGATCTTGGAGGCGCTGTTCGGCGGTGCGGACGGTCAATTCTTTTTGGTTTAGATCCGATTCGAGCGATCGCAATCTCGCCTGAATTTGCTGCCACTCGCTGTGGGTTTGCGACTGTTCTAGATCCGCCAAGGTTTGCCGCAACTGGTGGAGTTGAGCATCCTGAGTCGGCAAGTCAGCTTCGAGAATTTCGAGCCGCGCCTGAGCAGTTGCCTTCTCCTGGGTGCTCTTGTGTAGTTGAGCCTCCGTGTGCGATTGCTGAGTTTCTAATCGTTTGAGGTCCGATCGCAACTGTTCGAGCTTGAGTTGAGTTTCGCGGTGTTGTTGACGGGCTTCGATCAGGTGTCTGGCTTTGGCTTGGTGGTCGATCGTGGCTTTAGACATCGCTGCTTCACAGCGCAGCAGAATGGTGTCGATCACGCGCAGCCGCTCTTTGAGTTCTAGCACTTCGGCCGACTCGCTCGCGTCAACTGTGCCAAAGCGAATCGACGATCGAGAATTGGAACTGCCCCCCGTCATTGCGCCGCTTTGTTCGAGCAGTTCGCCGTCGATCGTTACGATGCGATATTGCCCCAGGTAGCGCCGCGCCTCCTGAAGCGTCTGAAAGACGACGGTGTTGCCAAACACATAGGAGAAGACTTCCCAGTAGCGATCGTCACATTCGATCAGATTCAGCGCAAAGTCGATGCAGCCACCCATGCTGCGAAGGCTGCTGTTGGCAGGCGGTCGTCCTCCGCGAATTTTGTTGAGCGGTAGAAAGGTGGCTCGTCCGGCACGTTTTTGTTTCAGAATCTCGATCGCGGCGGCGCGATCGCATCGTCATCTACTACCAATTGCCCCAATCGCCCACCGGCTGCCGTTTCTAGCGCCAATTGATAGTGCGGCTCCACCCGACCCAACTGGGCCACCAACCCATGTACGCCCGTTAGCCCCATCTTGAGAATAATCTGGGTCGCATGAGTGCCCTGAGCCTCCTGAACGGCCTGGGTTTGCGCTTCTAGTCTGTCGAGTTTGCGCTGTTTCTCTCGCTGTTCGTTCAGCAACCGCGTTTGGGTTTCTGCTTGAATTTGGCTCTCCTGTTCTGCGGCTGCCACAGACTGGGCGAGAGACTGAATTTGGGCGGTTGCCTGGTCGAGATCTTGGGTGAGTTTTGCGTGTTCGGCCTGCCTTTCGGTGAGTTGTTCGAGCAGAGAGTGGCGCGATCGCGTCTGTTCGTCAATCTGCTTTTCTAGCTGGCTGGCCCGTTCTCGCAGGCGGGCTTGCTCGGTACGCTGTGGCTCCAGGGTTTTAAGAATCGTGTCGATTTGATGGCGCAGATCGGTCTGTTCTTGCACCCAGGCTTCAGCACTCGCCGCCGAAGCATTAGCCGCCTCCCGATTGACCTCCAGGGTTTGCTTAGACTCATCTCGCAGTTGACGCAGAGCCGCCAGATCGCGCGCCTCCAGGGTCTGCCGTTCTCTAGTCAGCGTCTCCAGCGTTTTCGTCTGCTCGTGAATTTCTTGCTGAGTTCGCGATAGATGGGTCATCAAGTCGCGGCTAGCGGTTTGTAAATCGTGCTCTTGGCGCTGGAGTTGGCGCAGTTCTGCCTCACGAGTCGCCAGAGTAGACTGAATGGCAATTTGCTCTTCTTCACCGAGGGCGCGAACGTGGGCGTTTAGAGTCTCTAGTTCGGCGGTTTTTTGCTCGATTTCGATCGTCAACCCCGCTAGCTGAGTCGTCAAATCGGCGATTTCTTGCTCTCCGGTTTGAATCTGTACTTGCAGTTGTTTGCCACTCTGGGCCGCCTGCTCGTAGCGAATGACCACTTCCCACTGCTCTTTGTTTTGCAGTTCGGCACGCAGCTTCTGATATTTTTCGGCTTTGATGCGATCTTGGGCGAGGCGATCGCGCTGGTCAATTAATTCTTTCTCAACAATGTGATATTTGTCTTCGTGATCTTTAACAGCATCCAGCTTCTCTTTGGCTTGATTGATCTTGCGATCGAAGGAGGCCACTCCCGCCAACTCATCAATAATTTCTCGCCGTTCCCGCGCATTCATAGAAATGATCCGTGTTACATCGCCTTGAAGGACGACGTTGTAGCCTTCGGGGTAGATTCGCAGGCGATTTAATTGTTCATGCAATTCTGTGAGCGTACAGGGTTCGCCGTTAATGAAATAATTTGACGTATAGGTTCCCTGTTGGGTCACTCGCAGCTTTCGCGTCACGCTCCATTCAGCATTCGGAGCACCATTGCTCGCACCGTTACCATTTCCGGTTTCGCTATCATTGTGGTTAACATGGCCAGAGGCATGGCCATTCTGTGAATGATCTTTGAAGGTGACATCTTCTGCCCCCTCCCGACCAGGATTGTTGAGAGCGTTGAGCAGATCCATTTCATCCGACAGGTCAAACACAGACGTGACGCTGGCTTCGACGGTCGATCGCCCCTTCGTACTCTGGGTATGGTTGACCAAATCGGGGAGCCGCTCGGCCCGCATTCCCTTCGACCCTGCCAAACCCAAACAAAACAACAGAGCATCCAAAAGATTTGACTTGCCAGACCCGTTGGGCCCCGAAATCACAGTAAACCCTGGCAGCAACGGGATCGGAGTAGTGCCACCAAAGGATTTGAAATTGGTCAGTTCGACGCGCTTAACGTACACAGGCTCGACTCTAGTGGCACAAAAATTTAGTGTTCAGTGTAGCCCACGGAAGGCTAGGCGCACAGAAATTAAGGAATTTCTACAGTCATACCACAAGTGATAACACAGTCAGAACAAATGTTCTAGATAAAATTGGAAAATTTTGCGATCGTTCTTCCTCCCATCTCCGTCTTCCACTAAAATCAAACCACGCAGATTTAACCATCAAACCCCAACCCCAACCCCTACGCCTGAGCATTTTGGAGAGGAGAAAAATTGCCTACACTCGGTGTCAATATTGACCACATCGCCACCATTCGCCAAGCCCGACGCACCGTAGAACCCGACCCCGTAGCCGCCGCCGTGCTGGCCGAATTAGCCGGAGCCGATGGGATCACCGTTCACCTGCGCGAAGATCGGCGGCACATCCAAGACCGAGACGTGCGATTGCTGCGGCAAACGGTGCGTACCCATCTCAACCTCGAAATGGCTGCCACCGACGAAATGGTCGCGATCGCCCTCGACATTCAGCCCGACTATGTAACCCTCGTGCCCGAAAAGCGCCAAGAAGTGACCACAGAAGGTGGCCTCGATATTGCAGGGCAAGTCGATCGCCTTAAGCACGTCGTCAACCAGCTTCAAGGGGCAAATATCCCAGTCAGCCTGTTTATTGATGCAGATGCTCGCCAAATTAGCGCCTCCGCCGCCACGGGTGCAAAATTCATCGAACTGCACACCGGGACATACGCCGAAGCCCACACCGAAGCCGATCGTGCCCACCCACTCAAGCTTCTGTCTGAAGGCTGCAAAACTGCGATCGCCGCCGGGTTGCGCGTCAACGCAGGGCACGGCTTGACCTATTGGAACGCCCACGCGATCGCCAGCCTACCTGGTATGGAAGAATTGAATATCGGTCACACCATCATCAGCCGGGCTGCCCTCGTCGGGTTAGAACGAGCCGTCCGCGAGATGAAACAAGCGATGCGAGGAGAACTTTAAATTCGATGACCCCTCTAAATTTGATGACTACCTACTACTACGTCTTAGCCAGCCAGAAATTTTTGATCGACGAAGAACCGATCGCCGAAGTTCTCAAAGAACGCACCCGCAACTACCAGGAAAACGAGAAAGAAATTGACTTCTGGCTGGTCAGGCAACCTGCCTTTCTAGAAGCGCCCGAACTGGCGGCCGTCAAAGCTCAGTGCCCCCAACCCGCCGCCGCGATCGTTTCCACCAATCCTCAATTCATCACCTGGCTAAAACTGCGCTTGGAATATGTGATCACAGGCGAATTTCAGCCGTCCGAAACGATTCCTCAGCCGATCGCCTCCCTGTCTTCTGTCTAACGATTTTGGAGTTTGAATTAAGTGTTCTCAGAGGGCGATTT
Organism: Leptolyngbyaceae cyanobacterium CSU_1_3; assembly: GCA_012034655.1. Lineage (GTDB taxonomy): Bacteria > Cyanobacteriota > Cyanobacteriia > Leptolyngbyales > Leptolyngbyaceae > JAAUOZ01. Next base: position 30,971 of record JAAUOZ010000034.1, on the reverse strand, counting down.
GCGGGTAAAATCCACAGCATTCGCCTTGCGCTAGAACCCGCAGCTTGAGATACTTCAAACTCCAAAACTCGACTTTTCCTATGAATTCAAGGATTGCGCCCACGGATCGATCCCTCACCTTCACCCTTCTCAAACTGGTGGGCAGCCTTGCCGGATGGCTAATCACGGCTGCAAGTGGAGTCGCTCAAGCTTCGGCTTCCCAGATTTCACAAGTTCCCCAGTGCCAGCCCCCCAGCGCCGGAGAGTTTCTCTTGCTAGTCGTCAGCACGACATCAGATGCACAGACAAAATTCGCAGTGTGTTGCCCAACACTGCCAATGCAACGGTGTGCAACTATTTCCAGAATGTCGTTACCCGTGTCGGGGGGTTCAGTTCTGCTGAGATAGCGAATTCGTGGGCGCGATATATGACCGAAACTGTAGGATTTCAGGCATTCGTCGCCCGATCGTCGCAGTCGGCAATTACCCCGCAATCGATCGCTCCACAGTCGATCGCCAAACCCTCCGATTCTTCTGCCTACAATCCACAGCTTCTGGGGGCAGGGTATGCCGTCTTGGTCAGCTATTTCGATCGCCCAGAGCTTGCGGTCCAAATCCAGCAGGCACTTCAGAAGGAAGTGGGCTTAGTTTCTTACGGGCAACGTCCCTATTTGCTGGCGATTCAAACCCCCGATCAAGCGACCGCCAATGCGACCCTCAAGAATCTGAGCGATCGCGGCTTTTGGGTGATGGTGGTCGATAGCCGTCGCGTTACGTTGCTAAAATCTGTGGTGAATGTGCCTGCGATCGGCGGCAGATAGAGGCACAAAAGGCGAATATCCCTATTTTTTCCTGGCCGCATTGTTCTTCATGGTTAGGCTGAAGCCTGCTTAAGTAGAGTTTGAAAGCGACGGTCTTGACGCAAACTATCTAGATCACGATCGCGCTGGGCGATATCTTGATAGTGGGGAGCCAGGGCGATCGCACGACGGAGATGCTCTAGTGCCCAGTCTGCGTTGTTTTGCAGCGCATAGCAGCACGCTTCGTAATAGAAGGCAGCCGGATCGTTTGGTAGGATGCCCAAAGCTTTGTCGTAGCTGATAATCGCCTCCGAATAGTGCCCCGACTGCTGTAGTGCCCGTCCGAGGGATAGCCACCCTTGCTGATTGTAGGGTTCTAGCATCAAAGCCCGAACGTAGCTCCCGATCGCCTCCTCATATCGTCTGGCGCTATCTAAAACGTTGCCGCGATATTGCCAGATTTTGGCATGGTTGAATTGGATCATCAAAGCTCGATCGAGACTGTTGATCGCGTCTTCAATTTGTTCTAGCTGCCACAGAGCCAGACCGCGCCCCACCCAGGCTTTAATATTTCGAGGTTGAGCCGCAACCGCCCGATCGAAACACTCGGTTGCCGCCTTGAGTAGCCCCATCCTGCGGAGAACAACCCCCTGGTTATAAAGCGTACAGGCATCATCAGGCTGAATTTTGAGGGCACTTTCAAAGCTCGATCGTGCCTCCTCTAGCCGACCCAACGCCCCCAGCACAATGCCACGCACACACCAGGTTTGATGATTGTTTGGCCCTGAAGCCATCGCATTTTCTAGACTTTCTAGGGCTTCAGGCAACCGCTCCAATTTCCACAGACTGTAGGCGCGATAGTTCCAAAGCTGAGACTCTTGAGGCTTGAGCTTGAGAGCCTGATCGACGCTTTCAATGGCTTGCTGGTAAGCACCAAGCTTGCCCAAAACTTGACCTCGGTGGCCCCATGCCTTATAAAAGTCTGGCTGAAGTGCGATCGCTTTCTCGAAACTTTGCAGGGCTGCTCTGGGTCGCTCTAGCAGTGCCAGAGTTTTTCCATGTTGATACCAAAGTTTTGGCTGGTCAGGGGCTAGCTCAATGGCTTTTTCGTAGTGGGCGAGGGCAGGTTCGTAACGCCCCAGTTTCAGTAGGGCGCGCCCGCAGTTATACCAAACTTTGGAGTCATCAGATTTGAGGGTGAGCGTCTGCTCATAGCTGGCGATCGCGGCTTCATAGCGTCGCAGTTTGCCCAGCACATACCCGCGATAGTTCCAGGCGTTGGGATCATCCGATCGGGCGGCCAGGGCTTTGTCTAAACAAGCCACGGAAGCCTCATACCAACCCAATTCGCTCAATACAATTCCTCTGGAATACCACCCCTCTGGGGCACTCACTGGACTTTTTTGAACATCTGACAGAGAGTTGACACGATTTTCACAACTTAAATTCACCAATGTCCACCTCCAAATACTCCGCACCCAACCCTCACTTACAGTAAGGATTCAATGCTGAAATCTCGATTTACGTTGAAGGTGATGCAACCCTGCCGAAAAACTTCCGACTCGCCCCTCGTAGCAGACCCATCTGCAAACGGTCAAACATATAGGACTTACGCAATACTCTCGGAAGCCCTCACCCCTAGCCCCCCTAGGGAGAGGAGGGCAAGATTTCCAGATCCCCTTCTCCTTTTCTCCTTGGGGAGAAAGTTGGGGGATGAGGGTTATCTTCGATTGCATCAGTCCTGACATAGAGTCAGTCCGGCTTGATGAATCTGGTTCCAAATGTGTCAAGCAATACGCTTCAGAAATTAAAATCTACTTAGTCAAAATATCAAAAACAAACCATCAAGAACTAGATCCGACTTAGGTAACTCTACGTAGTGCTTTCTACATTGGTCAACACCATTTATAGAATTTTTACTGCCCTAAACCTAGGATGTGACTCCTCCTCACGCAGAGTTCACATAGGGCATGGTTGAAGCTACGGACTTTTCTAGAACAGGTCATAATGGGTCTCAAGGCAACCCGTCGGCTTCACAGTGAGCAATCAAAGCAATCAAAGAGCAATCAAAGTAAATCAGAAGGGCTAGAAGATAGGGCTGTTATAGGTTTCGCGCTTCAAAGGTGAGTGTCAAGTTGGTAGAACATAGTATTTTCTTAATTCATCTAGTGGAATTTCCTTTCAGTTCTAAATTGACTCTTCTTTACAATGTGTTACACAATGGGAAAAGCTGTAGCAGATAGAAAGATGTTCAACGGATTCACAAACGTGAAAGATTCTCCTGGGACGGACTTCGGGGAGCGGATGCTCAATGCGGCAGCAAGTGAATCAATTCGTCACCTGTTTACCCAAAGTCAATCGGTCGAGGTTTCAATTCGATGCTCTCCTTCTAGCAAGCTGCTGCAAGGAAGCATTGATAGCTTCAAAATGAATGGACGGGGGCTGGTGATTCGACGAGATTTTTGGGTCGAAGAGATGCGATTTGAGACCGATGCGGTGTCGATCGACTTTGGCTCAGTTCTCAGTGGCAAGATCCGGCTCAAGCAGCCTACTCAGGCGATCGCTCAAGTCATTCTGACTGAGGCAGGCATCAACGATGCTTTTAAGTCAGAATTGGTCGTCAAACGACTGCAAAATGTCACTGAACCCGCTTTGATGAACCTGTCAGGCGGTGAGCCAGTTTCCTTCAGCGAGGTCAAGCTCAAGCTGTTGCCAGACAATAAAATTCAGATTTTTGCCGAGGCTATTTTGCCCAACAATACCGTTCCGGTCAGTCTGACTGCGAGGGTAGAGATTGAGCGACGGCGGCGCGTCTCCTTCCAAGACCCTAAATTTGAGCCAGAGGCAGTTCCGGAGTCGCTGCGCGGTATTTCTGAGATTTTGACTATGGCATTTGCCGAGATCCTTAACAACATGGTGGATCTCGATCGCTTCGACCTCGACGGCGTGCTGCTGCGAATCAACCGACTCGAAACCGAGGGAGACAAGCTAGTTTTTAGCGGCTACGCGCAAATCGAGCGATTTCCTAGCACAGGTGGCAAATAGCAAACAGGCAACGGGCGATCGTGGGGGAAGCCGCTTAACCTATGCCTAGAGCATGTTTGCTAAAATATGGCTTGACAGTGGAGGGCAACCCCTCTGGGGCGAGATATTGCTCGATCGCCCCAGTGATGCTCAAACTGGGCGCTGCCGAATAAGAGATAAAGCCTATACGAGAAAAACCTAAGTTTCTCAACCTCTGCATCGAGCCTGCAAACCTTTAGGGGGTGTTGATCCAGAGGTCGGGAATCTAGATGATGTCATTCTGTCGGTTCGCAATGTTTCCACCCCTTGCCAGCTTTTCTGTAGCAATCGACCAACCGAGGGATTAGAATAAACCCTGCTTCTATTAGCTCAAGGCAACATGCAGGCTACTAATTGGTTTCTCGCAGGCGGAATTGTGATGTTTCCGCTGTTGGGGTTTTCGATCTTGGCAGTGGCGCTGATTTTTGAGCGGGTGCTCTTTTGGGTCAAGGTGACAAAGCGGCACGATCGCATGATTCGAGAAGTGCTGATGCTCTATAAACGCAGCCCCAGAGCAGCTTTTTTGGCACTAGAACAGAACACCGATCTGCCGATCGCTCGTATTTTTACGGCTGCCCTAGAGCTTGAAGGAGCCACCCCTGAAGAGTTTCGACTGGCTCTAGAAAGTGCTTCTCAGGCAGAGATTCCCTTGCTCAAACGTTTTAATAATATTTTTGATACGATCGTCAGCCTGGCTCCTTTGCTCGGCTTGCTAGGAACTGTTTTAGGGCTGATTAATTCCTTCGCCAATCTGCAACTGGGAAACATCGGGGGAACCGACACAGCAAACGTCACAGGTGGCATCAGCGAAGCCTTGATTTCGACAGCATCGGGGCTGGTGGTGGCGATCGTGACTTTGGTGTTTTCTAACACGTTTCGGGGATTATACATTCGCCAGATCGCACTGATCCAAGAATACGGCGGGCAGCTAGAATTGCTCTACCGTCGCCGCCACGAAAAATGAGGTTTCTATGCGCCTGCCTGAAGAGCCGGATCTACCCCCGCAAATTTACATCGTGCCGATGATCGATGTCATTTTTGCGTTGCTCACCTTTTTCATCATGTCAACTCTTTTCTTGACGCGCTCTCAAGGGTTGCCCGTCAATCTGCCAAGTGCTGCCACAGGGCAGACCCAGCAGCCTGCGCCCATCACCCTGACGATCGACCCAAAGGGCAACCTGGCCATCAATCGCAAGAAGACTCAACTCAAGGATCTCGCAACTCAAGTTCGAGCACTCAAGGGCAAAAGTCGCCAGGTGCAGGTGATTGTCAACGCAGACGAGCGCGCGAGTCATGGGCAAGTAATTAGGGTAATGGATCGGCTCAGAACGATTCCTGGGGTGAGGTTGGCGATCGCAACCCAGCAGCCCTAATCTCAAAAAACTTGCTCTCTAAAAAAACTAGAGTTTGCGAGCAATAAGGGTGCGGTGACGAGGGGTATTGGGAGTGACGATCGGGGCGGTAAACCCTGCTTGAGCGATCGCTCCTTCTAGATCAAACCCAAAGTAGTCGTCCATGTACGGCTCGGTACTTTTGAGCAGCGTCAGAATATAGGGCGGCATTTTGGCATAAATTTCAGATTTGGGGTTCATATCCATAATCGCCAGATGCCCACCAGGACGCAACAGCCGATGCGCTTCTCGAAAAACCTGCACGGCGGCCGTTCTTGGTAACTCATGAAACATCAGACAGGCAGATACTAGATCGCAGCTAGCCGATCGTAAACCAGTTGCTTCGGCAGCAGCGTGTACCCAAATGGGATCGTAAAATTTCTGGGAGTGCTGCCGTCTTTCTTGAGTTTTGTATTGCGCGATCGCCAGAAAATAAGGCGATAAATCTACACCTGTCACCTGGGCGTTGGGGAAGGCTTCTTGCAGGGCAAAGGTGCTCATCCCCACGCTACAACCCAGGTCTACCATAGCTTGGGGCACAGTGGGCAACTGAGACTGCAAGAGATCGTGATAGCTTTTTCGCAAGCGAGAATCACCTTCTGCGCCTGCATCCGGCCAGATGCGCGCATGGACGGCATAGGCGGCAGATTCTACCTCGATCGCAGGTTCCCAGCCTAGATTGCCTTCGTCGTAGGCATGGAAGGGGCGCAGATAGTAGTCAGGATAGGTCAATGTGGGATCGCTCACCTGGCTAAATTCGGCCGTCCAATCGTGCGATCGCAGCCGTTCTGCATTTTGCACCCAGGCAACCCCGATCGATTCTGCCCGCTTGATCATCATCTGCCGGGCTGATGCTTCGCCAGATTAAAGAGCGGCTTGATCGCCAAAATTTGAGTGACGACGCGAGAAGCAAAACGAGGGGGGGACTCAACAGCAGCCATAAATCAAAAAATAGAAACAACGTTCGATCAACAGAATCATTATTGCAGAGGAACCAGATCCTCGACTTGGTGGGTTAAGCCTCCAGATTTTTAGGGGGTATTGATCCAAAAGTCGAGAACCTTAGCGCAATCTTTGGCTGCTGTCGTCTCGTCTTTTAGCAAAACCTCAAGGTTGAATCGTAATTTTGTTCTAATATTCTAAAAAACTAGCCAAAAACATGATACAAGTGTTCTTAGAACATCATCTAAAACATAAGTTTCTGATGGCTGGACGATCGAGATTCAGTATGATACAAATGTTCTAAAACCCTACTCCACTTATGTTGTTATGGAATCCCTCACTGACGCGCAAAGACAGCTTTACGACTGGCTGGCAGAATATATCCATCAGCACCAGCACTCTCCTTCTATTCGCCAGATGATGGCCGCGATGAATCTCAAGTCTCCCGCGCCTGTGCAGAGTCGTTTAGAGCATTTGCGAAACAAGGGCTATATTGCCTGGTCAGAAGGGCAAGCTCGCACCATTCGTCTGCTTCAATCTACTCCCAAAGGTGTGCCTATCTTGGGGGCGATCGCGGCAACCAGTCTAGTAGAAACCTATCCAGATAGTGAAGTAGAACATCTCGATCTCTCTAGCCTATTGCTCAAGCCGCAGCATTTTGCCCTCAAAGTGCGCGGACACAGCATGATCGATGCCCTGATCGACGATGGAGATGTGGTAATTTTGCAGCCTGCTGACGATCCCAAAACCATCAAGAACGGGACGATCGTGGCGGCGAGAGTGGAGGGCAAAACCACGCTCAAATATTTCCAGAAAAAGGTAGCAAAGTTTTTCTAGAGCCAGGTAATTCCAATCGCGACCTTTATCCTGTCACCGAAGTTTCGGCCTCACAAGTTGCGATCGAGGGTGTTTTGGTCGGCGTTTGGCGAGGTTACGGTCGGCTTTAGCTAATCAACGCCAGCTAGGGGCAAGTACGAGAACAGAATATAGAGCCACTCAAGCCCTGACCCTTGAGTGGCTCTTCCTTAATCCTTAGCGTTTTTGGGACTCAACTCAGAAGTCGGGAATTTTATTTTTCCCGACTTTTTCTATGTCAAATTTTCTATGTCAAATTTTCTATGTCAAAATTGCACCGCCCATGAGTCGGCGGTAGCGATATTCAAGTTCGGCTTTCATAGCGGCAAAACGATCGAGGGTGGGGTCTTTGGCGATCGCTTTTTCTGCGGCTTCCCTGGCCACTTCTAGCACCTCCTGATCTTCGAGCAAACTGGCTAGAGCAAAATCTGGCAAACCCGATTGCCGCATACCCAACACTTCACCCGGCCCCCGAAATCGCATATCCATTTCAGAAATAAAGAATCCATCTTGAGATTGCTCTAGAACATTGAGACGCTGGCGTGACGTTTCTGATTTAGAGCTACTCATCAGCAAACAAAATGATTGCGATGCACCACGACCCACCCGACCCCGAAGCTGGTGTAATTGCGACAACCCAAAGCGATCGGCATGTTCGATCAACATCACCGTAGCATTAGGTACATCTACCCCCACTTCTACCACAGTGGTGGAGACCAGAATCTGAGTCTGGTTGTCGCGAAATTGGGTAATCGCGGCATCTTTTTCGGCGGAAGTCATGCGTCCGTGCAGCAAACCAACCTGGAAGTCGGGAAACACCTTCTCTTGCAGTTCTTGATGCTCTTCGATCGCCGACTTCAGATCCAGTTTTTCAGACTCCTCAACCAACGGCAGCACCACATATACCTGCCGACCCTGGGCAATTTCGCGGCGAATCAGATCATAGGCATGAGGACGATCGCGGCCCACGAGAGCCGTAGTTTTAATAGCTTTGCGGCCGGGGGGTAGCTCGTCAATTTGGCTCACATCCAAGTCGCCGTGCAGCGTCAAAGCCAGAGTACGCGGAATGGGAGTCGCCGTCATCGTCAGAACGTGGGGATGTTCGCCTTTTTGCTGAAGTCGTGCTCGCTGCTGGACTCCAAACCGATGTTGCTCGTCGATCACACACAAACCCAATCGCTGAAAGTTAACCGTATCCTGAATCAGCGCGTGCGTACCGACGAGCAGCGGCAACTGCCCAGTTTCGAGTTGAGCATGAATTTCACGCCGCTTGGCGGCTTTAGTAGAACCCGTAAGCAACTCCACGGGTAGATTCAACAAATTGAACCAGCCCACCAACTTTCGGTAATGCTGCTCTGACAAAACTTCGGTAGGAGCCATAAACGCCGCCTGATAGCCCGCCTCGATCGCCGCCAAAATTGCCACCACCGCCACCACCGTCTTACCCGATCCCACATCGCCCTGCACTAGACGATTCATCGCATTCGACTTTTGGAGATCATTCAAAATATCGTTGACAACGCGCTGCTGGGCCCCCGTAAATTGGAAAGGCAAAGCCTCCATAAATTGGCGAATCAAGTCACCCTGGGGCGCGAGAATAGCACTTGTCTGAATCTGCTGTTGCTCTCGCCGCCGTTTGAGTAGCCCCAGTTGCAGATAGAAAAATTCGTCAAACACCAAGCGCCGTCGAGCCGCTTGCAAGGCTTCACTGTCACTCGGAAAGTGAATTTGCTCGATCGCCTGAGCCAGATCAATCAGCCCGTAGTGTTCGCGCAGACCTTGGGGCAAAGCTTCCTGGAGTTGGGAGGCAGCCGGAAGGGAAGCGACAACGGTTCTTCTGACCAAATCGGCTCCCACGCCCTCGGTGAGCGGATAAACCGGAATGATCCGCCCGACGGTCAAAGAATCAGATTCTCCAGAATGATCTAATATCTCTAGGTCTGGATCTTCGAGGGTCATACCAAATTTTGTCTCTTTGACCAAGCCCGATGCAGCGATCGCTGCCCCTACCGGAAACTGGCGCTTTTGCTGCTCTTGCCAGCCTCGGTTGCTGTAGCGCGTTCCGGCGAAGAATCGGCTGATTTTGAGTTGCCCGGTTGCGTCACGAATCACGAGTTCGACGATCGTCAATTTGCTGTTGCGCGGGCTGGTAAAACAGCTACAACTTTTGACCGTTCCCACCAGTGTCACCGTTTCCCCAACTTGCAATTCTCGAATCGTCACCTGACGGGCATAGTCGATGTGGTCGCGGGGGTAGTAATAGAGCACATCGTGCACCGTCAACAGACCCAGCTTTGCCAGCTTCTCGGCACTTTTGGGGCCAACTCCTTGCAGATAGGTGAGTGACTGGTCAAGGGTTACGGAGCGATCGCTCGCTAGAGGAGTCGATCGAGGCGTTTTGGTAAGAGATTTGGCAGAGAGCGATCGCCTCTGGGTCGTTGTTTCAGAAGATTGCTTGCCAGAAGATTGGGCCGCCTGCTCAGATTCGGCATCCTTCAGCCGATCTCTGTGGACTTGATAGAGAAACCGTCGCGTCTCGGCCACCAAATGCTGTCGCTGCGAAAAGGTTAGATCGGAGTAACCCGCAAACTTCTCGGCGATCGCCTGGCACTTTTGGCGATCGCCGAGGGTCAGATCGGCCGCAGGTTCGCTGAAATTGAGCCGCAGAAATTCATTGAAGTGGTATTGTTTCCCCTCCAGGTTGTTGAAGCCGTGCTCTGCTTCGACAGACAACGCTTTCTGCAATTTCACCAGATCCATACGATCGTCGAGCTAAGAATAGATAGTTTGTCCTATTTTCAATAGGTCTGCTCGATGAAGTCTAGCAAAATTTCTTGAGAACCTTCGGTGAGCGGCTTGATCTGCTGAGCGCGATCGGAATAATGCACCCCGTGACGAATCTCCTCCGGAGTCAGAAGATCCATATCCCATCCTTCCATCAGGGTCAACTCATCTAACTCAACTTTGAGCGGCCCATAGAAGACATGGCGAATCACTCGATCGTTGACGTAGCAGCCAAATTTTTGAACGATCGGCAAGTGATAGCCAATCTCCTCGATCAATTCTCGCTGAACGGCGATTTCTGGCGTTTCGCCGGGGTCGAGGTGTCCGCCAAACATTCCCCAGTGACCGGGATAGACAATATTGGGAACCTCATCCCGCAGTTGCATCAAAAATTTGCCCTCCCGATAAAGGATGGCGATCGCAACCTGGAGGCGAGCTTCCCCAACTGCTGGCACAAAGTGATCAATTCGAGTCATGAGGTTGAAGAAAGACTGGTTTTAGCGGCAGGGATCACTTCCACAACTCCCTGCTGTTCGACATAGACCGTACCCGATTCTTTACCATCCAACAGAATACTCTGATAGCGAACCTTCCCTGTCACTTTTACTTCAGTGCCCACCGTTGGTAGGGTCTCAGTAGTGACAACCCAAACTTTGCCCGTGGCATCCTGACCTCGAAGGCCCGTTGCCCTAACAGGGGTGCTTGAGCAACCATTTTGCCCTGCAAGCGTACCGTATAGTTAGTTTTGTTTTTCTGAATGTCACCAATTTTGGTAGTGCTCAGATCCAGCATAGACAGCATTGCCCCTGGTTGAAGCACTGGCTCAGACGATCGCGTCGTAGCGCAGCCCACAAGCAAACCAGAAAAGCTCAGACTATATAGAAGTCCATAGAAAACCAGGGAGAGAGGCGATTTCATAAAAAACCTACTAAATTGACTTCTGACCCGCGATCTAGATATCACCCGCGAACTTCACACAGAACAAGCTTTTGAGGACTCACAAAAATGACCACCAAAAGGTAGTCCGAATCTGCGAAACTATGAAATGTCAATCCGCACAAATACAGCAATCAGAATAATCTGCCCAACAATTTACCCAACAATCTGCCAAATCAGAATAATCTGCCCAGCAATTTGCCCAGCAATCTGCTAAAAATGTAACTCAGTAATTTCACTTTTAATTCTAAAGACTTCTCTCAAGTTTCGTCCTTCATCCCTGGCTTTTTCTCTATGCAGCGACTAGATGGTAAAGCTCTCGCCCAAAAAATGCAGGCCGAACTTGCCCAACAGGTGCAACACCTTCAGGCTGAGAATGGTCGATCTCCCGGTTTGGCAGTGCTCATGGTGGGTGACAATCCCGCTAGTGCTGCCTATGTGCAAAACAAAGAGCGGGCATGCCTAGCAGTGGGGATCGCCTCCTTTGGCAAACATTTTCCGACGGAGACGACGCAAGCAGAACTGGCACAGACGATTCGAGAACTCAACCAGGACGATCGAGTGGATGGCATCCTCGTACAGTTGCCTCTCCCCGATCATTTAGACTCGGTTGCTCTGCTGAATGAAATTGACCCCAACAAAGACGCAGATGGCTTGCATCCTGTCAATCTGGGGCGGCTGATGCGCGGCGAACCAGGCTTGAGAAGCTGCACACCTGCGGGGGTGATGCGACTGCTCGAAGAATATCAAATTGCTTGTAAAGGCAAACAAGCGGTCGTGATTGGGCGTAGTATTTTGGTGGGGAAACCTATCGCACTCATGCTTCTAGAAGCAGATGCTACGGTGACGATCGCCCATTCTCGTTCTCAAGATTTGGCGGCGATCGCTCGAAGGGCAGATATTTTAATTGCGGCGGTGGGTTGTCAAAACCTGGTCACGGCTGAAATGGTTAAACCGGGTGCAGTGGTGATCGATGTAGGCATCAATCGTATTACCGACTCGACAGGCAAAAGTCGTCTGGTCGGCGATGTCGATTTTGATGCAGTCCAGCAAGTTGCAGGATATTTAACGCCTGTTCCGGGGGGCGTAGGTGCGATGACTGTCACCATGCTGTTGCACAATACAATGTGGAGCTACTCGCAAAAGTTTTCGCACAGTGAACGCAAGGCTCAGTAGGAGGAAATTTAATGGTCGTGACGGACGGGACACATTTTTCTAAAGCCACTCAATTTGATCTCCGCACCTATCTAGCCACCAGGCAAGAGCAAGTTGAAGCGGCCCTCGATCGCTCCCTCCCGGTGGTTTACCCTGAGCAAATCTATGAGGCGATGCGCTACTCGTTGTTGGCGGGTGGCAAACGGCTGCGGCCGATTCTGTGTCTGGCAACCTGTGAATTAGCAGGCGGGACGATCAGCATGGCCCTGCCCACCGCCTGCGCCTTAGAAATGATTCACACGATGTCACTGATCCATGACGATCTACCCGCCATGGACAATGACGACTACCGCCGAGGCAAACTCACTAACCACAAAGTCTTCAACGAAGCAGTAGCAATTTTGGCGGGAGATGGTCTGCTAGCCTTCGCCTTTGAGCATATTGCTGTGGAGACAAAGGACGTAGCCCCCGATCGCTTGGTAAAAGTTATTGCCCGGCTTGGCCGCGCCGTAGGGGCTGCGGGCCTGGTGGGCGGTCAGGTGGTCGATCTGCACTGCGAGGGCGTTTGCGATGTGAAAAAAGAAACTCTGGATTTCATCCACGCGCACAAAACGGCCGCCTTACTCGAAGCGTCAGTCGTCAGTGGAGCGATTCTCGCAGGCGCATCAGAAGCCGATCTTCAAAGACTGACCCGATATTCTCAAGCGATCGGGCTAGCCTTCCAAATTGTCGATGATGTTTTAGATATCACGTCTACCCAGGAGGAACTCGGCAAATCTGTTGGCAAAGATCTCCGTGCCCAAAAAGTCACCTATCCCAGCTTTTGGGGCATTGATGAATCCAAACGTCAGGCCCAGCAGTTAGTCGAACAGGCCAAATCAGAAGTCACGGTTTTTGGCGATCGTGCCCTACCGTTAATGGCGATCGCCGACTTCATTACCGCGAGGACGAACTAGAAAAGAGGAATGAAAGATGAAAATTAAAAATCGCCTTGTCGTTCATTGTTCAAGGGTTTATCACCTCACCGCTTTAACCAGTCCTTTCATTGTGTTCCCCTAAATCTCCTCTCTTTTTCTCCCCCATTCCTCCTCCCCCATCCCTCGTTATATGCAGGACTTTGGCGACATCCTAGATAACCGAGTGCTGCTAACTGCTCTCGTGGCGTGTGTGATTGCTCAGGCGACTAAACTAGTGGTAGAACTGGTGGTTAATCGCAAGGTAAATTTGAAAGTTTTAGTCGAGACGGGTGGAATGCCAAGCTCTCATTCTGCTCTGGTTGCAGCGCTGGCAACTGGCGTGGGGCAGGTGTCGGGGTGGGCAAGTAGTGAGTTTGCGATCGCCACTATCTTTGCCTTTATTGTCATGTATGACGCAGCCGGGGTGAGGCGAGCCGCCGGAAAGCAGGCCCAAATTCTCAATCAGATGATCGATGAATTTTTTCAGGGAGAACACCAATTTGCTGAGGAGCGCCTGAAAGAATTGCTAGGGCACACCCCCCTGCAAGTGATTGTCGGCTCGATTTTAGGAGTGACGATTTCTTGTTTGGCGGGGTTGGCGTTTAAGGTGTCTTAAATAATGAATTCGCTCCACAGCCAGAGGTAGGGCGCTTTCTGGCAAAGAGCTTACTCAAAAACCACTAAAATAAAATGTGGTTGGTTCTCCTACAAGACTAAGGAACATACAAAATCAAGAAACAAGCGCTGGGTCAGTTTTCAGGCGATTGGACGGTCACTCCACCCCTCGCAGATTGAAGACCTCCATCTGACTGGCTCTCAGAGAGAACCCTAGTTGGGCGATCGACCTGATGAAGCCTTAAAGTTATCGATCCTAATTTAAGTGCCTGGCATTTCTGAAACTTCTTTTAGTGCTTTCAGAGTTCCAGAAGCAAAACCCTTGATCTTATGCTCAGCCCCGCTCTTGGAGCTTGCTGACTGCTCCAGATTCTCCCAGCTAAGATTTTGTTTATCTTTCCAATAACGAATTGCCGCGATCGCTGCTTTAATTTGCGGGCCTGCCACCCCAACTTGCTTCAACGCTGCTTGAATTTCTTGCGTTTCAGCAGTGTTTAGATTGAGTCTAGGCCCAGAAAACGGTTTGAGACTTGAGGGGCGAGACGATTTATCTGCAACTTGAAAATTTCAAGCTGTGCAATCAAATCAGGAAGTCGCTCCAAGGCTGGTAATAAGCTGTCTATATCCAGACTTTGACCTGGCTTCTGCTTGAAAAGAGCCTCCAATTGCTTGCGGTTTTCAACCTGCTCCTTGCGTAGCTCTTCCATTCGGGCTTCAATTCGATCTTCCAGATTCTTCAATCTCAGTTCAAGATTAGCCAACGATGGCTGGTTACTGTCTCCAGCAGTCGATAAAGGTTGATCTCTGAGTGCTTGAATTTGTGCTTCTAATGCTTCATTTTTTTCTAAAGCATCTTCACCTCCAGGGTCGATTATAAAAGCAGCGATTGTCTCACCCTTAAATGGATCAATCTCTCTTGCTCTAACCGCCGCGTGATATTCAAACCCGCCACTGGCAACTTCATATGAGTCGAGGCTAGTTTTCCGCAACACAAGTGGATTGATAATTCCTTCAAGTTGCAAAATCAACTTTGCAACTTGATCGATCTCCTCATCTGCAAAATTCGATCGCGGAACAGAACAGTTAATTTTCTTGACTGCAACCAGTGAAGTAGCAAATTTCATCAGTCAATTCCCATTTTCTGTAGTACTTCGATCGCGAGCAATTCAAACTCTTGAGCAGCGGTCGAGTCTGGCTTGAAATCTAGCACGGATCTCGGATCAGGAATTTCCATATCTCCAACTACTTGCATCTGCTCAGCAGATTTTGCTAAATCTTCTCGCTCGTGAATGACTGTATCAGTGACCTCAAATCCATATCGCTTTGGAATGACTGCTATCCGCTTTGGTAGCGTATATTGAACAAACTTGACGGCAGTAGAGATTTTGCAAGGTAGCACACCGATTACGTGAATTGGCGGTTTACCAATAAATTTCCTAAACTCATCAATCTGTTTGATAAAGTCTTTAACATTTATCAAGCCTTGATTTGCGAATGGTTTTAAATCCGAAGGAATGAGTAGAGAATCGCATGAAATTAGCGCGATTCTTGCATAAAGATTAAGTGATGGTGGAGTATCAATGATCACGACATCATATTGATTTTTGACGGCTCCAAGCTTCTGGATCAGCATCATTTTGCTGTAGTCAAGCTGATTTAGCTCAACTTCATACTTCATCAATGTGATATGAGATGGAATAACATCAATTTCGGGATTGTTGAACTGGGAAGCTCTAGCGACTTCTGAAACTGGATAAAAGTCTTCAGAGCGCAGAACATGATAGATATTTCGATCCTTTAAATCATCTAGAGCCTCATCATCAAACTTTACCAATCCAGTAGCGAATGTAGTGTTGGCTTGGCTATCTAGATCAACCACAAGAACTCGTTTACCCTTTTGCGGATTGCTGCGGCAAGATTTATCGTTGCTGTCGTTTTACCGACTCCACCTTTGTTGTGATAAACCGCAAGAACTTTCACAGAATGCTTCCTTTGGGAATCTAGAGGGTGTTCAGAAGATGAATCAACTGATTGAGATGCAACTGATTGAGATACAACTGATTGAGGATGAGTTGAGTGCTGCAAGCTGTCTCGGCCAATCAGAGCTTTGATTTCGGGCAGTTTTGTCTCAACTTCGCTTCCCAGGCACTGAAAAACCAATTTGATGGCATCGCTTGTCTTCTCGAAAATCCTAACCTCTTTTCCATTCGTCAGCAAACCATAACGGACATGCAGGCTAGATAAATATCTCCGTAATCGGCGAATGTGTTTGTCTAAATTCTCTTTTGGATGCTTTGCCTCCATGACAACACCCAAGGGCGAGTCTGCATCCAGCACAAACGGAATGACCTGAGCGGCAAATGCCAGAAAATCTAGACGGATACTGCCAACCGCAACCTCTTGATGCCAGTCATCTGGGCTGTATCCCAGTGCTGGCATCAAATACTGGACGATCAGCTTGCTTTCAACTTCACTTTCGTTGCGGCAAAACTCAGGATTAAAGTTTAATCGAGGCTTATTATCGCTCTGCATTTTCAGTTCCGTACTTGCTGAACACAGATTTTCCCTTTAGGTATTCATCAAACCTTGATCACTCCGCCTAGATGCTTCCACTTAAAAAACTAAAACATTCAAAGGTTTTTAGCTAGAAAGTCAATTCTATTCTTATATCTCATACTTGTGCTATGGGACCTTGTGCTATGGGACGTATTTTTCAGCGAGCAGGAGTGCCGTATGACTACCCCAAAAGCCTTGCCGCGACTGACCAAAGCGAGAAGCATTTCAGGGAGTGCTGGCATTTCGTAAAGGGCAGAGAAAAAAGTCTCATTTCAGAAGCTTGATCTCACATAGAAAACTTTGAGGTGTAAAAATGATTGCTCAACGTTTGGCGATCGTCGCCCTTGCTTTCTTGCTTGTGCTGCCCCTCCAGGGGTGCTTTCCGGCGCAGGCACAGCCCGGTCTAGAATCGCGCATTTCGCGACTAGAAACCGACTTGTTTGGCCTTCAAAATCGCCTCAATCAGTTGGAGGGGCGCACTCGATCGGGTGGGTTGCTTGTCCCAGTGCCTTCTGGCTCCCCAAGAGAGCGGCCCCCTAGTCGGGTAAGTTCGGCTGATCCGCAGTTCGATCGTCTCGCCACCCTGGTGATCGAACTCAAAGAACGTGTCACAAAGCTAGAAGAACGGCTTGCCAAAAGCGATCGACCGTAATAGATTGCTCTCTAGCGGTTTGTTGAAAATTCTCTAACAGGCCAAAACTTCCTCAACTATTACGCTATTTCGCGTCTACACTGCCAATTTTTAATTGACAGAGCTTTCTTAGTGCAAGACCGGATGTAATCGCGGGAACAGCAGCACTGGAGCTTAGAGTCTACTGTCTAGTAGTCTGTCAGGCTTTAATGGACCGATCGAGAAGGGAGGAGCGGTTATTTTTAAGGAACTTTCAGCCGCTCAAAAAATTCTTGACAGATCCCTAAGACAGAACTCCGTCAACCTGGGCTAAAAATTTCTGTCGTCAAGCTGTCTGTGTTTCTCCCTACCCGGTTTCCCGCTTTGTGCTCAGGCAAAATAGAATTTATGAAAAAAACCTTACAAATCTTTATTATTCTTTCTTTGAGTGTGATTGCGATCGTGCTCAGCGTCTATGCAGGCGATGCTGAAGTGGTGGAAGGGGTAAAAGTTAGGTTTCCTGCTGCCCTCGGTTTTGGGTCAGAGCCTGCGGATTCTAGCCCCATTCTCTCGACTGCCTGCGCCCTCAAGCCACTCCCCAAGACCAAAAAGCCCGCAAAAATTCCTCCGGCAATTCGGGGTGAAGTGCCGTTGAGTCGCTTTAGACAAACATCGAGCGCGATCGTACCGCCAAAAGCTGACCTGCTGAAGACCGAGCCAAGCTATACCCCCAGGGAAGTGGTAGCCCTGGCGCATCCGACTAATTTTGGGCGGCGGTTTGTTCAAGATTTCTTTGGGCGACCCGTCGGCAACGAGCCGATCGTGGTGCTACACGAAACCGTTGGGTCTGCCCAGGGCACGATCGGGTTATTTCAAACCGCTCACCCCAATGATGACGATCAGGTCAGCTATCATACCGTGATTACGGAAGATGGCACGATCGTTTACACCGTTCCCCCTGATAAGCGAGCTTTTGGAGCCGGAAATTCAATTTTTGCGGGGCCAATCGGAGACGAAGCCGTCAAGACAAATCCCGTTCTGCCCCCCTCAGTGAACAATTTTGCCTACCACATCTCTCTGGTTACACCTCGCGATGGGCGCAACAACGCCAGCAGACATAGTGGTTACACCAGAGCGCAATATCAATCTCTCGCCTGGCTGGTGGCCAAAACGGGCGTTCCCGACTCGCGAATTACGACCCATCGACTGGTGGATCGATCGCGGCAGCGCCAAGATCCCCGCAGCTTTGACGGTCAATATTTTCTGCGGCTGCTCAGCTTCTACCCCAAAACCAACGATATCTCGACTCAATGTTCGATCCCAGTTGCGATCGAGGAATAGTTAGCATTGCCGAATTGAGGGACGATCCAGCGAGGCTGCAAAGCTTGAAAAAACGCCCACAAAAAAGGGGCGCAACTGCACCCCTGTAAGCGTTGTAGACGAAGGTAAGCCTGTCTATAATCTAGATGGTGATGGTGATCAACTCAGAAATTTCGTTGTTGTCTCCATCAGATTCGAGCACAGCATTGTTCAGATTGAGTTTGTAGCCAATGTAGAATTGCTGCGGCCCGGTCAGACCTGCCCAGAATGCGTCATCACTATTGGGTAGGGTAAGGATTCTATCTACTGAAGCCAGAGTCGTCTGTCTAGGAAGCGGGGCACTTGTACGCGGAGAGTAAGTGAAGTCATCGTCGCCTCCAAAGAGAGGCCCTTTAGAAAGGAAGAACGTCACCTGAACTCCCGTATCGATCGACTTGTTGCCAGCGTTGCGAACCTGGTAGCTTGATGTCACTGCACTGCCCGCCGTTGCAGTGTCAGGAACCGAAATGCTGAAAGCGGCAGGGTCAGCAGTAATCGTGTCTCGAACATCCACGATCGCAAAGTCTTTAGTAGCAGCGACTCCAAAGTTATCGAGTTCGCTCGTTTCGGTGAAGGCGTTGTCTGAATCGATAATGATGCCCACGTAGTAGTTGCGGTCTACCGTCCAGAAGGCATCCGTTACCTTGGGCAGCGTCACGGCAAAATTGGCTTTGCCGCCAGAGCCACCTGCGGCGATCGTCGAGATGATATCTGTCCCGATTAGCGTGTCAGTGGCGGTGATTGTGCTATCCCGTGAGATCACAAAGTTCACCTTCACCCCACTGACTGAAACCGTCCCCTCATTTTTGACGTTGTAGGAGATATTAATGGTGTTTGCGGGTTCGGGCACTGCATCAGTCGGCTGAGTCAAATTCACCAAGGCAGGAGCCGTAAAGGTATCACCGACCAGGTTGACGATGCGCGGAATGCCCTCCAGAGTTAACGTGTAAGGAGTCTCCGTATTCGCGACTGTGGCCACTTTGATGAAGTAAACACCCCCAGACAATTCCATGCCTGCTGTGTAAGGCACAGGAGTTGAAGCTGCTCCATTTACCCCCTGCTTAAACAGTTCTAACGTCACCGAACCCGTTGGAGTCATCTTGAAGTTAGAGGTGGTTGCCAAATTGAACTTGAAGAAGTCAGGAGCCAATGCCGTTACGCTGTCTCGATAAACACCAGGGGTGACAGGGTTGATATTGGTTCCTGTGTTGAGGATGCCGATGTCAAACGCAGTCTGCTCGGTGCTGCCAGCAATGCTCTTGGGTGTATTGATCAGATTGCGCTCAAGAATACTGTCTAGGGCAAAAGTCAGGGGGACGGGAGCAAGGTCAGCCCGATCGCGAATCGGATCGGTAATGATGGACGGGCCAGCCGGTGCTGCTGCGACTACGGAGCCGTCTAACAGCCAAATTTTGACTGTGCCATCAGAGTTGCGTAAGATCACATCGTCCTTACGATCGCTGTTGAAATCTGTTACTGCTTCTAGCGTCCAAGTGGTGGGCAGAGACTCTAAAACAGCAATACTGGCGAGTTTCTGACCCATTGCTTTTGTGCCGTCAAGTTGCCAAATTGCGTTCTCTCCTGTGCTTTGTCGCCAGAAAATATCTCCCTTTTCATCGTTATTGAAGTCGCCAACTTCTCCTTTCCAGGTGATTGGCACGTCTGCCAGAAAATCGAAGCTCTGCCGATCTTTGCCTGTCATGATCCAGAGGGCATTTTCGCCACTGGTGGTGTTGCGCCAGAAAATATCGGCTCCTCCTTCGCCAGTCAGGTCGATCGCTGTAGGAACCCAACCTTCAGGAATATCAGTAAAGTAGCTGAAGCTGGTGGGAGTTTCCAGATTTTTACCATCCATCATCCAGATCCCCATTGCTCCAATGTTGCCATTCCGCCAGAGGATGTCGTCTTTGCCATTGCCGTCAAAATCAGCGACCTGCGCCCTCCAAGTACCCGTAAAACCAGGCGGGAGGTCGGCATCTTTGATCGCAGTGCCGTTCATGAGCCAAACGACATTTGTACCCGTTGACTCATTGCGCCAGAGTAAATCGTCTTTGCCATCGTCATCAAAGTCTCCCACTTGAGACTGCCATCCACCGTTGAGGCTGAGGGGCTGTCCATTGAAGGTTGTAGCGACAGCTTCGATAATGGTTCTGCCTCTCATTAGCCAGATGCCTACTGCCCCATCTACCGTGTTCTGCCAGAGAATGTCGTCCTCTCCGTCGCCGTTGAAGTCTGCGATCTCGGTGCGCCATTGCGAGTTCAATGCGGGTGTCAAAACTCCAGAATCACCGAGGGTCTTACCGTCTATCAGCCATAGACCATTGGCTCCATCGGGGGCACGCCAAAATAAAGTGCTGTAGTCAACGTTGGTGTTGGCACTGAGATTGAGGGTGTAATCGGCCGAAGTCACACTTGGGTCTGCATCAAGCTCAACTTTGATGAAGTAAGTCCCGGCGGTGGCGAGGTTGCCAACGAATGACTCTGCAAGTCTCTGGGGGTTGTTGGCGCTGGTAGCTTGAAGTTCGCTGCCTTCGTTAGGAGCCGAAAAAAGTCGCAGGCGAGCGTTTCCAGTCAATCCTGTAATCGAAGCGCTGACGCTGCTGCTGCCAGTGACAGCGAACTTAAAGTAGTCGCTGAGGTCACCTCCGGTGGCTTTGCTGAGTGAGCCAGACGCAGTTCGGGGAATGGTCGGTGTGAGCAGATCTTGGGCAGTTTGAAACGATTCGTTACCGAGGATGGGAGGCATGGCAATACTCTATGACTGTACGTTGGGTAGACAGATGACAACTTTCTACTGACTCTGAGCCGTAGTATTCCCCGATCGCGCCTTCTTGAAAGCAAAGTTGCGTCAGGATTTCACAGAAATTCTCAAGTCAACGCCTGAGTTTTCTCTTTATCAAAAATCAATAAAGTCGTGAGTCAAACTTTATACAACTAAGCTCAGAGGTGCGCCAGCGTTAATACGGAAGTCTATAAACGATCGCAAGCTCCAAAAAGCCTGCCAAAATGGGCAGTTAACTCTTCAACAGTGCCTCAATAGACAGCTTTGAGCGGCTTTAAAATTCGATGCCAGGCTGAGCTTTGATCCCTTGCTCCCTAAATGGATGCTTCACGAGGGTCATTTCTGTCACTAAGTCAGCCCGATCGACGAGAGCCGTTGGGGCCCTCGGCCCGTGAGAATCACATGAGTTTCGGCAGGCTTCTGCTCTAAACCTGCCAATACTGTTTCAACTTCTAGATAGCCCAGCTTGAGGGCAATGTTGATTTCGTCGAGCAGCACCAATCGAAATTCGGGATTGCGAATAAATGACAGTGCCATTTCCCAGGCGCGATCGCCTTGAGAATATCGCGATCGCGATCCTGTGTCTCCCATGTAAAGCCTTCTCCCAGGGCATGAAACTGAATCTGATCGCCCCAGGGCGCAAAGGCAGCCTTTTCTGCGGGTTCCCATGCTCCTTTGATAAACTGCACGATCGCCACTTTGTAGCCGTGACCCAGCGATCGCAGCACCATCCCCAAAGCTGCCGTGGTTTTGCCTTTGCCATTGCCCGTGTTGACGATGATCAGCCCTTTTTCGGCCGTCATAGTAGCCATGCGCTGATCTTGCACCTCTTTGCGGCGCTGCATTTTCTGACGGTGTTTTTCTGAGGTGAGATCAGAAGTGAGATTTTCAGGAGCGGTAGATTCGGAGTGTGGGTCGAGGGTCATGGTGGTGATTTTTTGTAAGGAACAAAATCGAAAAATTATCAGCGATCGCTCATCAGCTTATTCAGAAAATGGCATCGACTCGCAAGCGATCGACAAATCTCCGTATTTTGGATGAGTGATATTTGAGAGAGGAGTGATAGTATGAAATCGTCCGTGCTTAAACAAGGTTGCATAAAAAGCATTGAAACTTTTCTCTTTTACTGGATACCCTTGGCGACCCCTATGGTATCTGGATATGAAGCTAAAACGCAAAAGACAGTGCGACCCTGCCCTCTCGCTGGTCGATCGCTGTGAAGCCCCCAGTATGAACTGACCGATCTGTAACTCAAGGTTCGCGATCGCCTGTCGGCAAGTCACTACTCTCGACACTCCCGCGAACTGGATCGGTCAACTTCTCTTTTAGGAGAATTTCTCAAATTCGTAGTCGATGTGGTTCCACTTTAGCCCCGAAAGTGCGTCACCACAAAAGCCCCCATATTCGGGTGTAGAAGTCTGCTTGGCAGTACTCTTGCTAGGTTGCGGCTTCCCCATGAGAAGTGCCCATTTATGGCTCGTTTGCAAGAATGGCTGCCTCGTGTGGAGCAGTGTACTTCTGCCTGAAGTTGCCAAAAATTCCTTCAGATTTTTCTGCCCTAGCCGCAGCCAAGCGCCAGTGCCAAATTTTTTCTGGTTGACCGTAGCGTAAAGTTCGATCGCCACTCTGTAGCGCAGTTGCCTTGACTGCAAGCAGGGAGTTTACCTGCTCTATAGCTGCGCCGAACTTTTGCTTCGCCTTACTAGAAATTTAGCCAAGCTTAAAGCTGCAATCCAGTTCGCTGTGGACGGTTGTTTATCGCCTAGCCCTCACTTTATGCGTTTGATCCTTTCTGGAGTAAGAAAATGTCCAAACTTCTCAGTCGCAAAATTGCACCCTCCCCCATGCCTGCTGAAATCAGCGTTGTAGACCTGATTGATGGCTACTTTACGGCATACAATTCGGCTCGTCTGCGGGAAATTTGCCATCTGCTCACCCGTGAAGTCATGCAGGAAGGTGTGACCGTCGGACTCAGTTTGTCAGGAGCTATGACTCCGGCAGGTCTAGGAACGTCGGTGCTTGCTCCCTTGATGCGAAGTGGGTTCATTGACTGGATTATTAGTACAGGAGCCAATCTTTATCACGATCTGCACTATGGGTTGGGGCTAGATCTCTACGCCAGCAATCCGTTTGTGGATGATATCAAGCTGCGTCAAGAAGGTCGCATCCGCATCTACGACATCGTTTTTGACTATGACGTGCTGCTTGGAACCGATGCCTTCATCCGACAAATTCTGAAGGCTGAACCCTTTCAAAAGCGGATGGGTACGGCTGAGTTCCACCACTTGCTGGGCAAATACGTTTATGAAGTTGAGCAGCAGCTAGGCGTAAAAAATTCTTCTCTGCTGGCCACTGCCTACGAATGCGGAGTTCCTGTTTATACGTCTTCGCCTGGAGATAGCTCGATCGGCATGAACATTGCTGCCATGGCCCTCGAAGGCTCTGCCCTAGTCATCGACCCGATGCTGGATGTGAACGAAACCGCCGCGATCGCCTATTCTGCCCGTGAATCTGGAGCCTCTGGGGTTGAAGGCAAAAGTGCAGCCCTGATTATTGGCGGTGGCAGCCCCAAAAACTTTCTGCTGCAAACCCAACCCCAACTGCACGAAGTCTTAGGACTGGAAGAGCGCGGACATGACTACTTCATTCAAGTCACTGATGCGCGTCCTGATACGGGTGGATTGTCGGGGGCAACGCCCAACGAAGCGGTGAGTTGGGGAAAGGTCGATCCCGATGAGTTGCCGAATACGGTGGTTTGCTACACCGACAGCACGATCGCCCTGCCTATTCTCACGGCGTATGTGATCAACCAGTGTGCGCCTCGCCCCCTCAAGCGGTTGTACGATCGCCGCGATCAAATGCTGTCGAAGCTCAAGGCAGACTATGAAGCGGCAAAACTTCTGCCCGCTCACCCGGTTACAGAACCGATTTCTGTCGTTCCTCCGGTGCGTCAGCCTGCGGCAACCTATCCGTGTGGTACGCCGATTGGGAGCGGTCGCCACTAGTTTTGAACCTGCCTCAAACCAAACTGGACTGACTTCGTGTTAAAACCATTCATCAGTTCTGAAGGGACGATCGACCCGACTAAAGTTGGGAGCCGATCGTCCCTTTTCTATTGCGGCTCCTGTTGCGGCTCCTGTTGCGGTGGCGACGGAGCGGTGGTTGGTACAGTTTCTTGGGCAGGAGACAGGGGAGATTGCCCCGTCGGCACAGGTGCTGGAGTGGTCTGGAGACCTCCGGGAGTGGGAGCGATCGGGTTGCCAAACAAATCCGTGCCTCCGGGAGGAGCATTTAGCCCTGGGGTGACGAAGGGCGTGGGTGTCGGAGCCAGCCCCGGTGTCGGAGAAGGCTGATTGCTGGGTGGGGCGGTTGAGAGAGCCGCACGATCGCCACCTACTGTTCGCAAAATATCTAACACCTGAATCACATCGTTGTAAAGGGCGGTCTGAGAGGCGCTGAGTATCAACAATCCGTCGGGTTGCTGCTGGTGATAATTTTGCACAATCTGAAACAGTTGGGCGCGATCGATCAGTTGCTTATCGACATAAATCTGCCGGCGGGGTCGATATAAACCATGAGTGAGGCTTGCGTCTGCACCGTCCCTGTATTGGCTTTGGGCAAATCGACGTTAATTCCTTGCTGACGAGTCAGTTGTAAGGCCGCCAGAATAAAAAAACGTCAGGATGCAGAAAATCACATCAATCAGTGGAATGATCTGGATTTGCGCCTCGTCAGTGGAATCTAGATTGAGTTTCATGGAGGGAGGAGGGATAGAGATGAGGGTGGTTAGGATTTGGGGATTGGGGGTTAGCCAAGTGAGAGGGATGAGTCATGTTTCAGCATGGTTTAGATACTTGAACTTTGGAGGTTCCTTTTTTTGGGAAGGCTGGGTGTTTCTTATGCGTCACAATTCTCAGCACGATCGACACCCATTCCTCCTCCTCCCTCCTCCTTCATTCTTCATCCCTCATCCTTTCGCCCCTCCCCTGTTGCCACTTCTGGCGATAAAGTATTTCTAGGTCGTTGCCAGTCCGTCGAAAAACCTTTGCTTGATTGAAGGTGAGCGCCTGGAACGATCGATAGAAGGCAGCCGCAAAAATCGCCACGATCAGACCTGTTGCTGTACTGATCAGCGCTTCGCCAATTCCTGTGGTGACTCCGGCGGTGGAGGCTGTGCCAATATCGCCAATTCGGATTGACCCCAGGGAAGTGATCAAGCCCAGCACCGTTCCTAGCAGACCGAGCAACGGTGCAAGGGCGATCACGGCTTCAAGAATTTTGTCGCCTCGACGCATAGAGACAATTTCGTCATCCGCCGACGACTCCAAGGATAGGCGAAATAATTCTGGATCGGGATCTTGCAGCCGTAGTGGGGCATAGAGAAAGCGAGCGATCGGTTGGTCGTAGGCCTGTCGTGCAATTTCGGTGGCCATGCCCCAATCTTTGCGAGATGCATCCAGGATGCGGTTCACCGTCTCTTTTTCTTTGTTGAGCACGTTGAACCAAAACCACGATCGCTCAATAATGGCACTCAATGCCAAAACCGAAAGCAGCAGCAGCGGAAACATCGTCACGCCGCCCTTTTGAAATAATTCTACGATGTTCATCGTTCTCTTTTTGCTCCAGTCATGCCTCACACCAGATGGTGAGCTTATAGCCTCTCACAATTCTGAGGCATTTTAATTCTAGAGACTTCATTGATGCTTGAGACAGACTTTTCTGGTCCCTTAATACTTCAAAAGCTCCACGTTCTGTTTGTGGAGCTTTCACGACTCAAACTTGTCCTCAGTTAGCGTTTCTTCTGTCCAGGGGGGCGATCGCCCTAATCATCATCGTCATCGTCATCGTCGTCATCGTCGTCATCGTCGTCGTCGTCATCGTCATCATCGTCGTCGTTGCTGCCATCGTGAGGGCGAGAATTGCCTGGGTCACAGCCTTCTGAGCCGTTGCCAATGCGCTGACTACAGCGTTTTTTCTTGCCTCGTTTCTTGTCGTCATCGTCGTCGCCTGCCACAACGACTTGTGAATTGTTCACTGTTTGATAGGTCGTCAGCAGTTGAGTCACCTGATAAACCGAAACATTGGTGCTGCTCACATTGATGGGTTGCACAATCTGACCAGGGAGGGCGACCAAAACAGAATTTAGGCTAGAGCGAAACACCTGAAACGATCGATCAACCCGCAAAAACGACCCGCTCACAAAAGAGGTGGGGTAGGTGCAGTTCGATCGCGGAGTCGGCAAGTTTGACAGCGTAAAGGCATTCAGGTTCAAATTCTGCACATTGCTGAGAAAGCTGACTCTGGCATTTTGGTAGCGTTGGCTCTGAGACACTTGGGTGAAGTAGTCGTAAACCCGCGCTCCAGAATCGATCGTGCTGTTTTGGTTGGCATCGATGCCATAAATCGTGCGGACGATGCGAGTCTCCACCGGACGATCGGGCAAAACCAGCGTCACTGCCGCATGTTCTGATAGCAGTTCAAATTCGCTGTAGCCAATGAACCGATTTTTGAGATCAAACAAACGCACGATGACGCGATCGTTGGCTTTGAGACCTTTGACAAACTTCGCTCTTTTGTTGATCTGGTAGCGAAAATCGCCCAAAAATTTCTCGGAGGTGAAACCTTCAGAGGTTCGGTTGCGAACTGAAACTCTTGCAATCACGTTCGACAGGGTGGCTTTTTTCTGCGAGATAGCCAGGCTAAAGTTGCCCTGATTGGCACTCTGATTGGCACTTACTCCAGGCTGAAAGGAAGAACTGCTAACCAACTGTGTGCTGGTGCTTTGGGCGATCGATCGATAAGACTGGGTTTGCTCAAAAAGGATGGAGCGATCGCGTACACTGCCCCGAATGTCGTAGCGAAGTTGAGCCGTCACGCGCAAATCTAGCTGGTTGAAGTCTACACCGTCGCCGAGTTGTCGCCGTAAGTCTTTGAGAGAAATCACTTCAGGGGCGAGGGTGGTCTGCCCAGAAGCGTTGCCGATCAGTCGTGCTCCTGAAGAAGTGTAGAGTGTCACCCAGCGATCGTTGCGCCGAGCAGACACCTGATAAACCGCGTTGGCGTAGCTGGTCTGAGGCTTATCGAAAATGCTCAATTGCAGAACCAACGCCGAGTCTTGCCGGGTTTGAACCAATCGAGCCACCTTGAGAACCGCATTCCAGCCTTGTTGTTGACTGGCTTGTGAGGGAGTGGCGGTTGCCCTGGGAGTGCTGTAGCTTCCTACGAGCAGGGTCGATGCCATCAGAGCGATCGCCGCTCTTTTGAGCAGAGATTTACGGGTGAAGTCAAGACTCGGCACGGTATTCTTCATAAAGTTAGTGTGAGTGAATGGTTACTTCAGTGTTTTCAGGTTAGATGTGCCCAAATTTACGTTTAATCGAACCTGAGCAAACACTGTGAAGCTAGCCTCTACTAACCTCTAGAGTGAATCTGTAGGTCAGCAGTTGCCCGTTCTTTTCTCCCACGACCTGTTAGAAATATGACGAGTTCCGTACTGGTGTAAAGATGACATCAAGAAATTTTCTGCCACATAAAGTTAAGGCGCAAAATTTAAGGCGCGAGCCGCGCTTTCTTGAGACGATTTGATTCGTACCAGTCGGCAATTTGAGGAACCCACACTTGGAAAGGCTGCCACAGACACTCGCAGAGCTTTTGAGCTTCGAGTTGGGCATCTGCCTTCCAGCGCAGATCGACGAGGTGCATCATCGATCGCACATTTGCCGACATCACCCAATGCTGACGCACATCGAAGGGAATCAACCCTCTGGCATGTTCTTCAGAAAACCCTTGGTCAATCCGTTCTTGGTAGCGCCGACAGGCCGCGAGACACCAGGCGATATCTTCTTGGCGAACATCCTGGGTGTATTCATATTTTTTGCCTTGGCGATCGCTGTAGAAACCCAACGGACGCAGATAGAACACTTCCTCAACGTCTCGCTTGCCCTCTACTACGTCAATGATGCGCTGCCCGGTGTATCTAAAAGATTGGACATCGAAGGAAATTCCTACCCGATGAGTCCGAATTTGCTGCATCGTGCTGTGGGGAAACCAGCCACAGTTGAGAACGATTTGTGGATGTTCGAGTGGGCCATAGTGCCCCCGGTTGCCTGCCAGAAGTTGCTTGACGATCACCTCGCCACATTTAGCTTCATCGGGAAAGCGATCGCGCTCATCCCAGACAAAGCCTTCTGCATAATCTTGGTGCATCGCGGCATAGATGGTTTGCTGCGGGTTGGGCGTTTGAGAGATGACTTCGACGGTGAAACGATCCATAGGAGGTGCAGGGCAGCTAGAGAGAAGTTTTAAGGTTCATAGACTAGCGCTGATCGGGCCAAATTAGCCCGTTCGATCGGTTAATTTTCGATTCGGTTTCGATTAATTTTTGTCCCGAAATTCAGCAAGATCGATTAAGCTAGCTGACGAACCCCTCGATCGTTTCTGGTAAGGCTGTACCCGTGCCCAAACGCATTCTTTTTCTCTCTGCGCTGACAATTTTTGGCCTGTGGTCTGCAACTCAACCTGCCCATGGGCAAGCCCTCGTGCCCCATGTGGTGCAGCTTGACTCCAAAAAATGGAGCAGCAGGGCATTGGGTCTGATCCAGGAGGCGATGCAACTGGCTCAGTTTCAACAGCCAGAGTTGGCGTTGTCGAGGGCACGATTGGCGACTCAACTTGCTCCGCAAATTTCTGAAGCTTGGGCGGTTTTGGGTGGGCTATATCTTCAGACCAATCAGCTAGATGATGGTATCAATTCGCTCAAGCGTGCTCAGTCTCTTGACCCGCGCAATGCGAATATTTTGTTTGCGTTGGGGACGGCTTACTTCCAGCAGACAAAGTATGCAGATGCGATCGCGTCCATCCAGGCAGGGCTAAAGCTAAAGCCAAATGTGCCCGGTGCGCTGTTTGATTTGGGCAACGCTTATTTAATGCAGCGCCAAAATGGAGAAGCGATCGCCAGCTACGAAAAAGCGGTGGCTCAAGATAAGCAATATTGGCCCGCCATCAACAATATTGGCTTGATCAAGTATGAATCGGGCGACTACGAAGAAGCGGTGCGGCGTTGGCAAGCGGCGGCATCCCTCGATCCTAAAGCGGCAGAGCCGAGACTGGCAGCGGCGATCGGGCTTTATAAGAAGGGCGATCGCGACAAAGCGCTGGCTTTGGGTGAGTCTGCCATTCGCCTCGACAGTCGTTATAGTGATCTGAAATTCCTCAAAGACAATCTCTGGGGCGATAAGCTGTTGACAGACGCTCAAAAGTTTTTTGCCGTGCCGAGAATTCAGGCGACGATCGTTCAGGCTCAGGCAGAGCGACCGTCTCAACCTCAAAGACAGCAATAGACCTCGGCAGTTTGGTCGGCAGTTTGGGTTGCCAACGGTAGTCACCTTCTGTCAAATGTCAACACAATCTAGGGGTTGACAGCTTCGATTTTTCTGCGTCCCAAAATGTCTGAAACTGCTCTTTCTAAGGTTCGTATTGTCCTGGTGGAGCCAGCCGGGGCGCTGAATGTGGGATCGATCGCTCGAATTCTCAAGAATATGGGGCTACATCGTCTGGTGTTGGTCAATCCTGGTTGCGACCCGCTTTGTGCCGAGGCGAGGCAAATGGCGGTTCATGCAGGCGACGTGCTGGCTGCGGCCGAAATAGTGCAAACTTTGCCCGCAGCATTGGTTGGATGCCAGCGAGCGATCGCCACTGCCGTGCGAACTCGATCGACTCAGACTCCGCTAGAGCACCCCAGAAATGCCCTGCCTTGGCTGCTACAGGGAGAAGATGGCGTAGAGTCGGCGTTGATTTTTGGGCCAGAGGATCGAGGCCTGAGCAACGAAGAACTGAAGTATGCCCAGCGATTGGTCTGCATTCCTTCTAGCCCGGTTTACACATCGCTCAATTTGGCTCAAGCGGTGGCCATCTGTAGTTATGAGCTTTACCAGTATGAGCTTTACCAGATTGAGGCGATGGGTCAGCAGGGCACGGAAGCAGACAGCGAATCTGAACCAATGCCGCAGCGGGTGGTTGGCTCGTCTGCGCCTTTGGAGGCGATCGAGTCATATTTTCGGCAGCTAGAGGAGCTTTTGCTGACGGTTGGGTTTATCTATCCGCATACGGCCCAGAGTCGGATGGAGAAGTTGAGACGGCTGCTGAATCGGGCGTATCCTTCGGTAGCGGAAGTGACGATGCTGCGGGGAATTTTGCGGCAAATTGATTGGGCGCTGAAGCTGAAAAGGTAAAAAGAATCCTGTGGGATACTGACGATCGTGCCTTGAGAGTAGATACTCAGTAGGGGTGCTTCAGAGGCTCAACTCAATTTGCTCAATTCAATTTGCTCAACTCAATTTGCTCAACTCAATGTAGAATCCCTACATCTAGTGGAGAACGAGAATAATTTCTGCCCATGGAGTCATCCCAAAAAGGTGATTTAGCCTGACTCCTAGCCTATAAACGCCGATCGCTTGACTCAAGATAGGAGAAACTACATGCGGGAATCTGGCAGCGATTCAAATATGCCGTTTGAGGGCAATTCTGCGGAGGAGAGATTTGCTCAACATCCGGCTAATCCGGCTATGAGACGCTTTGAACGATCGCCTGAACCTCGACCCGTCAAAAGAGAGGGGCGATCGACTCCGCCACGGCCAGCGAGATTGCAGCAGCGAACCCGCCCATCTGAGTCTCCACGCGCCCAAAAGTCGCCCCTCCCGCTCCGAGCAAGAAGCCTGAACGATCGGACAGCAAGGCCCAGCGAACCCAGAGTTAGCGGCTCGATCGCGGCGGGTAGAAGAAATCGCGACTCCCGCAGACAAAATTCTCTCTTTGGGTTTCGCAAACCAGCGGCGACTGCGCCCAAAGATCGCCCTGAGCAAAGACGTAGATCCCGATCGTCCCGCTTTTCTTCCCAAAACAGCCCCAGACCGATCGTTGCCAAACCCTTCCGCCCGACCACGCGATCGGAGGCGGCCCTGCTATATGGCACTCGCCTGCTGATTTTGGGAGTGGGTGTCGGCGTGATTGCGGGCACAATTTTGTCGATTTGGGACCCCGCCAGCAACTTCACCGCTGGGGCTTCTTCATCGGATAAAACAGAGCAAGCCAGCCCGATCGCCTCCCCTGCCGAGGCGACTGCGCTCCGATTAGATCAGGAAATTTTGCCCCTCAAAAACCAAATTCAAACCCTGGTAGCTCAACAGCCTCA
>JAAUOZ010000248.1 GCA_012034655.1 Leptolyngbyaceae cyanobacterium CSU_1_3 | reverse complement strand
CCTGATGCATGGGCCGATCAACGAGGTCTACCGCCGGATTCGCGCAACCGCATCGTGCAGGTGAAGTTCGTCGAAAAAATGGATATCGGCCTGTCGATCAGCGGAGAGACCTTCGTCGCTCCGGTCATGGTGCTGGAAGGCGCCGGGGTGCGCGTCTCCAACGCCGCGTGAGGCGGCGGCGAGCCGCGTCCGCTGAGGAAATGCAAATACCCGGCCGGCGGCACCGAGCGCGGGTTGTAGCCGCCCTGCGGCTCCTCGGCCGTGTCCGGATCGATGCGGATCGTCGTCCACAGCTCGTCTCGGTGTAGCACGTCGAGCGTCAGCGTCTGGTCGCCCTCGCTCTCGAAATACGACAGCATCAACACCAGGTAGCCGTCCTGCTTGCGGTCGAGCTGGGTGAAGGTGTGCCCGCACCACTCCTGGGACGAGGTCGTGACCTTGAGCGCGTGCGGATCCGCCGCCCCCAGGTCCACCGGGTTCCACCCCCTGCACCCCGTACCAAAATTCTTTAATTTTATGCCCCTGACAAAGTATATCTCACCCCTCAGCCGTACTTTTCGTAGCCGTCATCCCCATAATTTCGTAGCCCGCATCGACATAAATCACCTGCCCCGTAATTCCGCTTGCTAAGTCACTGCACAAAAACGCCGCTGCATTGCCCACTTCTGTCTGAGTCACCGTCCGACGCAACGGCGCAACCGCCTCAACGTGGTGAATCATATCCAAAATGCCGCCCACCGCCGACGAAGCCAACGTGCGAATTGGCCCCGCCGAAATGCCATTCACGCGAATATTTTGTGACCCCATCTCATGGGCCAGATAGCGCACATTCATCTCTAGGGCTGCCTTGGCAATCCCCATGACGTTGTAGTTGGGGATCACCTTTACGCCACCCAAATAGGTCAGCGTCACAATGCTTCCTCCCGCCGTCATCAAAGGTTTGGCCGCACCAGCGAGGGTAATTAAAGAATAGGCACTGATCTCTAAAGCAGTGTTGAACCCGGCACGAGAAGTTTTGCTAAAGTCACCCGATAGATCATCCTTTTGGGCAAACGCCAGACAGTGAATCAGAATATCGAGCTTGCCCCACTTGTCGCCCACTGTGTCGAAGGTAGACTGCACCTGAGCGTCATCCTGGACATTAAGCGGCAAAAACAGACTGGGTTGAAGCGGTTCCACCAGTTCTGCCACTTTTTTTTCCATCTTGCCTTTGTCGTCTGGCAGATAGGTGATTCCCAAATTTGCGCCTGCCTTGTGAAGCTGTTGCGCGATGCCCCACGCGATCGAGCGATTATTCGCAATCCCAGTCACTAAGGCATTTTTTCCAGTCAGGTCTAGCATACAAGTCCATCTCAAAGGGCATCTTTGAGGATACCTTAACCAGGGAAGAGATGAATTGAGCCGATCGCAAAGGGTCGATCGAGCACGATCGTCAATTCTTGATTCGGAAACGATCGTCAACTCCTGTGTCGATCGTCCTGTCAAGCGCTAATATTATCGAAATCCTTGCTGCATTATTCTGAAAGCTTAAGCAATTGTTAGAGACCTACCCTCAACTCAGCAAAAATTCAAGCACCTGTCAGAATAGTGTAATGCTGAGCACAAAAACTGCTTGAAGAGTAAGTTTAAGTGTTCTAAAGTCATCAATCTCTTACAGAGAAATCTCACAGCTAAATCCAATCTGCTGCCAGATCAATGGAAAGGGATTTACAGGAGCGACGAGTTCGACAAGGAACATGGTAGTGACCAAAGAGCGACCACTTGCAGCGATGTTTCGCCAGATTGGCGGCGGCGCGTTTCCTCCCGTCATCGAGACGTTTGAGCGCGGCAAAACTATTTTCTTTCCAGGCGACCCCGCAGAGCGGGTTTATTTTCTAACCAAGGGAGCCGTAAAGCTTTCGCGAGTGTATGAGGCGGGCGAAGAGATTACGGTGGCCTTGCTGCGAGAGAACAGCGTGTTTGGGGTGTTGTCATTGATCACGGGGCAGCGGGCCGATCGCTTCTATCATGCGGTTGCTTTTACCCCGGTTGAGTTGTTGTCGGTTCCGATCGAGCAGGTCGAGAAAGCTCTCAAAGATAACCCTGAACTCTGTTTGCTGATGTTGCGGGGGTTGTCTTCCCGAATTTTGCAGACTGAAATGATGATCGAAACCCTGGCCCATCGAGATATGGGGTCGCGGTTGGTGAGCTTTTTGCTGATCCTCTGTCGCGATTTTGGCATTCCGGGGCAGGAAGGGATCACGATCGATCTCAAACTTTCCCACCAGGCGATCGCCGAAGCGATCGGTTCGACTCGTGTGACGGTGACTCGTCTACTGGGCGATTTGCGTCAAGACAAGATGATCTCTATTCACAAGAAAAAGATCACCGTACACAATCCTGTCACTTTGAGCCAGCAATTTACCTAATTCAGCTAGATTCAGGACACGATCGTGCCGTGCCCTGACACCAAGATAGGATCTATTCGATCGCCACAGCCTGACAGGTTTCAGACAAATTCACCTGCTCCACCGTAGGGGTGCAGCCTAGCCATTGGCGAGAAATTTCTACAAAGGGGTGAGGCGAGCCACTGACGCAAAATTGAGTTGGCATGGCAGGGCGAGTGCTCTTTAAGCCCAACAGGTCTAACTCTTGAGCCGCAGCCGCAATCACATGCACGGCTGGATCGATGAGTTGAATCGATCGAGGCAAAATTGACTTCACCACTGGAGCCAGGTGAGGATAGTGGGTACAGCCATAGATTAAGGTGTCAATTTGCGCTTCTAGAAGGGGCGCTAGATAGTTTTGAGCTACCCGGTAAGTGTAGGGATCATCTATCCGATTTTGCTCAATCAACGGCACAAATTCTGGACAGCCAACCTGCCACACCTCGGCGGTTGGGTCAACTTCTAAAATCGCCTGACGGTAGGCATCGCTGGCGGCCGTGGCTGGGGTCGAAATCACCCCAATGCGTTTGCCCACCTGCACTGCCGCCCGTGCCCCAGGCAAAATCAGACAGACGATCGGCAAGCTAGGAAATTCTGAGCGCAATAGCTCGATCGCTAACGCAGAACTCGTGTTGCAGGCCACGATCACCATCTTCACCCCTTTCTGAGTCATCCAGGTGAGAATCTCGCGCACATACTGCACAATCTGCGACGGAGACTTTGTGCCGTAGGGCAACCGCGCCGTATCGCCAAAATAGAGAACCGACTCATTGGGCAACTGTCGATACAGTTCTCTCAGAACGGTCAGACCCCCAACGCCGCTGTCAAAAACGCCGATGGGGGCACTGTTTGAAGGTTCTAGATTGAGCTTGAAGTCGGTCTGTCTGCTGGGGTAAGATGCCTCTTCTGCTGGGGGTTGAATTGAATTTTGATTCCTCACACACACACTCCTCGAACGATCGACAAGAAAATTAACGGATGTACTGTAGAATACCGCGAGCGATCGCCTCTGCCATCTGTCTGCGATAACTCGCTGTGGATAATTTAGCAGCATCGTCCCGTCCTGTCACAAACCCGATCTCAACTAAGACCGACGGCATAGAGGTTCTCCGCAAGACATAGAACCGCGATCGCGCACCCCTCGATCTTTCACCCCTGTGCTCTGCAAAACGCTACTGTGAATCGATTGGGCCAACCCCAGACCGCTATCAAAATAGTAGGTTTCGAGTCCGTTAATATCAGGACGACTGAGGCTAATGGCGTTAGCGTGAATACTGACGAACAGAGTGGCGTTCACCCGTTCAGCTAGGGCTACGCGAGGTTCTAGATCAAGATCGATATCTGCGGTTCGCGTCAAAACCGCCTGCACACCCTGCTGCTCTAGAAGGGCCGCAACCTGTTGGCTGATATCCATGACAACTTCTTTTTCCTGCAATCCGCCAATGCCGATTGCCCCCGGATCGGGGCCACCATGACCCGGATCGATGACGACGACAATTTTGCCATTGGGCACGCGGGGCAGTGTAGCCGGGCTAGGGTTGGTCGCAGGTGGAACGGGAATGCTGGAACTGGGCGGCGGCGACACAGGAAACAGCCCCGATCGTCGCAGTTGCAGGGCTAGCAATTGCCGACTGGGTTGGTTGATGTCGCCGATCTGCACCCCCGCCGCCGGAGACATCAAAATTGCCACCGTGCGGGGGTCTTCTTGTCTGAGGCGCACCTGAAGCAGAGGGCTGTTGGCAGAAAGCTGGGGACCCCGTACCGATCGCGCCAACTGCGCCGAGGGGATGGTAATCCGGTAGGAACTCGATGCCCGATCCCACCCAGAGGTAAAGGTAATCGGACGGTCAGCCCGAATCAACAACTGACGATTCCCCTGATCCAATTCCACCGTTTCCACGGTCGCCAACTCGCTATTTGCGGTCGCGATCGGCGGCGGAGTTGTGGGCAGGGTGACGATCGTCCCCATTTGCGGCAACAAGACTAACCCATTGTTGCCACTGGCGGTTGCTTGCCAATCGGCACTATTGGGTGCAATAGCCAATGCCAGACGCACTATAGGCGGCGAAGCTTGAATCTGCGACACCTGCAACCGACTATTGCCATTGCGATCGCTGATAAAGTTGCGCGAAGTCAGATTCGGCGACAGCGCGGCCCCATAGAGATCGATGATCATCTGACGACGATCGCCACTGCGGCGCGATCGTACTTCTGGCTGCCCCCCGGTTGTGCGAATAAAAAAACCGTCTGGGGTCGGCTGAATATTCTGAATGAAGGCCTTTGCCCCCGATGGGCTGGCAGCCAGGGGTGGCTGAGTTGGCACAGTCACGGAGTTGTCGATCGAGGCGCTAGTTGAATCGATCTGGGGGGTGGGTAGCTGCACCGTCCACTGTTGGGGGGAAGCACCGCGAAACTTCACCTGATTGGGATCGATCGTGTAGCCCGGAGCCATTTCGACAACAATCCGAGTGATGCCGCGATCGAATTGCCCCACTCGGATAGATTTAATCGCGCCACTGTAGGCTTCTGTCATCGCTGGACGGCCCAAGGTCACACCTGGTAAATCAATCACCAATCGATTTGGATTGGCAATCAATTGTGCTCTGGGTTGTACGCCATCGTCGGTGGTAAATTCTAGGCGATTTTGACTCGAATCAAACCGCCAAAACTGTAATCTTGCTGCCTCTGCGGGAGAAGAAAAAACCAAAAAGATAGCCGATAAAAAGTAAAAGAAAAGGTGAAAACTTAGCTTTCCTTTTTTCGTTTTTTCTTCTTCTTTCTCTCTTTCAAATAGGTTGCGTCTCAAAGTAATAGCTCCTTGTTTGCCTCGCATCACGATCGAGTTAGCGAATTGAAAATCATCACAATTTATGCAACTTTATTTCTGTGATGAAGCACTTTTTCAAGCAGACAAGAGGCTGAGCTAGAACAGGCTCTGACCTCGCTACAATCACTGCACTTAAAGCTCAACAAATCCCAGACAGCCTTACACAGACTACAATCAGGCAACTCAAAATTTTGAGCTACCCTGACAAGATCGCCTCAAGTCTAGCGTATGAGGTCTAAAGTCTGACCTGAGATAGCTTTGCCGCGATCGCTCACTCAGTATTCTCCGGCTAGGCACTCTTTTCTGGAAGATTTGGCTCAACTTAGAAAAATTGCTTGCAAGTTATTTGCATGGTTGCACCCTCGAAGGTCGGAGACGCAAATGTTAGCGCTCAGGTTTCGGAAAATATTTATAGAATTTTGAGTCTCAGATTTCGTTTTCATCAGATTCAGGAAGGTATTGTAGTTAGAATGTGACGGGCCAATTTATCCAACTCATCAATATTGTTATTCAACTCATCAATATTGGATTTGGCTACAGCATTCTAATACAGTTGCCTTCTTTTCAACATATTTTTTCGACGATCGAACTTGCGTATCTTTACCTAAACTGTTGCCCAAAGAAGGCAAGATTTTCGACTTCTGGGCTGAGCCTTCAAACTCTCTGCGTTGCCCTAAGCAGTCGAGAATCTCGCCTATGTCGTTCTACTCGGCTCAAGAGGAGGGGCGATCGCTAGCCGATTCTTCTATCAAGTCTTGACTAGCCGGAATTTCTGCCGCGTCTGCCTGAGAAAACACAACTCGCAACAGGGGCGGAGCCAGAAAAGTGGTGAAAATGACCATGACCACGATCGCTGCCTGCAACGATTCTGAGAGCACACCGCTGGTTGCCCCAAAGGACGCAAACACCAGCCCCACTTCGCCCCTAGGAATCATCCCCACGCCGATCGCCAGTTTATTTAACTGCGGCTGACCCCAGAGCGTGAAGCCCGTCACCACTTTACCGATGATGGCCACAACCACCAAAAACCCCGCTATGATCAGTCCTTCACGATTGCTGGCCACAAAAGGGTTCAACACGCTTACGTCGGTGCGCGCCCCCACCACCACAAAGAAAATCGGCACGAGCATATCGGCGATCGGAATTACCTGTTCTTCCAATTCCTTGCGCTTTTCGGTTTCTGCCAAAATCAGCCCCGCCGCAAATGCCCCCAAAATCGCCTCTAGCTGAATCACGATCGCCACGTAGGAGAGCGCAAACGCAAAATTAGGGCAGCAATTAGCAACTGCCCGCGAGTTTTGAGTTCTTTGACCAGAGTGACAAAGAAAGGATTGAGCAGCAGACCTAGCCACAGACTGCCAACCAGAAAAACCCCGGCGCTCACAATCAGGTAGACCACATTGCCCACCTGCACTTCGCCCGTTTTTGCCAGACCCGCCACCACCGCCAGCACAATGATGCCTAGCACATCATCCAAAACGGCTGCCCCAATGATGATTTGCCCCTCTTTAGAACTGAGCCGCTGAATCTCTGACAACACCCTCGCCGTAATGCCGATGCTGGTCGCCGTCAGGGCTGCCCCTGCAAAAACCGCCGGAATCGTAGGCACTTGAAACAACGCGATCAGCCCGGCGGTTCCCATCGCAAAGGGAGCCACCACCCCAACCACCGCCACGATCGCCGCCTTACCGACTGGATTTGGCAACGCGGGCCTGGCGACGCTTCTCCCCACGGGCACGGCGGGCGGTAACCTGACGCTCAATTCGGGAACCGACTTCCGATTGGTCGTCAACGCGCTACGGACTTTGAACCTGGCCCGGACGCTAACGTTGTTCTTGTTGTTGCGCAACAGTGCCTTGAGTGCGAGCGACTGAACGCGCGCCCAACCGGAGACGCAATTACAGAAAGCGCCGATTGACGAGGAGTGTTCCAGCCCGAGAAACGTCAGGATAGGAAGTGTCCTCGCGCTCACAACGTTGTCCAGGTTGGGCGAGCTTAAAAAAATCTTCGCTTACAGAACAGAGGTTACACCTGCAGGAATTCGCGCGCTGCTGACCACAACACCGGGGGTAAGCATTGATACCGGGCACTATGTCCTTCCGAA
>JAAUOZ010000247.1 GCA_012034655.1 Leptolyngbyaceae cyanobacterium CSU_1_3 | reverse complement strand
AATGTAATCGATTGAGAAGCGAGTTATGCTGCGTCAGCCTATAGATTTTGGTTTAGGAAGGGGTGTGGGGGCTGCGCCCAGCCAGGGGTTCCACCCCTGCACCCCGTCCAAAATCTTTAATTTTATGCCCTGACAAAGTATATCTTGATGCCGACCATCCACGGATACGGCTCAAGCTCCGCCACCCTCCAAACGCAAGCGGCGGAACTTTAGTTTTATAGCTTTGCGGTGCATTCTAAGATCAGGCGCTGGTTCTCGATCGCGTAGGGTTGCACCTTCAAGGCTTGGCGAAAAGCCTGAATGGCTTCCTGGTATTCGCCGATCGCTGCATGGCATACCCCTAACCCGTTTAGTGCGCCAAAGTGAAAGGGAGTCAGCCGCAGCACAGTTTTGCAGTCTGCGATCGCTTTTCGATAGTCCCTAGTGGTGAAATACAACACGGCTCGACGATTCCAGGCTTCCGAAAAGTCGGGTAGTGTGGTTGTCAAGTCAGTGAGCAATGCCTCCGCTTGGGTGGTTTCTCCGGCATCGAGAAAAGCTTGGGCGCGTTGCAGTGCTTGAAAGCCCATCATGCCTTTCTGCATAAACCACATGCGCCAAAGTTCTTCGGTGGCGTGACAACGGACGGCTTCATCGGGGTTCTGTAATTCTCGTAGCAGCGAATTAATCTGTGGTTCGTTCATCTTCGATCGTCAATTCATTAAACTAGCCTAGCGCTTAACCTAGCTTCGTGGATCTAGCCCATCTCGAAGGCCGTCGCCCAAAAGATTGAAGGCTAGCACCATCAGGGTAATCACCAATCCTGGAAAGAGCGTCGTCCACGGGGCGGAGAGAGAGTAGCCGCCTTTGAAGGCATCTGATAGCATCGTCCCCAGTTCTGGTGTGGGAGGCTGTGCGCCGAGTCCCAAAAATCCGAGTCCTGCTGCCTCCAGGGTGGCTGTGCCGATCGAGAGGGTTGCCTGCACCACCAAGGGCGCAAGACTTGCCGGGAGAATGTGCCGCAAAATCACCCGCATTGGAGTTGCCCCCAACGCTTTGGCCGCCTGAATAAATTCTTGCTCTCGCAGCGACAATACCACGCTGCGGGCCAGCCGAATGTAGATCGGAATTTGCACCACGCTTACCGCAATCATCACGCTTTGCAAACTAGGACTCGTGACGGTGACGATCGCAATCGCCAGCAAAATCGACGGAAACGCCAGCAGAATATCTGTCACCCAGCCGATCGTCACTTCTAGCCAACCGCGAAAATATCCCGCAGCCAAGCCAAAACACAAGCCCACACTCGCCCCCAGCCCCACCGATATCAGACTGATCAGCAGCGACGTGCGAGTTCCATACCACACTAGCACCAGCAAATCTCGACCCAAGCCATCCGTCCCAAACCAGTGGGCAGCACTTGGCGCAACCAATCGGGCTAAATAGTCGCGATCGATCGCCGGGTCATAGGGTCGCAAAATAGGGGCAAGGAGCGCTAGCAAAAAAGAGCGATCGTCAACACTAGCCCGATTTTGCCAGAGGTAGATTTTGAGAAACGCTGGAGGGCGGTTTGCTGAAAAAGTTGCTGCATCTTTGTGTGAGAAAATGTCCACCTGTTGGCTCGTCTACCTAGAGTGGTGTTGAACAGTTTAGCGGAACTGAATTCTCGGATCGATCCACGCATAGGAAAGATCCACAAGCAGATTGATCAAGACAAAGACGATCGCCACAAACACTACGCCGCCCTGCACCACGGGATAGTCTCGTGCCAAAATTCCGTCATATATCCAGGAGCCGATCCCCGGCCAAGAAAAGATGGTCTCCGTCAAAATTGCGCCCCCCAACAACGTACCAAACTGCACCCCGATCGTCGTACTGATCGGCAATAGTGCATTCTTGAGGGCATGACGAAAAATCACCCCTCGATCGGGCAGCCCCTTTGCTCTCGCCGTCCGAATATAGTCTTGTGACAGCACTTCGAGCATGGCGCTGCGAGTCATTCGCGCCACGATCGCCAGGGGAATGGTTCCCAGTGTCAACGCTGGCAAGATCAGGTGAGACAACACATCTACCAATGCTCCAGGGTTCACTTGCAACAGCGCATCTAGAATATAAAATCCAGTCATGGGGCGAAACGAAAATCCGATCTCGACGCTCAATCTGCCACTAGGAGGCAACCATTTCAGCACGATCGAGAAAAGATAGATCAGCAGCAGCCCCAGCCAATATACAGGTAGCGAAACCCCAATCAGAGAACTGCTCATCAGGAGATGATCCGCCGCTCGATTTTTATGCACCGCCGCCCCAACGCCCGCCGGAATGCCAAGCCCGATCGCCCCCAAAATCGCCGCGATCGCCAGTTCAAACGTGGCCGCCCATCGACTGCGAATCTCATCTATCACGGGAATGCCGCTAATAATGCTGTGACCAAAATCTAGTTTCAGCAAATGTCCTAAAAATGCGAAGTACTGAAGCAGCAAGGGTTTGTTTAGCCCCAACTGTTCTCTCAGGTTGGCAATCTGGTCGGGGGTGGCTCGTTCTCCTGCCAGGACGATCGCCGGATCGCCCGGAATGAAGCGCAGCAGCAAAAATACTGCCAGCGTAATGCCAAACAGCACAGGAACCAGTCCGAGGAGGCGCTTTAAAATATATTGAGGCATGGGGGAATGAAGTGCTTCTACCGCTTATTGTCTGGCAATTGGGTTATTTGCCAACATTGTCTGTCAAATCGCCCCCTGCCAGGCGCAAAATCGTTGATATTAATAGCTCCGAATCAAAGGGCTTCGACATATAAACTTGAAAACCAGCCAGCGCTGGATCGGTACGCACGATCGCTAAGGCTGCTCCAGTCAGGGCGATCGCTGGGGTAAATTTGCCCACCCGCGAATTGCGATCGCGCAAATTTTGCAAGACTTCTGCCCCCACCCCATCGGGCAGGTGAATATTACTTAACAAAATATCTGGAGTAAAGGTATCTAGGGCATGAATGCCTTCTTTCACCGAGCCGACTGCGATCACAGTAGCACCTTGGCATTCTAGGAGTACCATGAGGGCGGTGCGGGTAACGGCTTCATCCTCAACTAGAAGAATTTGCAAGTGGGTTAGTTTAGACAAAATCTCTCGATCACCAGGCTATGGTAGATAATTATTTTCTTATCGTATTAAACTACTTCGCTTTTTGGTAGGTTGCAATCCCAAATTTGTGTCTTTCGCTATATCGATCGTGTTCGCTCGTTTAATATTCCAACTAATTTCTTAGACAATCTGGTCTTTGTTTCTCAATTTGCCCTAGTGGTTTGTCAGTTTTGATTTTGTGCCTTCGGGTGAGGTGAGAGTTGTTATTTTGTGAGTTTTTAACGCGCAAAATAAGTCTTGACAGACCACTAGAAGCTTTGCGATATCAGAGTTATACCATTCACAAATTGCCAAAATCGACGACTAATCGATGCTGCCAAATCGATAGCCTTTGCCGTAGACCGTCGAAATCAAGGGCGGTTCTCCGACGGCTTCGATTTTGCGGCGAAGGAGGCGAATTTGGGCTGCCAGAGCGTTGCTGGTTGGTTTTTCGCCTTCGCCCCAGAGATGCTGATAGATCTGGTCGTGGGTGAGAAGCTGATTGGGCTGACCCATGAGATATTCCAGCAGTTGACTTTCTTTTTCAGAAAGTTCGATCGCCCGGCCATTGCGGTAAGCCACTTGGTTTTGCAGATCCAATTCCAGATCATCGACGCGCAATCTTTGCTGAATGGGTGCAGATTCTTGAGTCACAGGCCGACGCAACAACGCCCGAACTCGTGCCAGCAATTCGCGTAATTCAAATGGTTTGATCAAATAGTCATCTGCTCCAGCATCTAAGCCGATGACACGATCGTCGATCGTGTCTTTGGCAGTCAGAAACAAGACGGGCGTTGTGTCACCTTGCGATCGTAGTTGTTGGCAAATTTCCAAGCCCGTTTGTTTGGGCATCATCCAATCTAAAATCAGCAAATCATATTGGGTTTGGGTAGCGAGTCGGCTGCCGAGATCGCCGTCATTGGCCACATCAACTTCATACCCTTCACGCGCTAGCACCCGGCTCAGAGGAGCGGCCATTTCGATTTCGTCATCGACTAGAAGAATTCGCATAGAGGAAGGGAGGAGAAAGGGAGGAAGGGTTGACTCTGGCATGCGGCGCACGCGAGAAGAGGGCAATAGAACGATCGTGGCTGTTGCCTCTCTAAATCTAACGTCAGTTCGACCACTGGATTTTTGCCCTCACCCAAACCCCAGGATGGTTTCATTGTCACCAAAGACTTTGCCCTTCCCTCAAAATCCTCTCCCACTGGGGCGAAAAGGGAACAAGAGGCGAGTTTTCTCCCTTTTTTCGTCCAGAGAAAAGGGCTGATTTCGCTTCGCAAAAATTTCTCTGGTGTGGTTATTTTTCAAAACGTATCAGCCAGCGATGGGTTCTGCTTACGTATTTCTTTCTCCAAAACTTGGCAAAAGTTTTAACTTTTACCCTTTCATCCGGAATACTACGAGTTGAAGCGTAGAAAATGATCGTTACAGATTAGTCGAATTAGGTATTCTCTGGGTTGTTTGAGGGGTTCATACGTCAAAATTGACAATTTCTTCAGCCCTAGTGGTAGAGGAAGTCTCCTGAAACGTCCTATCTTTAACGACTCTTCACCCTGATTTCACCGTTTATCTACTGAATTGCAACCTGTGTCTATTTTCACGCTCTTCCTAGACTCTACCTCTCTACCAGAACGTCATGGAAACTTTTGATACCCTCCCGTTTCTGACGATCGCCGATCAAACTCTTTCTCTCGGTCAAGTGCTGCGATATCTACAGTTATCAGGCAAGCTGGTTCCACTGATTCAAGACGTGGTAGCACAGCATGTAATTTATCAGGAAATGCAAACGCGCAATGATTTAGATATCGATTTTGCAGAGCTAGAGCAGTCTGTAATTGATTTTCGACTTAAACAAGAGCTTTTAGATGCCAAAGTATTTCGACAGTGGCTTGACCAGCAAGGTATTGATTATGCAACGTTTCAAAGTCGGATGGTGCTCAGTTTTAAGCTGCGTAAACTCAAAGACCAGGTAGCACAGCCAGGCTTATCTGAATATTTTGCTGATCATCAAACCCTTCTGGATCAGGTGGAATTGTCTTGTGTAGCGATCGCTGAAAAAGAATTAGCGGAACAACTCACTCGGCGATTGTTGGCGGCTACGGATTTTGATCAGATTGTCAAAGAATATGCCCTGGCGAATCTGAGTAAAGTTTCAGTGTGGCGCAGTTCTATTCGCTATAGTCAGTTGCCCGAAGAACTCCGAGAAGCGCTTCCTACGGCAATGGTGGGAGACTCGATCGGGCCACTACAGATTGATGGGCAATGGTGTCTTTTTCGGATTGAGAAATTTCACCCAGCCGTTTTAGAAAGTTCGCTTAAACAAGAATTACAGGAGCAACTATTTCAACAGTGGCTGATCGATCGAGTAAATCATTTACCTGTTAAGTTGGCGATCGCTCCATAAAGATTTAATTTGTCTGATCAGTGGTGCTTCTTTAAACGATACCAAACCCGTGAAGCTAGCTAATTTTTGCTGAAGCTTTGCTTTGCGATCGTACAAGAAGTGAGAATTATGAGCTTTTTCAATCAGTCCGTAGTTCAATCTGCTCCTTTATTAGAGTCGTCTAGTTTTTTTGAGCAAATTCCCTTAGAAGATTCGCTCAATGCCAGTCTAAAATCTTCTCAAGCACTCGTATTTATTGATGCAGGTTTAGCTGATTATCAAGCTTTGGTGGCAGGGGTAAAACCCAGCGATCGAGTGTTTTTGCTCGACTCAAATCAAGATGGAATTGCTCAGATCAGTCAAACACTGACTCAATTTCAAGACGTATCTGAGGTTCATATTGTTT
This sequence comes from Leptolyngbyaceae cyanobacterium CSU_1_3, assembly GCA_012034655.1. Classification (GTDB taxonomy): domain Bacteria; phylum Cyanobacteriota; class Cyanobacteriia; order Leptolyngbyales; family Leptolyngbyaceae; genus JAAUOZ01. The sequence continues at coordinate 1,500 of JAAUOZ010000247.1, read as the reverse complement.
CTCACGGTCGTGCAGAAAGTTTATACCTGGGTACGACTCATTTAAGTTTGAATAATCTAAGCAATTATGCCAGCAGCTTAAAGGGTTGGAACTCCCATTTGAGTGCGGGTGCTGATGTGTTGCTCTATGGCTGTGAGGTGGCACTAGGAAACGGTGGCACTGCTTTTATTCAACAACTGAGTCAATTGATTGGAGCCGATGTTGCGGCATCTAACAATCTGACGGGCAGCCTCGATCGGGGTGGAGATTGGATATTAGAAGTGAGTACGGGCCCAATCACTGCCGAATTGATTTTTAATGCTGAAGCGATCGCAACCTATAGACATACCTTTGATACTGCCCTTACGATCGCTCAAGTGGGAACGATCGCAACGGGCTTAAATACTTATCTAGAAACTCTACAAAGCAAGCTAGATCAAGTTACAGGAGCAAGATTGCCGATTTTAGGCACGGGCTTAACCAAGTCAACTCAGTTCTTTAATCAAGCCTTTAGAACTGCACTGCAAACCGAATTAACAGGTGCTACAACGGTTGAAGAAATTCAAGCTAAGGTAGCCAATGTTTTCGGTGGAACTGTGGTGAGTAGCAATCTTGAAAGCATCACCAATAGCAGTAACTTCATAGTTGATCTCCGCATCAAAAAAGCAGTCATAAACCCAACGGCAACCGATCTAGACTTAGGTCTGAATATAGGAGGAGATGCTGCCCTCAAGTTTAAGAGTAATCTGCAAGTAACTCCTCAAGTTGACTATGAGTTTGGACTAAAGTTTGGTTTAGAAAATAATCAATTTAGTCTCAATTTTTCTGATTCAAAAGAAATTGTTGTTGATTTTGGGATTGACTTAAAAAATGTTCTCAATCAGGTAGAAGCTGATTTTGGCTTACTCAAATTTAAGGTTGCAGATGCAAGCACAAGCTTCAAAGATTCACTGGCTATCAATATCGAAACTGAAGGGGCTGATTTCAAGCTCAATCCCAATTTGATCGATTCGTCAGGTGGAACTCAAATCAAGCTCGACTTGAGCAGCCAAATGAGTGATTTCCCCACTCTAAAGACGCAGCTAAATCTTAACTGGGACTTAGAGCCAAACTTAAGTTTTAAGAAGTTTGATGTTGCGTTTCAAAATGTCGCGATCGATCTAGCCAGTTTCAAGTCTTTAACTAATCCAATTGCCGCAAAAATTAATGAAATTCTGAAGCCAATTCAACCTGTTTTAGACAGCCTGGGTGAAGGAATTCCCGGTACTGATATCAAATTAGTTGACTTGCTCAAAGCGGCTGCGCCTCTGGATCTTACAGGCAGCACTGAACTAGCTTTCAAATTTCTAGATACGTTTCTAGAAGCCTATCGTGATCTGGACAAACTGAATACGATCGCGCCAACCGGCAGCTACACAATCATCAACGGTGAAGTCAAGCTAAATCTGAATAATAATTCTCCTACTATTAGTCGTTCAGCTTTACAAAGTGCAACTTCGATCAGTCCTCTTCTTCGAGTGT
>JAAUOZ010000246.1 GCA_012034655.1 Leptolyngbyaceae cyanobacterium CSU_1_3 | reverse complement strand
TGGCACATTAGATCGACTCGATTTCCGTATATTACCCCCCCACAAAGGATTAGGCAGAAAACTTCAGTATTTCTTCCAGAAAAAACTCTGTATTGGTCTGTCTAAAATCCCATTCAGTCAGAGTTAATTGATGACACGCTCTAGGCTCCCATTCCTGAATACTGTTTTAACCCTCTGCGCCACAGCCAGCGATTTAATCCAAAAAATGCCAGGCTCCAGGCTAACATGACTGCAAATCCTGACAATAAATTTGTCGGTAACCCAACCAAAATGCTAGCCGGAAAGTAAATCAAATAAGGAAAGGGCGTAAATAGAGCGATCGTTTTCACCGATACTGGAAAAACTTCGAGCGGGGCGATCGCGCCTGACAAAAACAGATAAAACAGAAACCAAAATTCTTGAAGGGCACTGGCTCGTTCCGTCCAAAATGCCAGCATTGCCAAGGTGTATTGAATCAAAAAGTTGAGCGCAAATGCTACGCTGACCGCCAGCCCAAAAAGCACGATCGTCATCCCATTGGGCAGCCAAACTGCACTCGGATAGAGCCAAAAAAACAGCACCATCAACAAAATCGCAAACGGAAGGCGAGCAAACCGTTCGGAAATGTGAGAGAAAACGTGATGCCAAGCAGGATCGATCGGCTGCATCAACCGAAAGGACAGTTTCCCTTCTACCACTTCTCGCTCAAACTCCCAAATCACCCAAACCACCGTGAGTTGCCTGACCAAAAACACCGTCAAAAAATAGCGAGCAAACTCCACAGGCGACAGTCCCAAATTTCCACGCTGTGCTGCCTGCATCCAAACTCCCATCAGAATGATCGGCAAAGAGCCAGAAAGCACCCATAGCAAAAGTTCTGCTCGATACTCCACCATATAAGCGTAGTAAACCAGCAGCATGGTTTTACACACTCTGACGATTCGTTTCATAGCCTTTACCATCTGCAATGCTCACAGCCTAGCAGTTATATCATTTTGGGCTTTGAATTGCGAAAACTCCTTTCTATAAATGTTGCAACATACAGGGTGCAACAAAGCAGCGATCGCGGTTGCTTTCTGATTTGCTTTCTGAATTGGTATAACTAAGAGTCACTCACAGAAATACCTCCCCTTTTTTTCACCCCTTCCCCCTTATCCCTCCCATGCGACTACTTTGCCTCAGCAACGGCCACGGAGAAGACGCGATCGCCGTCCGTATTTTGCACGAACTCCAGCAGATGGAGGATTGCCCAAAGCTCGAAGCGTTGCCGATCGTGGGGGCGGGGCACGCCTACCAGAAATTGGGAATTGCGACGATCGGTCGCGCCCAAGCCATGCCTTCTGGCGGCTTCATTCATATGGATGGGCGGCAGTTGGTGCGCGATGTGCAGAGCGGATTAGTGCAACTGACGATCGCCCAAATCAAAGCCATTCGTGCCTGGGCGAAGGGAACCGATCCGGCGCTCATTTTGGCGGTGGGCGACATTGTGCCCTTGCTGTTTGCCTGGGCGAGCGGTGTCCCCTATGCCTTCGTGGGAACGGCAAAATCAGAATATTATCTGCGCGACGAAACGGGCTGGCTTCCGCGCCATTCTTGGTGGGACGATCGCCTAGAACGCTGGACAGGTTGCGTCTATCATCCGTGGGAGCGCTGGCTCATGAGTCATCCCCGTTGCAAAGCTGTTTTCCCCCGCGATCGCATCACCGCCACCACGTTGCAGCAATTTAACGTCAACGCCTTCGACCTCGGCAACCCCATGATGGATGACCTCACCTGGCGCGATAGCTCTCCGTTGCCTCTGGTGCAGCAAAACTCAGCCAACCCGCCCTCTCTCACGATCGTTCTGCTCCCTGGTTCACGCATTCCCGAAGCTTATGAAAATTGGGCCATCATTCTGCAATCACTCACAACAATAGTTGCAGAAATGGGAAAACGCATAGAATTTTTGGCGGCGATCGCCCCGGAGTTGAAACTGAAACATTACAAAAAATTCTTTTAGACTATCGCTGGCAGCTATTGAAACGCGATCACTACAGCCTCGGCTTTGGCGAGAAACAAGCAACACTAACGTTAATGCCGAAACGATTTGCAGAATGTTTGCAACGAGCCGATGTCGCGATTGCTATGGCCGGAACGGCTACCGAACAATTTGTCGGCTTGGGCAAGCCAGCGATTACCACTCCTGGCAAGGGCGCACAGTTTACGCCTGCCTTTGCAGAGGCGCAAACTCGGCTGTTGGGGGCATCTGTCACCCAGGTTGATCGCCCGCAACAAGTGGTCTCTGCGTTGCAGTCGTTTTTAGAAAGCCCCGATCGACTTCAGGCGATCGTCGAAAACGGCCATCGCCGCATGGGAGACCCCGGAGCCGCTCGCCGTATTGCCCACTGTTTACTTGAGCAGTTTTCGTAACTAAAACAGCTTATACCCCACCGAAAAGTAAAGTCCGTTTTCTTGCAGGGTGCGTTTCTCGCCCTCCAGCGATACCAGAGGAATGCCCCAATCGACTCGCGCTGTGAATCGATCGCCCGCCTGCAACCGCAACCCCAACCCCACCGACGCTAAGGTACTGTCTTCTGGGTTAGCTCTGCCCGATCGATTCCAGGCTGTGCCAAAATCGACAAACGGCGTAACTTGCAGCAGCACCTTTGATTTGGGCGCTCTCAAAATGGGAACCCGCACCTCCGCCGAAGCAAACAACCCACTGTCGGTGAGCAATGCATCTTGACGGTAGCCGCGCACGCTGTCTTGCCCGCCGAGTCCAAACTGCTCGAAGGGTAGCAGGGATCGATCCGCGAGTTGCAGATCCGATCGCACCAGTAGCAGCGCCTCTGGAGCCAGCAATCGCACCCATTGTGCCTGCCCCCGCCAGGCAAAAAATCGACTGTCAGGAGCCGAATCGTTGATGGTCGAATTGAGCGCATTTAACCCTAAACTAAACTGCGATCGCACCGCAAACACCGATCGACTACTGCGCTGCGTCCATTCTTGAAAAAATCGCAGGGCGGTGAGTTTGGTCTTGCCTCCATCGTCTGCACCCAAAGCAGGAAAAGGAACTTCACCATCCAACAGGGTTGCCTCGCTTTCGCGTCGAGTTGCCGTCAGCCCGATCGCCAATTCCTGAGTCGGTTTCTGAATAATCGGCTGGCGATAGGTCAATTCGTAGTAGCGAGATTTGGATTCAATCTCTAAAATATCGAACGGCGGCTCAATCACATTGCTAGACGAAATGCCAAAATTGAAGCCCAGTGTGCCATTGCGTGGGTTGATTGGCAACGTGTAGCTGAAATCTCCAGAATTGCTGCCGTTTGTATTTGTGTAAGCCACACTCAGGGCATCCCCCAAGCCGAGCAAGTTGGCTTCACTCAGGCGAATCTGTCGCCGCACCGTCCCTACGCTGGGCGATCGGGCATTATCCACCGTGACCTGCGCGTCAAAGGTGGGCGCTTCTGCCACTTTCACTTCTAGCAAGCTTTGTCCGGGGGTGGTTCCGGCTGACAATTCTGCGGACAGATTTTGAATCAGAGGATTGAGTTGCAATAGCTGCAAAGCTTCGAGTAGCTGAGCACGATTCAAGGGTTTGCGGGTGGCGATCGCCAAGCGGCTGCGGATGTAATTTGGGGACAGACGGCGCGTGCCACTAATCTTGATATCCTCCAAACCGCCTTCTATAACGCGAATCTCGACCACTCCACCTTCTAATTTTTGTGGTGGGATGAAGGCTCCCGATGTGATGTAGCCGCGATCGACATAGAACTTCGTCACGGCATCTCGCACCTGAAACAACTCCGCCAGCGACAGCGGACGCTGGGTAAAGGGTTGGGTCACTTTGGCAAACTCTGCCGCACCAAAAACCGTGCTGCCTGTCACCTTAAATTGTTGGACTGTAATCGTTTGGGGCGAGTCGCCTGGGGTAACGGTGTCGGGAGGGGAAGACGGCGGAGACAGCAGTTCTGCGGGGGGAGGCAGACGAGGGGATGTTTGCGGCTCACGGGGCAAAGGCTGACTAGAAGGAGGCTGTGGCTCGCGAGGCAAAGGCTGAGCCGTCGGCGGCGGAAGCTCTGCCGGAACAGAAGGAACGACCTGCGCCACGACGGGCTGACCCATCACATTGCAGATCAACATCGACAGACCGAGGGAAGCTGAGGGGAGAGATCGAGCATTGAGAAGCATGGCAAGAGCAGGAAAATAGCTAGAAAGGTAGACCGTAGCATTCTATACTTTGTGCCACGGGAGGAATGTTACCGCTCTCGCTTAGATTCACAATCTGTGTACCAAAGGGTTGAGAATCGGGTTGAGGTCAAGCTTTCCCCTGGGGATGGCTTTTCTTAGGATTTTTACAATTCTCTACCTGTGCGATCGCCGATCGCACAGGTAGAGAATTGTCAGCATCAGGCGAGTTGGAGCGCCGATCGCACAAGCTCGGCGGAGCGGCCGGGCAAAAGGCTCTACAGTAGTGCATGGTTAAAACACTGGTCGTTCTCGAAGAATGTGAACAATCACATCCAGCCGAGTTGAAACTTTATTTGCTACTACAACGAACAGCGACGACCGCCGATCGTACACAGTCAGCTTATTTCACAGTCAGCTTATTCTCCCAGGACTTACGCCATCGAAGACAACCCAACCTCTTCTCCTTGGGGAGAAGGGGAGCTAGAAATCTGGTTCTCCTTTTCCTAGGGAGATGTACTTTTCTATTCGTCGTCTCTGGAAGTGGGAAAGCCGAGGAGAGGTTGGGCGATCGCTGTGCCTAAAACGCCGATTCCAGCGCTAAAGGCCAGCACTAACCCAAAAGGCATTTCAATCAGTTGAAAGTTGAGGAATCGCAGGGAAACAGGGGCGGCATTTTGGACGGAGATCAATGCGATCGCAACGATCCAAACTGTGAGGATGAGGGCAGTGAGCAGAGAGGCAAGAGAACGCATAGGAGAGAGTGAGGGGGTAACGTTTGCGGAGTGAGGGTAGTAGTGGTCTATCAAGAATTGGTTGAGGGGTTGAAAACGCCTTAAAAATAAGCGCTTCCCCCTTTTCGATCGGTCAACTAAAGTCTGGCAGACTCGTAGGGCACGATCGCGTGGATGATTTGCTCGACCTGAGTGCAGATTTGAGTAATTTTTGCGGGCAAATCTGTCTCAATGTACAGTCGAATCAGAGGTTCGGTTCCCGATGGACGAAGCAGCACCCAACTTCCATCTTCAAGATAGAGCTTAATGCCGTCTTTGTAGCTGATCTGCTGGATGGCAAGATCACCAAGGATTGGAAGTGGGCTTTGGGTGAAGAATTTTAGAGCAGCGGTCTGGGCGGTGGGGGTGAAATGCAGGTCGATGCGATGGGTGTAGCGCGGGCCGTGGACTTCTGCGATCGCCATTTGCACTAACTGACTCAGCGGCTTATCTTCGTAAGCGATCGCCTCTGCAACCAGTAAGTTAGCCAAGATACCATCCTTTTCGGGAATGTGACCGAGAATGCTCAACCCGCCCGATTCTTCGCCGCCGATCAGCACGGTTGTTTCGCGCATTTTTTCGCCCACATACTTAAAGCCGACGGGCGTTTCGTAGAGTGCTAGCCCATGCTGGGCGGCAAATTGATCGAGCAGGTGAGTGGTGGCAACCGTGCGGACGATCGCCCCGCGCTGACCTTTGTTGTTCACCAAATGGCGTGCCAGCACGAGTAGAACTTCGTTGGGAGAAACCAGGTTGCCTTGCTCGTCTACGATGCCGAAGCGATCGCTGTCTCCGTCGGTGGTGAGTCCTAGGTCGGCGTGGTCTTGTTGCACTGCCTTAATTAAGCTTGCCAGTTGTTCACCTTTGGGTTCGGGCATTCCGCCGCCAAACAGCACATCGCGATCGGTGTGGAAGCATTCTATTTCACAGCCGCAATCGCCCAAAATGAGATCGAGGTAGCCGCGAGAGGTGGAGTAGAGGGCATCATATTTAATCTTCAGCCTAGCATTGCGGATTTTTGCGACATCGATGCTGTGGTAAACAAAATCTAAATAGGCAGGTTTTGGGTCAAAAATGGCAATCTGGTCGGTGTGTTTGCCTGTTGGCAGTGTCTCTGAAACAGCCGTCAGGTTGGCGACGATCGCGTCGGTAATCTGAGTGGTGGCCGGCCCACCATAATCAGGAATGTACTTGATTCCGCAGTAAATTGGAGGATTGTGGCTGGCAGTAAACATCAGCGCCCCGGCAGAGTTGAGACGCTGCGCCTGAAAGGCAATGACGGGAGTAGGGCAATCGCGATCGACCAGTTGCACTCGCCAACCCAAATCTGCCAGCACTGCCGCCGCCGTTTGAGCAAACTGATCGGCCAGAAAGCGAGTGTCGTAGCCAATCAACACAGGACGATCGTGGCTGTAAGCAGTTTCGAGATAACGAGCGATCGCGCGGGTGACTTTGCAGACATTAGAAAACGTGAAATCATCGGCAATCACGCCACGCCAGCCATCTGTCCCAAACTTGATTGTCGTCCGATCGCTCATGGCGGATTCACATTTCTCGATTTGATCTCAATAGTACTCGCAGGTTTTTGCGAAAAGATGCGATCGAGGGTGAAGTTTCTTCAGAATTAATTGGGAGTGGTTGGATGAATCAAAAATCAGAAATTCGCCCATTGGTTTTGGGCTGGGTCAGATCGGGCGATCGGCTCCTGGTGGCAGAGGGATACGACGCAGCTAAAAAATCAACGTTTTACCGATGTTTGGGGGGCGGAGTCGATTTTGGCGAAACCAGCGAAGCGGCTCTAAAACGAGAATTTTTGGAGGAAATTCAGGCGGAGGTGACAAACCTTCGACCTTTGGGATTTTTAGAAAATCTTTTCACCTACAACGGCAAACCGGGGCACGAATGGATTCAGTCCTATCAATGCGATCTGGTTGATCCTAAGTTTTATCAGCTAGAAGAAATTCGAGGCCTCGAAGGCAAAACGGAATTTGTGGCACGCTGGGTAGAGTGCGATCGATTTCGCTCTAAGGAACTGCTGCTAGTGCCTGAAGAGTGCGAGATATATATTGGGAGAGATCTGCTCTAGTAAATCTGACGGCTCATCCCTAGGCGAGAAAGCCCCAACAACCATGAGTGCTGCACTGCCAATTTCAGGTTGGGCAATGGTAGCCGGGAGTAGAGCCATGATGGTTGGGACATTTCTGGGTGGAATGTATGTGTCACGGCGACGGATGCAATCCACGATCGCTCAGACGCAGTTAACCAACACTCACACCTGGGAACATCCTCAAGTGATTGATGGGGAAAGAGGAAGGACTGTCATTCCGTTTAGAAGAGCGGCTCACGATTCCGACGAGCAAAAGCGCAAAGAAGAAGCCTATACTGCGTCAGCCTATAGATTTTGGTTTAGAAGGGGTGTGGGGGCTGCGCCCAGCCAGGGGTTCCACCCCTGCACCCCGTCCAAAATCTTTAATTTTATGCCCTGACAAAGTATAACTGCCCTGTCTCTAATCTTTCAGAAACACTTTTCTATGTTAAACGCCATTGTGAAATG
>JAAUOZ010000245.1 GCA_012034655.1 Leptolyngbyaceae cyanobacterium CSU_1_3 | reverse complement strand
CGCCTTCGTAGGGTTGGGTTTGCCCCACGGGGTTGGGGCCGTCTCCCATTGTGCCTTTAGGCATTTTTGCCTGAGCATCACCATTACAAGCAGTCGTAAAAAGTACCAAAATTCCTGCTAGAAAGACCGTTAAAATTTGACCTAGACGAATTGATTTGAAAAAAGAGATGATGTTGCTCATAAAGTTACCTCGTTGATGTTTTATGGATGAATCAAGAAATATGAATTCCTTGGCAAGCAATTAAAATTCCTGCTCAAAGTATCCTACAAATTCAGTCAGAATTTTGCTTGTTACCCAAGCCTTAAATCAGCCTTAAACTAGAAGACTTGCATTCTTTGAATTCGCCTATCAACCCTACAGAAATTGAACCATTGTTCGCCTCTAACGCAGGTCACATTCCCTCTGCGATCGCAGGCAGACGGCTTCTAACCGTAGAGAGATGGTTAATGCAAATCCCACATTCTTAACGTGAATTCAATGCCGCTAAAAGTGCCTCAGCCTCCTGCTTCTTGGGGAAAAGGAGGAGCCACACAAGTGTCAGGCTTTGAGAGCAACTCGCCCCAGCCAACCGGGGGTTTGGGGTGAGGGCAAAAGTCCAGTCATCGAACTGACGTGATTTTAAATTTGTTCTTCAATTTGTTCCTTTTTGTCTATATGCCCTCCACCTGGAAAGATCTCAAGCCCTTCTTGCGCTGGTTTATTCTCAGCGCCGTGCTGTTTTTTTTGGCTAAAACGCTAAGAGACCACTGGCAAGAGGTGTCAGCAATTCAGATGCAGCCTGCGGGGTATGGGTGGCTGGCGATCGCCCTGCTGATCACGCTGCTGGCTCACCTCTGCACAGGTTGGGCTTGGAGTTGGATTCTACAATCTCTCGACCAGCCTGTAAGGGGCGCTTGGGCGGTTCGAGCCTACCTGAAAACCAACATTGCCAAATATCTGCCAGGCAACGTGTGGCACTTCTATGGGCGCATCTCAGCCGCGACAAAAATAGGAGTGTCCCCAGAAGCCGCCCTCCTGAGTGTGGTGTTAGAACCTCTGCTAATGGTGGCAGCGGCACTGTTGATTGCTCTCCTTAGCCTTCAGCAACCTGGAATGACTCAAATTGGGACAACCCAGATTGGGGCAGCCCAGATTGGGGCGATTCAAGTGCTGCCAACGATCCTGTTAGTTGCTGTGCTAGTCAGCCTTCATCCTCGCTTTCTCAATCCCATCCTTGCTCGATCGCTCAAGCTCAAGGGCAGCGCAACGAAGTCTCAGACTGAGCAGATTTTGCGATTAAAACACTATCCCTGGCGATCGCTGCTCGGAGAAGTCGGATTTTTGCTGCTGCGAAGTTTGGGTTTTTGCCTGACCTTTAGAGCGATCGCTCCGGTTGGGTTTGAGCAAATTCCGTTGATGGCTGGTTCCTTTGTGGTGGCGTGGCTGCTGGGCTTTGTCACCCCAGGGCTACCAGGCGGGGTGGGTGTGTTTGAGGCAGTGGCGATCGCCCTTCTGAGCCGTGGATTTCCGGCGGCAGACCTGCTAAGCGGGGTAGCGATCTATCGATTGTTGAACACGCTGGCTGAGGGCTTGGGGGCAGGCTTGGCCCAGGGGAGCGATCGCTAGATTTTAGGGAGTCTCTTTGTCGAACAGAGGAAATTCTTCTAGATTTACGATGTCGGTGGGTTCTAGTCTGTAGTCGCGTTTTAGCTGGGAGAAAATCCGATACTCATCGAGATCAATTTGGTGAGGAGCAAGGTGCGAAGGTTCTTGATTTTCATCCATTTTGATCAAGTTATATTGCACGTTTTCAGCATAGATTGCAAAGGTAACATTGAAAATTTCCAAGAAATTAACCACCCACCAGCAGTCATCTTCTGCACACTTTTCGTAATATCGAATCAGTTCTGCAATTTGGGCTTCTAGATGAGTTCTGGAGTTTTTGCAAACTAAAATTAACTTGAGGAGCACAATCACCAAGGTCATTGGGTTGCCCTGAGACAGCAGAAGAATAAACAGAGAAGAGGGATCTTTTCGGTTCTCGGTGGTTAGATATTCGATGACTCGGTTGCAGGTTCTCAAAATGAGTGCATCGCTCACTCGATCGTCATCATAATCTGCATAAAGCGACTCTAACCTGTCAGCAAGCTTTGCCTGTAAAGTCTCTGCAAAATCGTTGTTATCTACCGAAAAAATCAAATATTTTTTTAAGCTTTGCTTAAATTCTCTGTAGCTGAGTTGCTGAATCTGGTTGAGGTAGATGTTTGCCAGGTTTGCGTAACTAAACGGCCCACGTCTCGCTACGATCGTCTTAATCAGCCGCACTACATTGTCTCCCAAAGCCGTTGGGTTTTTCGGCAATCTTTCGGAAGCAGAAATAATTTGCGATTTAGCAATATACATTGCTAGGTCAAACTTGAACCGATCTTTGAGTTGTTTCGACAGTGCCCTAGCCGCTTCTCGCTGTTCGATCGGGTTTGCTAAATCTACATATTGAGGCACTAGCAAATAGGAGGTATATCGGTTGCTCCACGGCCCGATTTGTTGTTCTTCGTAGCGAGAAGCAAATAACTTTAGCTCCTCATAATCTTTGCTAGCTCTAAAGTTCTCAATCCACTGTCTTAGACGCTTAAGAGTCGGAGAAATTGTGTGCAAATCTAAAGCGTTGTCTTGAAAAACTTGAACCAAATCTTGAATTGGCTGATAACTTCGGCTAGCATCCCAGTTATTGACCAAGATATAACAAGAGCGCTTCAGTGTATTCCTAAATTCGTCTTCGTCATTGCTAAAAACAATTTCGTAAACGGCATGAACTGCACCCGAACTAACTGAATCCACATGATAGAGAAACAAACGTTTGAATTCAAGTAAAACTTCTTCGGGCGGCCATTTTTTTACGACATCTAGCAGAAACCGATAAATCGTTTCTTGAGCCAGGTGAATGTCTCCTTTTGGACGCGAAAACTTAGAGGCCTGTTCACTCTGATGTGCATCCATCAGTACTTCTCCGATCGTTCCATTACCCAGTGTTCCCAAAGATGGCTGAATCAGATGATCGAAAGATGACTGTACCTTAAACGAGTGCGATCGCAGACGACTATGACTTGTACCGGGAACTCCATTCATATAGACCAGCACCAGATAGATGAGACATTTCTATGCCTGATGAAAAAGTATCGCCTAAGTGATGATACGGACGCAATCACCCGTTTGAGAAATTTCTGTAAAGAAGATAAAGTTTTGACCTGGCTGATGAACGATGTCATACATCGACCGACGAAAGTGGATTAGTGAACTATCAAGCGTTTCAGAATCATGCGCTATCTAATTAATCCTGATGTGTGATGAAAATTCCGCAATCGGGTGATCATCCGAGGCAATAGCTGTGATTTCAATCACACGTTAAGTAAAAACTTTTAATTCAAGCGGCTAAGTCGCTTCAGCATGGCGGATCGATCAGTCCTGATCACACCTGTTCGCAATAGAGCAATCCTAGTTTAGAAGTCGGGGTAAATACTAATGTATCTAAAAGAACGGTTGCCCACAAGTTCAGTAAACTCTGTACGCACCGTTGAGGTATAGATTAAGTAGCAGGGTGGAATTAAAGCAAACTAGATGCCGAGTTTCGAGTGCGAACCCTCCTCGATCGAATCTTCGATCGAAGATTTGGTCTTCTACTTTGTTCTGCCAGCTTGCGCCCTCAGCAAAGCCCCCCCGCAAAGTCGAAGGGCAAAGGTCGCAAGGTCATCTCTTTTTTAGAAATCGCCTAAATACTTAAAACCTAAATACTTAAAATGGGGGCAGAGGGACTTGAACCCTCACGACTTTGCAGTCAACGGATTTTAAGTCCGTAGCGTCTACCATTCCGCCATGCCCCCAGAACTTGAGCAGAGATCCCGTTTTTCAAGAGTCCTCAAGCTACTCTGTTTATTTCATCACTAATCGGGTCACTTAATCAATGTAGTGCAGGAGATTTTTCTGGCAGTTGAGAAAAGCGATCGTGAACTCACTCAATGATTAACCCGCCGACCTAGGGCCATCCTAAATGATTTGTGACCGTGAGAGGCTGTGTGAGCAAGAATTTCTGCGGCATCTCTGCTCACAACCCAAATAGGATCGCCATCGCCATACCCAAGGACTTTTTCTCTCGCTGAAAGGCGCTACGATGGGGAGGCTACAATCTTTCTTACCCTCAGTAAAAGCATGGAAGTTGCACTCTTATACTTGGTCTTAGGCGGCGCTTATCTGGTCGTAGTTCCCCTGGTCGTGTTTTTCTATCTCAAGGCTCGCTGGTACGTAGCAAGCTCGTTTGAGCGAGGGTTTATGTACTTTTTGGTGTTTTTCTACTTCCCTGGCTTGTTGGTGCTCAGTCCGTTTTTGAACTTTAGACCCAAGCGGCGCGAGATTGGAGTCTAGATGGTGAGGCGAGGTTTAGGGTTGCAGTCCTTCAGCTTGATCGAGATTGACGGGTGGGTGGGCGATGCGACGGATTGATGTAGTCGGAATTACGGTGGGTTTATTTGTAGTGGGAGGCTTGGCGTACCTACTGCTGGAGACGATCGGGCTTGACAGTATGAGCGCGGGGATCTGGAGTCAAGTGCTGCTTGTGGGAGCGCTGATTGTTTGGCTGGTGACTTATCTGACGCGGGTGTTGTCTCAAAATATGACCTACAATCAGCAGCTAGAAGATTACCGGGAAGCCGTTCTAAAAAAGCGGTTTGAAGAACTCACCCCCGAAGAATTAGCAAAACTTCAGGCCGAAGTTGAGGCAGACAGGCAAAAAGCTGGCGATTGAAATTCACCCCTCTGAATTGACCCCATTCGGCTTAAACTGATTGGATTCAATTTATTCAGTTTAAGGACAGCGATGACTTCAGTTTCCCAATGCTTCGAGCATCTTCGGGATCGCGCTCGGTGTGCACTCATTCCCTTCATTACGGCGGGTGATCCCGACTTAGAGACGACGGCCGAAGCGCTGCGGGTTCTCGATCGTCAGGGGGCTGATCTGATTGAGTTGGGCGTTCCTTATTCTGATCCGTTGGCAGATGGCCCAGTGATCCAAGCGGCGGCTACGCGAGCGTTGCAGCGAGGAACTCGCTTAGATGATGTCCTGAAAATGGTGAAACAGGTTGCCCCAACGCTGCGATCGCCCCTGATTCTTTTCACCTACTACAACCCAATTTTGAATCGAGGCATCGATCGCTTTTTGCAAGAAATTGCTGCTGCTGGGGTCAAAGGTTTGGTTGTTCCCGACTTGCCTCTAGAAGAAGCCGATAGCTTGCTCAAGCCTGCGATCGTTCATGGTGTTGAGGTGATTCTTCTGGTTGCTCCCACTAGCCCCCAAGAGCGAATTGCAGCGATCGCACAGCAGTCTCAGGGTTTTGTTTACCTCGTAAGCACCACGGGCGTAACGGGAATGCGCCTCCAAATGCAAGCGCGAGTCAAAGATCTGGTGCAAGAACTGCGCCAGGTGACAGACAAGCCGATCGGGGTGGGTTTTGGCATTTCTCAACCCGACCAGGCGCACCAAGTGATGGAGTGGGGATCAGATGCAGTCATTGTGGGCAGTGCTTTCGTGAAGCGACTCTCTGAAGGAACCCCCGCAGAAGGCTTGAAATCGATCGCCGAATTTTGCCAAAGCCTGAAAGCAGCGATCGTCGCCGAATAACCGAGAAGCGGGATGAATTTTAGTAGGGGCATGGCACTGCTGCGCTCTCAACGCGGGGCCATGATTGCGATCGGCAAGCCCCTTAGTTGGCTTGGTCTAGAAGCCGGAAACCTGCCGTACAGTCAATCCGTAGAAAAAATGATCCTCAAATAATAGTCTCCCCCTGATTTCGTCTCCCATGAGAAAACTGAGAGAAAAAATCAGAGAGAGATAGCTCACAACAAGCTAAGGATGAACCCTACACTCGTGCTTATTTGATGATGCCAAAGTAGTAGGCTGCAACTAGTAAGTTACCTGCCAAAAGCACCAATGCCCAAAAAGTGCGGAAGGGATAGGGAGGTTTGCCAGTTTTAGTCGTTGCACCGGAAGCACTCTTTGCCGTCATAGATGGTTCTCCATATTTAGTGACCATCTTAGGGATACCAAAACAAGGGCAGCTTTAAGGTAAATTTCGGTTAAGCAAGGGCTGACTTCGCTTTGCGAGGAGCGTGTTTTTAAGGGTCTTCGCCCGCGTGGTAGGAACTGCGGACGAGTGGCCCCGATCGCACATGGGCAAATCCCATCCCACGGGCGATCGTTCCCAGGTGTTCAAATTCGTCGGGATGCCAATATTTTTGCACTGGCAGGTGGGCCAGAGAGGGACGCATATACTGCCCGATCGTCAGTCGATCGCAGTTCACTGCTCTCAGGTCTTGCAGCGCTTCGATCACTTCAGCTTCGGTTTCGCCGTGCCCCAACATCAACCCTGATTTTGTGGGAATGGTGGGATCAAGATCTTTGACAATCTGCAAAACTCTGAGCGATCGCTCATACTTGGCCCCCCGTCTCACCGGATTTTGAAGCCGTCTCACCGTCTCGACATTGTGGTTATAGCAAGCTGGCTTGAGGGTGGCGATCGTGGCGATGCGCTGCTGCTGTAGGGACTCAGAAGTGGAGCCGTTTACCCGTCCGCCCCAAAAATCGGGAGTCAGCACTTCGATTTGCGTGTTGGGGTTGACCTGGCGAATTTGAGCGATCGTTGCCGCAAACCAGCCTGCGCCCTGATCGGGCAAATCATCCCGCGCTACCGAGGTCAGCACCACATAGCGCAACCCCAACAGTCGCACCGACTCCGCTACCTTCTGAGGCTCTTCAGCATCCAACGGCAGGGGGGCGTGCCCTTTATCCACCTGGCAGAAACCGCAGGCACGGGTACAAACGGGGCCCATCAACAAAAAAGTCGCCGTCTTTTGGGCATAGCATTCGCCGCGATTAGGACACCGCCCCTCTTCACAAATCGTGTGAATCTGACGCTGCTTGACAATTCGCTGAACCGTCGAGATCTCGCTGGCTTTGCCGATCGATCGCCTCAGCCACGCTGGCAGGGCAGCAAGGTCTGATTTTTGTTGGGTAGAAGATTCGGCGGGCAGGGCAGAGTGAGCTTCAAGAGTCATAAAAATGGAAAGGCTAGGTTTAAGTTTCTGGCGTTTGATGTCTCGATTTTTTGCAGGATCAGCGTCACAGCGCCCCTACTTGAATTGTGAGCAGAGATGCCGCAGAAATCTTTGCTCACACAGCCTCTCACCCTCACAAATCATTTAAGACTGGTATAAAAAGATTCAGTGCTAAGTTAGGGTCTGCGAGTTAATAATGCCCCCAGCCACGTTTCGACTCCGCTCAACCTCCAACCCTCCTCCAGGGGAGATGTTGAGCCTTGAGCACAGTCAAAATGCGTCTGAGCAATCATTCCGTCTTCCTACTTAGGATCGTGAATTAAATAACTTGTGAGTTTGATTGCCTGGGTTCGCCCTCATCCCCTAACCCCTGCTCCCAACTTGGGAGCAGGGGAACCGGACTC
>JAAUOZ010000244.1 GCA_012034655.1 Leptolyngbyaceae cyanobacterium CSU_1_3 | reverse complement strand
AGTTAGCGCTAGGTTTAGCCACAGTGTATCGTGCTCTGGAAGCCTTAAAACTCAATGGCACGATTCAAGCTCGTCTTCTGAGTAGTGGTGAAACCCTGTATACAACGACTCAACAAGATAGACACCATGTAACGTGTCTTCAGTGTGGCACGTCCATTCCGATTCAGGATAAAGAATGCCCTGTTCATGCGTTGGAAGATCAACTTCGCCAATCAGGAAAGTTTGAAATCTACTACCACACCTTAGAGTTTTTTGGCTTATGCTCACCCTGCCAGATAGAGCAATCTCATGCCAAGACGTAGGCTGAATCTATAACTTGCTATATTTTGACTTCAGCCTATTGTTACGTTAGTCATGAAATGATGAACTTTTGAGGTGAAGTTACCCGAGGATTCGCCATGCCGCACAACCGTACATCGGTTGAACAATTGCGCGCAAGTAACCGTCAGTTGGAGCTTTTTACGTTGGAACTGGATGAACTGATTGCGATGGTGGATGCGGATCTTCTACGTCAGCAGCGTGGACGTTTGGAGAAAAGGGTAAAAATTGAATAATGCGATCGCAGAAGTTAAAAGGATTGCTGCTCAGCAATAATGGCCTTCATCTTGTTAACACTAAAAACCATTTGCGATCGCACTTATCCCTAAACTTGCTGTTTCAAATAGGCGATCGCGGTTCTCAATCCATTATTCAGTTTGTGAGGAGAATTGGCTAAGGGATGCGATCGCTGCTTTGCAGATGCTACAAGAGTTCCACCTTTCAATAATGGCAGTGATTGCTTCTCACAACTACATGTATTTAAGCCTCGCCGACCTTGCGACTTATGAGCAGTTCATGGTGCTGCTTTGCAGAGGTTATGCAGGTTTTTCTGAGAAGAAATGATAACTAAATTTTTGTCAGTCACAGGTTTTACTTCGGTTTGTGAGACGGCAAACCAAGCGATCGTGGTGCCATCGTCGCGAGAGAACTCGACTTCGTAGGCTTCGTTCTCATAAACGTCTAGGATGGTTCCGATCGCACCTGCGGCAACGCCTCGATCTTGGTAACGGTCGGTGAGAAGTTTTACAAGAGAATAGGGTTCCAAAGTCATGATGGGTTGCCTCCATTTGCAAATCCAGTAAATGGGGTCGCTAGCTTTAATGTACCTTGCTGATCCAAAATCCATCCTGTAAAGAGTTTATTACCTTTAATCTCTATAGTGATTGTAAACCTTTGTCCGTGGCAATCGCATTCACCTACGGTGTAGTCTTGTGCTACAAATTTGGTTTTGGCTTGAGTGATATAGATTTCTAAAAGAGCTTGAGCATCGTTAATGTTATTGGGTCGGTAGCCTAGAAGTCCGATAAATATTTTGTCTTTGCCAGATTTGTGATTTGGAATCAGAACGTATTCTGAAAATTTTCTGAGATCGCCTGTGATTTGGGTGATTTGCCATTGCTGAGTGTTTCTGGGTTCAAGACTTTCGCCAGTGTTGCTCATGGTCGCGCGATCGCAGCTTGAATATGTAGTCAAATTCTACGCTTGTTTGCAGAATACTTTAACGAATTCACCAATCGAAATAGCTGACGAGATCGCTCTACTATCCCTAAACTTGCTGTTTCAAATAGGCGATCGCGGCTCTCAATTCATTATTCAGTTTTTGAGGAGCATTGGCTGAGGGATGCGATCTCTGGCTCATGAGCCTCATCGCAGCTAAATTTCAACCTGATTACCCGAGAATACTTTGGTTGTGATGTAAAGCGCCGATTGCATGGTTAACTCCGCTGGTGTTTAGCTGGCATGCATCTCTTGATCTACTTCATCGTCTCCAGCGCCTTTATGTATAGATCTATCGATTTCATTGGTATTTCCACCATTACTACTCCTCCTTCCATCTCCTTTGCACCTATATACCATTCCTGTCCAGTTGTTTTTGGAATTTCCTCCGCAGCGTCTCCTACTATTATGCCACTCCTCTCCCCAGCACCCCAGCCAGAGATGCTTAGTCCCGTCGATTCTTCCTTCTCTAGCTCCTGAAGCGCCATCAGCTCCTGCGCGCTTTCCAACATCATTTCGCTATCCCATGCCTGCGCATCTTTCTTCTTTGGCTTCTTCTCCAAAAAGCTAAAGACTGACTTCTTCGGTGTTTTCTCTTTTCTTTGCTGTCTCAAATCCTCTGCAATCCCCAGCCATACATCAGCCTTGGAGGTGTCTTCTTCTCTCTGGGTAGCTATAGCCTTCCTGATTTTGGCTAAGATGCTTATCAATCCTTTTGTTGCTGCTCCCATAGAGGGATTCATGCAAATCTTATCATAATTACTGAAATGTTTTTTTACTATTTCGAGCGTATAGGGAAACATCGCCAGCATGTATCCTTGACCTCCTGCTTCGCCTTTGTCGGTACCTGTGTGCAACGAAATAGATTTGTCTTTACTATGCTCCTGGATTTCGATATGCGCTAAGGCCATGCCTCCTGAAATGAGTACTACAGTGTGGTTTTTAGCATTATATGCCACATATCCTTTGAATAGTCCGTACTTCACCTCGCCTAATATTTCGACTTCTTTGCTGACCTCTCCCTCGTGCTTTGGTCTCACTAGTTCCATTCGCTGTACTACAGCACCACTAAAACTCTTTCGTGGATATACCTTTTGCTTGCGACTACTCCATCTTCCTCCACTTCTGTTTGCTGCGGGTTGCCCTTGTGGCTCTGACGGGTTAGGTTGATCAACTGTAGGATGGTTAGTGTCTACTTGAGTCGCTTCATATTCCGAATGACAACTTTCCTTTTGTTGAATTGTGGGCTGAGTATCTTCTAACAGAGGTATATGGCTGAAACATTTATAAGTGTAGCTTTCACAGTCTGCTGTATTGGAACCCATGATTTCGTCTTTTCTCTCTGGCTCTGGTATGCTGTAGATTGCTCTGTGATGGAGATTAGCTTTGATCGGAGTAGTCTTTCTCTTGGCAGGTTGCATGTGTTGGCGTAGATCCTCGTGGGTCATGGGTTAGCTTCTCCTCAATAACTACTTCTGATCGCTTCTAATCTAATTCAAACTGTTAGTCCTGTGTTGTCTGATGTCTGCCAGTTAAAATCCCCTTCATAGATCGATCGCTCCAACTTCCGAAACTCAGCTCGTGCAGTTTTCAACAAGTGAGGCATTGCAAGGTCGGTATGTTCCTTTGCCGCGAGAAATGCTGCATTTATGGCAATGGTATGAATACTGCCTCCTGTTAAACTGAGCCGAGCTAAATGGTCGTAATCTAATTCTGCAATAGGCATTTGCGGCGGAAACACCTTTTGCCACATTTCCTTCCGCGACTCTAATGAGGGGAACGGAAAGTTAATAATGAAGCGTAGCCGACGCATAAAGGCACTATCCATCGATCCTTTCAAGTTTGTTGCCAAAATAGCTAGTCCCCGATAGGCTTCAATGCGCTGTAATAGATAGTTCACCTCAATGTTCGCATAGCGATCGTGACTATCCCGTACCTCGCTCCGTTTACCAAACAACGCATCCGCCTCATCAAAAAATAGGATTGCGCCTCCATCTTCAGCCGCATCAAATAGCCGTCGCAGATTCTTTTCCGTCTCGCCAATGTACTTACTCACCACCGCCGATAAATCGATCCGGTAGAGATTCAACCGCAACTCATTAGCAATCACCTCCGCTGCCATCGTTTTTCCCGTACCACTCTCTCCCGCAAACAGCGTATTCACCCCCAACCCCCGATTCATTCGATCGCGGAATCCCCATTCGTCATAAACTGTACTCCGGTACCGCACCTGAGCTGCAATCTGGCGCAACAGATTGGTCTCTTCCTCCGGCAACACAATGTCATCCCAGGTCGCTTTCGTCTCCAGCCGTTGAGCCAGGGCATCTAGACGCGGACGGGTACGTACTAAGCAAGCACCCCAGAGGCGATCGCCCCATTCTCCATCCTTCAAGTTCATCTGTGCTGATTTCCCCTCCCTTTTTCTTCTGGTAGAGAGATCTGAGCCATCTCAGCCTGCACCGATGCGGCAATTTGCTGAATATCGGCCAAATTGAGATTGAACTGACTGGATAACTGAGTGGCGTTATCGCTAAATGATGTACCAAAGACCTGCTTCCAGACCTGTAATTGTTCCACAGATGTTGGTTTTGCCACCTCAAACGAGATTGTCGGTTGATCCAGCGGCCAACTTTGATCCTGCACATCCAGAAAAAATAACCCATGGACATTGTCAAGAAAGACTTGCAATGCGATCGCCGAACTATTTGTCGAATTATTCCCGTCCATCGCCTGCCCATCCAGATACAACGCCACTGGAAACAACTGCATTTCTCGTTGCCAGATGCGGATCAGGGTTTCGAGATCAGACCCATGGGTGGGTAATAGCTCCACCCGGATCCGGTATAGGGAAATATCAAACCCTTCCGCCAGCGACAAGGCCACTCGTTGCTTGCTGACGAGATCGCTCCCTAACAGTTGCACAATGGGTAGGACATTCCAGTGCGTAGCGGCCTGTAAGTGATGGGCAATCGTTGCCACAACCTGTCGCTGGGAAGGAGCCAGGGAATCATCGAGATTCTCCCCTAAGACTGGCATCGACAAGGGGGATAGCAGAAAACTCAAGCGATCGTCCAGATAATTCAACCCCCTAATGTAATTCACGATCCGTTCATCTGCTTTGATCGGACTGACAATCAAGGGCTGCACCCCCGACTGATGGATCTCAATCAATCGCCAAGAGCGTAAGGGGCGCTCTGGCGACACCACATCCCAAATGGGATGATCAAACAGTCCTAAGGCTAAAGCATAGGTGGGATAGGGCTGCGACTCGCCTGGATTTTGGCGCAGAAACTGGCGATTTCTGTGTCCAGCTCCATTGCTGCACACAGCAGCAGCAGGGACTGCTCAAACCGCGTCAACTCTAAGATTGAACTCAAGGCGATTAAGGCTGGGGGAGGCTCTAGCGCTTCGGCTTCTAGCATCAGGGTTTCCGCGTCGGCAATCTCTGTTTCGGTTATCGTCGAATCGGGGATGAGCCGTTGCAGCCGTAGTCGTAACCAGGCGATCGCCAAGGACAGATACCGAGAATTTTCTTGCTGCCATTGGGCATGATCCATTATCCCGTCACCCTCAGCGTCTGATTTTCGGCAAATTGGAGCGGTGTACTGGCAAAATCAATGGGAATACTGTCTACCCCATCCACCCGCAATCGGACAACATACAAACCGGGCTGCATATCTTTAAGCTGAAAAGTCAGTGTAGAAGGCGCGGTCAGATCCGTTGGCGATGACAAATCTTGGAGGGCTATTCCGCGATCGCCCATTAACAAAACAACCTGTTGCTCTGGTCGAATCTGCGGCCAGCAAGTCAACGTTAATACACTGCGACCTGGGGGCACCTCCTGGGGCGTAATGCTGAGGACTTGGGGCGCTAGGGCTAAGGGCAACTCATTGGTCGTCCACTCATAATCAGGACGTTGGACGACCACAGAGAGACGATAAAACCCAGCCCACCATTGGGCAATCGCCCTAGCAGGATCGGCTGGGCTAGGCAGCCGGACTTGCAGTTGAGTCTCTGTCTGCTCAGGTAATGGTGTCAGCTTCAGGGTATGACCCAAACGAACATTGTGAAATTGAACCGTCAGATTCCGACTGTCCAGATGAGACCCATTTAAGGCGATGATATCGCCGAACTGGGCACTGGCTTGACGATGGGGCAAGCGGATGCCTTGCAAGGTTGGAGCTAAGCCGGGATAAACTGTCGCTCCTTGCGTCTCCCCATTGCGTGAGAGGACCGGTAGGGCAGACTGGGGTAGTAGGGTACTATCGATCATGACCACAGACACCTTATAGGCAACAGAAACCCGATACTGTGCCTGAAATCCGCGCCACAGTTGCGAGATCTCTTCAAAGGCCAAATGCTCTGGGGTAATGGTAATTTGTTCAATTTGCCGATGTAAGTCGCTATCTGGCAATTCAATTTCCGTTGCTGCTTCGATCTCGGTACGACTCAAGGTGGAATGATCGTACAGAATTGACAGAACTGACCCTAATAAACGATGGCTTTTGGTTTCGCTGTCATTTTGTCCATAAATCGTCAGCAAATAAAATAAATCCAGGGCTAAAGGTGATTTCCCCGCCTGAGGAAATTTCCCGCGCATCGACCGCTCATTCCGCCAAGCCGGGTTAGGCATGATGTGATAGAGAAATAAGTTGACCTGATTCCCTTCACGATTACTCCGCGCTTTATCAAGGGGAAGGGCGGTAATACTACCGCTCCCTAATTCTTCCCGAACGCCTAGGAAAATCAGGCTGTGCAGAGTTGTAGTAACAGCTGCGATCGCCAGGGGATTACCCATGTCACCATCACCTTAGTCTGTCTGGCATTTACAACAAGGTCTAAATTGTCTGGACAATTAGTCAGAAAAGGTTTCTTCTATATCAAAGCGATTTTATTGTAGCGTCTTTGCGATCGCTCGCTGATTCCTAGTTGTCTTATAGAACCCATTTGACATCTTTTGCTGGAATGCAGTAAGGTCATTGCCGACCTCTAATTCCGTTGCCATGCCATACTCTAGCAGCCTAACCGACGCAGAATGTGAACTCCTAGACCCCTTACTGGCGGAGATCCTGCCCCAGAAGAAACGCACTCGACCGATGAACTGGAGTCTAGGAGAGATTCTCGATGGTATCTTCTATCAACTGAAGAATGGCTGCAACTGGGAAGACTTACCCAAAGACTTGCTGTCGTACTCCACAGTGTATTGGCACTACAAACAGTGGCACGAGGCAGGGACTATCGAGAACCTCATGGGTGTCCTGCATGGACAAGTGCGACAAGGCGTAAAAAAAAGCCAAATGGACGACGTTGATCATCATTGACTCACAAGCGGTGCAGAATACTTGCAATGCCAGTATCGAGTCGAAAGGGTTCTGCTTCTATAAAGCCACCAATGGCATCAAACGGCATCTGGCAGTCGATACGTTTGGCTTCCCGTTCTTTACCCACTGCACCCAGGCGAATGGGACGGATGATGCGGGACTCTTGGAGATGTTAACGCGCAACATCGACTATTTCCGCTCCAAACCGATGAACATCCCCAAGGTCACGATTTTGCTCGACCACGGCTATCATCCAGACCATCTCACGCAGGAGTTGGAAAAGGTGTATCGCGGCATCATGCGAAAGATTCGATTTGAGCGCTCCACGAAACCGTCCAAACAAGAGAAAGCCGCGCAAGGCAAGTCTGGGTTTGTGCCCGCCATCGCCAGGTGGGTGTCGGATCATCCCAGCAGCAATTTGGGGGTTGCTCAGATAGTTATCCCCCTCTTTGAGATGTTCACGAGGTTTGTACACTTCAAATGACAAAGGCAAAATCATCCCTTGCAACAGTCTGTAGGCAGTGACCGACACGATGCCATTCCCCTTTTTGCCCACATTGCCGATGTACTGTCGTTTCACATCATCAGTGCGTTTACCTTTTTTGCAATCCCCCTGTTTCATCGGTCTAATAGA
>JAAUOZ010000243.1 GCA_012034655.1 Leptolyngbyaceae cyanobacterium CSU_1_3 | reverse complement strand
CTCATCCCCAGCCCCTTCTCCTGCCCTGGGAGAAGGGGAGCAAGAATGGTTCAAAGTCCCTCTCTCTGCTTGGGAGAGGGATTTAGGGTGAGGGAGATCGGGAAAGTTGCACATTACGTTAAATTTACTTGAATTTACTTGAGTTTACCTGAATTTGTACCTTCAAGAAATTTGACAAGACGATCGTAGCCTTGAATACAAATCATCTCTCAAGTCATTGCTAACGTGCTGGTGGTGCAAAATCAACCCACATAGATCTAGTTCAAAATAGATCTAGTTCAAACGATTTGATCTACTGATTTTCAGTCTAGATAGTCAATCTAGTTAAAAATTTATTGGACTTCTAGGGTTCCGATCTTGCAAGCGCGAGATGCCTGGTCCGAGAGAAGTCGGTAAATTAGCAGCCTTAGTCAATGGTCTAGCTAATTTGCTACACGGCGGGAGAAAAGCCCGGGAGGAAATTTCAGCGAGCGATCGCCGAAGCATTCCTGCCGGGTTTTGCCATATCTGTCTGTCCTCTCAACCTCAAGCGCCCATGAAAGCTCGATCACTGCTCACAGTTTGCCTCTTATTTTGCGTCTCCCTGACGCTAATAGTGGGCTGCACCAACCCGGCTACCTTCATCCAAACCACCACCGAAACTGAATCAGCCCAGGCAGCCACCACCGGACTTGAGACGATCGATCTGGGATTTAGCGCCTGGCCCGGCTGGTTTCCCTGGCAGGTTGCCCTCGATCGGGGCATCTTCAAAGCCAATGATGCGCCAGTAACGCTGAAGTGGTTTGATGGCTATTTAGAATCGATCAGCACCCTCACCGCTGGGCAAATTGATGCCAATAGCCAAACCTTAGGTGACACGGTCAGTTCAGTAGCGGGGGGCGCAGATCAAGTAGTGGTGCTGGTCAACGACAACTCGACCGGCAACGATAAAGTCATTGTTCGGGGCGAAATCAAAACTGTGGCTGATCTCAAGGGCAAAAAAGTGGCCGCCGAAGAAGGCACGGTCGATCACTTTCTATTGCTATTGGGGTTAAAAAAAGCAGGCATGACTCCCCAAGATATTCAATTTGTGCCCCTAGAAACGGGCAAAGCAGCAGCAGCTTTTGCGGCAGGGCAGGTGGATGCCTGTGCAGTGTTTGCCCCCTTTACCACTCAGGCATTAAAACGCCCAGGCAGCCAAGAACTCTTTAGCTCCAAAGATTTTCCCGGTGCAATTTCTGACCACTTAGTAGTCAATCGCAAATTTATTTACCAACATCCAGACAAAGTGCAAGCGCTTGTCAATGCCTGGTTTGCGACCCTAGACTATCTCAAAACCAATCAGGACTCTGCCTACGAAATCATGGCCAAGCGGGCAGGCGTGCCCCTAGAAGAATATAAACAATATGCAGATGGAACGCGCCTTTTTAGTTTAGAAGAAAACCTGAAAGCCTTTCAACCAGGCAACACCATGACTTCTCTGCTCTATGCAGCTAATGAAATGAGCCAATTTTTGATCGATGTCGGGTTGTCTAAAACCAAACCCAATACCACGCTGCTATTTGACGATCGTTTTGTGAAAGCGATCGCCCAAGAACAAGCCAAACGTAGCCCCACTCAAAGCTAATTGTCCTTTCTTAATTTAGATAGCAATCATGAAGGACGGCCCTACATTTCGATCGATTCAGTCTCGTATGAAGCCCAAGCCAATGCAGCCGACCGTATTTTGGCGACTGGCAGAAGATATTCCTAAACCGCTTTATTCGGGGCTGACGGTGGCCTCGGTGGCGATTCCGCTAGTCGTGTGGTGGGCAGCGACCACTTGGGGAGCGATCGATCCCCGGTTTCTGCCGTCTCCTGCCCAGGTGATTGAAGCCTTTGGGCGATTGTGGGGCACACGCGAACTCCTCAAAGATACCGTGGCGAGTCTGTGGCGAGTTGGGGTGGGCTTCCTGTTGGCGGCGCTTTGCTCGATTCCGGTGGGCGTGCTGATGGGCAGTTTTTCTAGCATTCGAGCGCTGCTAGAACCGCTATTTGGGCTGATGCGCTACATGCCTGCACCCGCTTTTATTCCTTTGTTGATTTTGTACCTAGGAATTGGGGAAGAACCGAAGATTATGCTGATTTTTATTGGCGTGTTTTTCTTCAATTCACTGATGGTGATGGACACGGTGAAGTTTGTCCCCAAGGATCTAATTGAGGCGACTTATATTCTGGGCGGAAACCGGAGGACGACACTAACCCAGGTGATTTTGCCCCATGTCCTGCCGGGCATTTTGGATGCCTGTCGAATCAATCTAGCCGCGGCTTGGCAACTGGTGATTGTCTCCGAATTAATTGCGGCAACAGAAGGGCTGGGTCGTCGGATTAGCGTAGCGGGACGCTTTCTAAAAACCGATGAAATTTTTGTCGGCTTGATTGTCATCGGGGTGATCGGTCTAGTGTTTGACTTATTGTTTCAATATTTGATGCGAGTCACCTGTAAGTGGGCTTCCCAAAAGCGTTAATAACTTGCTTCCAAAATGTTTATTCTCCCAGAGGACTTTCTATGTTTTTGAAAATCACGAACCTGAATAAAAATTTTGAGACGAAAGCCGGATCACTGGCAGTCTTGAAAGATATCAACATTGATATTGAGCAAGGTGAATTTATTTGTGCAGTCGGAGCTTCTGGGTCAGGAAAATCTACCTTACTCAGACAAATTGCTGGACTGGATCGGCCCACCTCAGGCGATGTGAAAATTGACGGCAAACGGGTGACTGGCCCAGGGCCCGATCGAGGCATGGTCTTTCAGCACTACACCCTCTATCCCTGGATGACGGTGCAAGAGAATGCCGAATTTGGGCTAAAAATGCAGGGTGTACCCAAAAAAGAACGACGTGAACAGTCTAGCTATTACCTGAGTGTGGTAGGTTTGACGGACTTCTCAAAGGCTCTGCCCAGCGAGCTTTCGGGCGGGATGAAACAACGGGCAGCGATCGCGCGGGCCCTAGTATCTGAACCAAAAATTTTATTAATGGATGAACCCTTTGGGGCGCTAGATATTCACACCAAAGAAGCGATGCACAGCTTTATGCTAGATCTCTGGAAGCGCACAGGCATCACAATTTTTATGATTACCCACGATGTCGAAGAGGCGGTTTTTTGTCAAATCGCATCTATGCCTTGGGCGCACGTCCGGGTACAGTTCGCAAGGTGATGACGATTAACCTGTCAGACCGCAGCCCCCTGATCAAGCGTCACACCACTTTTCACGACTACCGCGACGAACTCATGGACTTGCTACGGCAACATGGCAAAGAAGCGATCGCTAAATGTGCCTAAAATAGCTGAGATCTTCGCATATCAGGCATTTTAGATCATTCCCCCACGCCCTCGACCTCTTCCCTACCGCCTAGTGGTGGTCTCTCAAATCATGATTGACGGGCTGTTAAAGTCTGGGAAATTGATTTGGGTTAAGGCAATTTCATTCTGTTGGGGCCACTCTATATCAGCAGGGGTAAACCCCGACTACAAAGTGGGGGATGTGCTGATTCCTAGTCGGTGGGCACAGCCGCTCGAAGTATATTGGAGTGCCAACCGTGACGTGCCGGCCCCTTGTGGAACGCCCGGAGACCTATCCTGTTTGGGGTTGAAGCTTTCTCAGTTTACAAATCAACCCAATTCTGACTATCAGATTCCGACCCCTAACGGAGCGGTGGGCACGGGTCTGTTTATGCGCGACACCTTTGTACGCAACAACTCTAACTTCCCAGAGGGCGAGTTTAAGTTTGACTACAAAGCCGATCCAGAGATGTTGGCAGTGGCAAAGACGATCGCACCTCCCCTCGATCGTTGTGGCCCCAAGTTGCCATCGTTGTGTGTGGCGGTTCAGCCGCAGATTCGACGCGGCGGGCGCGGCATTTCTGGCCCAGCATTTTTGGCGAATCCTGACTACAGGCGGTATGTGTTCAAGACGATTCGCGCGTTGTCGGTGGATATGGAAACCACGGCTTTTGCTCATGTGGCTTATGCCAATGAGATTCCGTTTATTAAGAGGGAGTTAATGAGGAAGGAGATATACTGCGTCAGCCTATAGATTTTGGTTTAGGAAGGGTGTGGGGCTGCGCCCAGCCAGGGGTTTCACCCCTGCACCCCGTCCAAAATCTTTAATTTTATGCCCTGACAAAGTATAGGAATCAGCCGTATTATCAAAGGTATAGACAACCCTATAAAAATGCATATCCAGAAGAATTCGTGGTTTTTCCTTCTAAGGAGTTTCTCTCTCCATTGCAAGAAAGTCATCTGCCTTATTTGGGTTTAGAAAATTATGCTATTGCGGTTAGGAAGGAAGATGCTGGCAAATGGCTAGGAATCATCGACAACAAAGTTTTAGTGGATTTAAGGGATAAGACATCAAAACTAGCGAAGGCTAGAGAAAAAATACAACAATTTGAAGAAGGTAAGTAGGTGGGCTGATTTAAACGTAGGATGGGTTAGCGTTAGCGTAACCCATGCGGGCGTTGGGTTGAGGCACGAAACCCAACCTACGCAGATGTTATCTTTAATTGCACCCAGCTACTTAATACAGCTACTCTGCCTCCTACAAACATTCCTACACCAACTACCACAGAAACTTCTAGACCGACAGGTTCTCCCACACCTTCTCCTGACAACGGTGATAGATGGTGGCTTCCTATCGTAGCTGCCGTGATTACTGCAACTGCCTCAATTATTGTTGCAATTCTCAATCCAGAGCTTGTTAGAGCATTCATTCATTCATTCATTCATTCATTCATTCATTCATTGGTTGGTTGGTTGACTCGTACACCATCATCTCAACGAACAGTAACTGGGCGAGTTCTAAATGCTAAAACTGGTGCTTGGATTTCTAGAGCAAAAGTAAGCCTGGAAGCAACTGGTATTCCACTGACTGCATTTACAGATTCAGAGGGTGTGTTTGAGTTTTCATTTCAAAGCTCTGGAAATAAGATCTTAATACGTGTTGAAGCAGATGGCTATGAAATGTTTGATAAATTGATAGACATTTCTACTGCTAGACCATTACAAGATATTCGATTATCACCCAAATCCTAGTTGTTAGTTTGTGGGAGTTTGCTCTCGAAATAATTCTCACATTTTTGTCGCTCGACTGCTCAGCTAGAATAGAGGAAAAATTAAGTGAGATCAAATCTATGGCTGTTCGACAACCCCGTTACAGCAAGGAAGAGTTTGCGCGACGAGGCGATGAGATTTATGAATCTCAGGTGCGATCTCAAGTCGAAGAGGGCAATCATGGCAAAATTGTGGCGATCGATATTGAAACCGGAGCCTTTGAGGTTGATGCGAGTGAAATTGCGGCTTGCGATCGCCTAGAGGCTCGTTATCCCGATCTCAGATCTGGATCGTTCGCGTGGGTTCTCGTCACGGTTCGGCGGTTTGGTGGGCGGACTCGGAGAACTGCATGATTACCGGAATCGTGAATGCAGACTTTGAGCCGATCATCCCGTTGTCAATTCGTCGTGCTGATGGCGAGGTGTTTACACAAGAGGCGATCGTAGATACAGGGTTCAACGGCTGGCTGTCGCTGCCGCCAGATGCGATCGCCGAGTTGAACTTGAGATGGAAAAGGAGAGGTCGGGCAATTCTGGGAGATGGTAGTGAATGTGTGTTCAATGTTTACGAGGCAGTTGTGGTCTGGGATGGAGAGTTACGGACAATTCCGGTAGATGAAGCTGATTCAGATCCACTCGTGGGGATGTCATTGATGGAGGGTTATCAGTTAACAATACAGGTGGCTGAGGATGGGTATGTTGAACTTCGCAAAGATAGCGCGGTCTAACAATCCGCCTTCACACCGACCGTATCGAGTTGGTTGGTTAAGAACGAAAGTTTACTAGCGGCGGGTGAAGCGGAACGTTAGCTGGCTCCGCATAAAGGTATTACACTCGTCATTGCAGTGGGTGAGTTGGTTAGAAGCAACCCCAGAATGTTTGGGTTGAGGCAGTAATTGAGGGGTGATTGGTTAGAGAGATAGGCAAAGTAGAATGAGACGATCAGTGATGATACCCGGCTAACCCAGCAATGCATCGGACTGAAGGTTCAAGCTCGTAGGACAATTGGGTTTAGTTGCAGGCGCTGACCACAATCGTTGGGTGAAAACGGGGTTGGACGAGATGGCAAAATACTTTGAAGTTAAAAATCGAACTTGGAAGGAGATTTATTCCGGCGTGTTCGTCAGTGACCTGCATCGGTATCCGACCGGCGGTGGTGCTGCTCTGTTTCGTCTGAATGCTGGGACAAACATGCCCGTCCATGATCATTCAACTGGGGAACACGGCTACTTGATTGCCGGAACCGGCATATTTGGAGATCAAACATTGAACGTAGGGGACGCTTTTTGGATGGACTGCGGAGAATCTCATGATGTCCACGCAATAACCGAACTTGTTTTCTTTGCGACATCACTTCCTAAGCCGCAAGTCATCTGAATCCGCTATTAATCGCTCTTTGATCAACAATTAGTGAGTTTGCCCATCCTGTAAGGTGCGTTGCAAAGCCATCTAACCACTCAAATGCAGCGGACAAAATAAGTCCTTTGTTGAGGTTAAGAATATCGATTGCCGCTGATTTGGGTCGTTATGCCGCTCAGTCCTCGGTGGAGACGCAACCGAAACCATGTCGGTTATTATTGAGAGTCAAGGTAAAGCAAAACCGTCGAGAAGTCGCATTTTAGATTGCGATAGACAGTACAGAGTAAATTGGTCTAATTCATTGATGTTGGCAAATCTATCGTTAATTAAGCTTTCACCGAAACACAGGCAATCATTTTTATCGCTTGTGGAGGATTTTCATGCCGCAGGTGAGTATCGATTTCAGGCTGATCTGGAACAAATTCATGACAATTTTGATGAGTATACTCAGCGCCTATTAGGTATGGAAATGGGCGTAGAATTGCTAGAAGGGATGGTTCCACAAACAACACTGTGGCTTGTTAAAGACAACAACTATCTAATTGGCAAAAGTCATCTGCGTCATCAGTTAACGTCAACTCTTGAGCATCATGGTGGGCATATTGGTTATTTTGTTCGCCCATCAGAGCGTGGCAAAGGTTACGGAACCTGTCTGCTTGAGCTAACTCTTAGTGCAGCATACAATATTGGACTCTCTCGCATCCTGATTACCTGTGATACTGACAATGTCTCTTCAGTGCGTGTTATTGAAAAGAATGGTGGTGTACTGGAAAATCAATTGATATCAAACGTTTCGGGAGTGATGATTTCAAGATATTGGATACAGTTATAAGCAGTCATGCGCGGCAGGTCGTGCTACAAAGGTTGTTTACAGCCGCTCAGCCAGAACGTTATGTTGCGAGACCAAT
Organism: Leptolyngbyaceae cyanobacterium CSU_1_3; assembly: GCA_012034655.1. GTDB lineage: Bacteria > Cyanobacteriota > Cyanobacteriia > Leptolyngbyales > Leptolyngbyaceae > JAAUOZ01. The sequence goes on along the minus strand of JAAUOZ010000243.1, from coordinate 157 downwards.
CACCATGCTGATACGACAAGCTACCCCCGGCGATGCCGAAATCAGTTGCAATATATTACGTCGCTCAATCATAGATTTGTGCGGGGCTGACCATAATGACTCGCCAGAGCATTTAACTGAATGGTTACGAAATAAGACTCCGGAAATTGTTCGTGGT
>JAAUOZ010000242.1 GCA_012034655.1 Leptolyngbyaceae cyanobacterium CSU_1_3 | reverse complement strand
AGAGTGGGTGGATTTCAGCTAAGTGCTACTAGTCATACTATTTTGGGCGTTAGAGTTGCGATTTTAGAGTCTAGAACCCTCCGGGAAGGAAGGGTCTGAAGCAGTCTCGATCGCATTTTTTAAATTGATATCATTACACGATGTGCAAGTTCCCAGAACTGCCCTCAACCCTTCTCCCCAGGGCGAGGGATTTCAAAGCCTGACGCGCGGGCTTTCTTCTCTTTGGTGAGCAGAAGGCTGGGCGGATGAGGGCACTGTTAGCGGCGTTGAATTCACGTCATTTTAAGCAATCAAAATTAACCATCTAACCGATTTTCGATCCGTTTCTAACTGTTTTTTAAGTGTCTTTCTAGCCATTCTTCTAACACCGTACTGATATGTTTAACCACGTTAGAGGTGGGCGAAATATGCAGGGTTTCTTGGCTCCAACGAGTCAATGCTAGCAATAAAGTTTCTCGTGCTTTCGACAGCCTGCGGGAGACGGTATATTGCGGAATGTTCAACCGTTGAGCAATCTGCTGTTGCGTCAAGCCCGATCGATAGTAGAGCGACAAAAGCTCCTGAGCGGATGGATCAAGCCGATCCAAACTTTCCACCAAAATGGTGTTGATTTGATCCTGCTGAGTCTGGCGATCGTGCGCTTCTTCTTGAGCGATCAATTCCGTCAGCAAATCGGGAGCCGGATCGGACAAATCATCTTGCCGTTCGCCCGACTGTTCCAATGATTTTGGCAGATTGAGCGATGTCACCGCCGGATAGAGATAAGCCCGCGATCGATGGGCACAAAAGATCAACCAGCGCTCCAATGTTTCTGGCGTGGCTGACGGGTTTTTGCGGTTATAAAGGGTTGCGATCGTGTTCCAGGTGTCGCGATCGGGGGGAGAACTTTGACGTAACCCCGGTGATTTTGTTGGAATATAAATCGCTGTAAAACATGTCCATGCGGCCACATAAGAATCAATTGTCTCAGCATTCATTCCGGCATGTTCGAGCGATTCTATTAGGCGTTTACGGCTAAGCTTGAGCAGCAATCCCCAATCGTTGCAAAAGTCGATCTCTCGCCGTTGCCGTAAGTAATCCCGAATAATATTGCCAAACGCAGTGTTGGCATAGGTTTTGAGGCTGGCACGCTGATCGGGGTTACAGGCCTTAAGAATTTTGGGAACCTCGACGATCGCCGCCTGAAAACAATCGGACTGGCTAAACTGTGAATTTGTCAACCGTGCAATTGTCTTTTGAGCGCTCCAATAGCAAGATTCTTGCAAATAGGCAGACAAATGCCCCTCAGCGAGAGTTTTGAGGGTTGAGGGTTGACCTTCTTGCCAGCACCGATGCCAATAGAGCGCCCAAAAATTTTCCACATTTGCATCTGCCACGCGATCGAGGCAACTCTGCATACTGCGCCGCAACCGGGTATCGATCGCCCACCCACCGAAGGCATCGCCCGCCCATTGCAGAAACGTCGAAAAGATGTCACTGACGTTTTGGCGGGGCCGCATAAAAAGTCTCCTCTAAATCTCTGCTAGGCGATTTTTGACCAAAATGCTACCCCTGGTAAGGGAACGGCGTTGTGTCACGCAACGTAAGGCCATGCCCTTACAGTAGGCGATCGAGTTTGCGGTCAATTATCTTCAGGGAATTGACCGCAAACTCGACTTTATCCATTTTGGAGTAGGAAAGGTAGCAAGATCAGGAAAGAGTTGTTTGGTTATTCCTGATGAATTGGCTACCGAAAGACTTTCAGCCCCTGCTGTTAATGTTTGCTCCCTTATTTTCCAAACTCGTCTGGAAATCAGCACTAGTGCTGCTGGTCGGTGCTATTTTAGCACCTGGAAAGCAGACAGTCAGCGCTGTTTTGCGAACGATGGACTTAACCACTGAGCCTCAGTTTCAGAAGTATCACCGGGTTCTCAATCGGGTTGTCTCGCCCTCACTCCAGTCCTCTCCCAATCTGGGAGAGGGCGCTAGAGTCCGGTTCATCCCTTATCCCTCATCCCCAGACAAACCTAGCAACCCACAACACGCCCACCATTGCCAAAGCCACCCAGTCAAATCGTTTGAGTCGTAGCTGATGCCACTCAACTCGGTGGCGATCGGGGCTGGTAAAGCCGCGCACTTTCATCGCGCTGGCAATCTGCTCTGCCCGCAGCAGCAAGTTTTCTAGCAACCGTTCGGCGACTAGCATCCAAACCTGTACCCCTCGACGAAACCCAAGTTTCTTCCAGTCGATGGCACGAGTTCTCACCGATCGCACCAAGTTCTGAAACTCTTCTAACACTAAGGGAATGAACCGCAACGAGAGCGTCAACGTCAACGCAATCTCCGTCACAGGCAACCGCAATCGCCGCAGCGGATTCATCAAATCCTCAATGCCTGCGGTGATTTCTTCGGGGGCAGTGGTGAGCAGATAGAGATTGGTGCTGTAAATCAGCGTAAACAGCAAAGTACTGACTGTAATGGCGAGATTGAGCGATCGACGCGTCACGGTCAAGGGTCCCCGCTGAAACACCACGTAGCGATAAGACGTAGGTTGAGGCAAATCAGGACGTTTGAGCGCTTGAGCCGCGGCTTGAGCAGGAGACTTCGATTCAGAACTAAAGGGGTTATACCAAGGACGAGGCGGCGCAGGTTTGGGCAGAGTGTCCGCTTGTTGCACAAAGGCCAGTTCATTTTCTGGCAGCCGTGGACGAGGAGCGGCATTTAACCCATCTGGAGCGATCGCCACCAACGAAAACACATACAACCCAAACAGCAAGAGCCACCCCATCTGTTGTTTCCACACCCGCAGCGGGATCATTGCTGTCAACGTCAACAACACCAGCAGCACGACTAGAAAAATCCGCCACTCAGGGCTACCTAACAATGGAGCCGCCAAAAAGCTCATCAGCCACACCAGCTTCACCCGTGGATCAAGGTGATGTAGCCAGGTGATTGGCTGTTCGAGATAAAGACCGAGGGGGAGCGATCGTAGTAGATCCATAGGGCAGAGAAGGAGGATGGAGGGTAAGGGATCTGCGAGTGAATCATGGATCACCAGCCAGATTTCGACTCACTGGTCTTTTATGTTCATGCACACCCCTTACCAGAACCGCCATCACCCCAACCTCCCTCTGGGAGAAGAAGGCAAAGTGGTTTCATTGTCATTGAAGAGAAAATTAGAGGGACGTTGGAGCCTGCTCCACTCTTAATTTATATCCCTGTGCCTAAACTTTCGTGGCTCGGTTGAGACTGCCTCGCTCCATGTGCTCGCATCTTCTTGCCGCGCCACAGCAAGCGTAGTGGCGTTCCTTGGAAGCCGAGAGATTGACGGAATTGACGCTCAATGTAGCGGCGATAGTTGTCGTTGAGGAGGGCAGGGTCGTTGACGAAAAGAGCGATCGTCGGCGGTTTGCTGCTGACCTGAGTGCCATAGTAGATTCTGCCCTGGCGACCTTGGCGCGTGGTGGGCGGCGAATGCCATCTGACTCCATCTTCGATCACTTCGTTGATCACCGAGGTGCTAACTCGGCGCTTGTGCTGTTCGGCGGCGATGTCAATCATGTCAAAAATCTTCTCGACGCGCTGCCCAGTTTCGGCGCTGATAAAAATAATCTCTGCCCACTCCATGTAGTGCAGCCGAGCACGAACCAGTTTTTCGTATTCGTAAATGGTGTCGGAGTCTTTTTCGATCGCATCCCACTTGTTGACCACGACAATGCAGGCGCGACCTTCATCGGCAATGCGTCCCGCTAGTTTTTGGTCTTGATCGGTCACGCCATCTAGGGCATCGATCACCAACAACACCACATCTGAACGATCGATCGCTTTGAAGGCTCGGTTAATGCCAAAGAATTCGGGGCCGTATTCAACGTTCTTTTTTTTGCGAATTCCGGCTGTGTCGATCAGGCGATACTTCTTTTCGTCCCGTTCGACTAGCATGTCGATCGCGTCGCGGGTCGTGCCAGAAATCGGACTGACGATCGATCGCTTTTCACCCACAAACGCATTCAACAAACTGGACTTGCCCACATTGGGCCGGCCCGCGATCGCGACGCGCACTTCGGGAGTGTCTTCTACCTGATCGGTCGGCGGCAAGAAGCCCACTATTTGATCCAACACTTCACCTGTGCCGTTGCCGTGAATGCCCGACATCGCAAACGGCTCGCCCAAACCCAGCGCCCAAAACTCGGCAGCCTGAATGATCCCATGATCTAGCGACTCACATTTATTCACCGCCAGCACCACGGGGACGGTCTGCTGGCGCAGCCAAAGGGCGATTTCTTCGTCGGCAGTGGTCAATCCTTGTTTGCCATCGACGACAAAGATAGCAGCGCTTGATTCTGCCAGGGCGGCCATTGCCTGTTCACGAATCAGGGGCAAAAATTCGGTGTCGTCGTCAAACACTAACCCGCCCGTATCGACCACCAAGAAGTCACGATCGTTCCAGAAAGCAGGTTTATAAGTCCGATCGCGGGTGACACCGGGTTCATCGAACACGATCGCGTCTTGAACTTTCGCCAACCGATTGACGACCGTAGACTTGCCCACATTGGGACGACCGATAATAGCAACAATGGGCAAGGACATAGGAGGGATAAGGGGTGAGGGATGAACGATCGGCTACGCTAGTGAAACACGGGGTTAGTCTGCCACCCTTCTGGTAGGGGCTTGGCAGTGTTCCTCCGCCAGACGCTACCCAGACTTGCGCCGCAAACTACGAGACGAGAGAGGATGAAGGCGCGAGAGTGAAATGGGACTTTGGAATAGGACTTTGAAATGGGACTTTGAAATGTAGTTTCGCATCTCAGCAGCGATCTATTGTAGCGAGTTTAGCTGACTGTCTGTTGCCAAAACCTAAATTTTGAGCAGGTGAGCCACAAGAAGCAAGATCCCCAGATTCTAATCTAAACCTGCGAATCATGGCTTTCAAAAACTCATCCCTCCCCTCTGATGACACATTGCGGAAACTTAGCCTTGAGAGCAGGAATCACCGGACAAGGGGGACGATCGCTTAAGTTTTCGGGCTTGCTCCAGCTAAAGGGGGCTTGCTGGGCGGCAGACATCCACAGCAGCCGTTTGGCGCGGGTCATGGCGACATAGAGGAGGCGAAATTCTTCGGCGGTTTTGAGATGCCCAGCGCGTTCCCAAGCAGTAACGACATCGGGAATGGGTTGGTCATGGACGATCGCCCTAATCTGAGCACGGGCCACTTCTGACAGGGTGAAGTCTCCTAAAAACTTTGCCTGGGGAGGCACATACAAACTGCCAGGAATCATATTTTCATGCAGAAAGGGAATGAAAACATAGTCCCAGTCTAATCCTTTAGCTTTGTGCATCGTGATCACCGTCAATTGACCAGAACGCACATAGCGATCGTCCTCTTCAGCTTCAACAGGTTCAAATCGTTCGGAGGTGACAATCTCCGACAAAATTTCTAGCATCGCCCCCAGAGAATTTTCGGTGGTTTGTTGCAGAATGCGATCGGACAGTTTATTAGCCGTAGCCAGGGCAGTGTGGTCATAGTTTAGGGTGTAGGCCAAAAAAGAAATGAGTTGATAGAGCGGCAACTCCAAACGGGCACTTAGCAGACCCACACAATAGCGACTGGCTTCTTTGACGGCAGGGGTTTGGGGCGGGTCGAGGGGCGCGGGATACAAAAACTGCTCTGGAAAGGTGGCTAATGCATTCAAATCTTGGGTGGGGATCAGTCGGCGATCGACCAACACCTTCAGCGCAGCTTTGAGATTGTCTGGAGAATGGGGACGATCGAGAAACTGCAAAAGTGACCACATCTCCGTCGGAATCTGCGACTGGCGATCGCGCTGCCCCACATCAAATACGTTCAGGGTTTCGCCATGCCAGCGCTTGATCTGCTCGGTCACAAACTGCCCCTGATCGTTGGTTCGCACGAGCACCGCCGCCTGAGCGTTGGGATCTTGCCCAAAAAGGTCGATCGTGCGCCGCCCAATCATCTCCACGGTTTGGTCAACATCCTCAGGCGTATAGATCTCCAACCCTCGGCCCGACGGCAACGGATTTGCACCCAACTGCGGATCGTCAGCCGCGACGGGGTAGATTTTTTGCTCCCGAAAGGGCGCTTCTGGCTCAGCAAAGCGAATTGCGGCGGCTTCTGGGTCTCGGACGATCGCTTTCTGTCTGGCATTGACCCAATGCAACACAAAATTGGCAGCATCTAGAATAATCGGGCTGCTGCGTCCGGCTTGATTCATCTCAGCAAGGCGACCGTCGAAACTGCATTCTTCGCAAAACTGGCGAAAGAAAACGGGATCGGCGGGGGTAAAGGTGGAATTGATCGCCTGGTTGGGATCGCCCACTCGGACGAGGTTTTGCTGGTCAGCCTTGTCAGGCATCGCGGGATCAGCCGCCAAAATTTCTAATAGCCTGGTTTGCAGAGGGCTAGAATCTTGTGCCTCGTCTTCAAAAACAGCAAAAACTTGAGTCTGCCAGCGCTCTCGCACCGTCGGATTTTCTAAGACGCGCAATGCACCCAAAATCATTTCGTCATAGTCGATCGAGTTTCGCGCCCGCAGTTGAGATTGATATTGCTCATACAGCCCGGCAGCGATCGTCAAAACCGTGTAATTGTCGCTTTGATTGCTTCGGGCTTGCAAATCGAGGGGAGTCAAGCCCGAACTTTTGGCCTCGCGAATGACCGTATCCGCCAAAGCGGGCAAGACTTCAGTTCTAAGAACGGTCTGACGACGCAATCGCTCGGTTTCTTCGCCATCAAACTGGCGGCCTTCGAGTAATTGCTGAAAGTGTTGAGGATGGTTGCCAATCCACTGTTCGACACTGTTGCGAATCAGGCGATGGCTTTGATTGGGCGTGACCAGAATGCTATCAGGGTTTAACCCCGACAGGTCTGGGTAGCTACGGGCGATCGACCATGCCAACCCGTGGAGAGTATGAACGACAAACCCACCTTGAGGCAAAGACAGCTTCTTTAGTTGTTTACGAATTTCTGCTTTGATGTTGGCCGCTGCCGATCGCGTAAACGTCACCACCACTAACTGACGACGTGTATGAAGTTGATGACGAGCGATCGCAATGGCCGTTGCGACAGCCATCCCAAAAGACTTGCCCGATCCGGGGACGGCAGAGACGGCCAATCGTCCGCTTTGCCAATCGGCGATTTCGCGCTGTCCGGGGCGCAGTCCTTTTCGCAGCGTTTGAATCAGGGGTTCGCGTCCGGTGAGCGTCTGCACTGCATCCATTGAGTCAGATCGCTGGGTTGAATGGGTCATCGATCGTCACCATAAGATTCTAAGCCGTCTGTTTAGATGCCTTTTTGGCAGGCAAATGCAGCATAATTTCAAAATAGTTCACCATTGTAACTGTGCTGTAACTGTAGCCTGTCCGCTTTTTTTATCAACCTCGCGGAATACCCCATCCGCCATGCGGTGGGGATGGATAGCGACGGCGCGGTAGCGCCAATCTCTCAGAAATCTTCACAGAATAGTTCTCCTTTTGTCGTACATTTGAATTAGTGGACAGGGGAATCAACCACTCTA
>JAAUOZ010000241.1 GCA_012034655.1 Leptolyngbyaceae cyanobacterium CSU_1_3 | reverse complement strand
TTGTCAGGGCATAAAATTAAGATTTTGGACGGGGTGCAGGGGTGGAACCCCTGGCTGGGCGCAGCCCCCACACCCCTTCTAAACCAAAATCTATAGGCTGACGCAGTATATTAACCCGACATCCTTGATTCGTGCCTAAAACCGGGTTTCGACTTCGCTCAACCCTCGCGCCCTTTGTGAGTTGAGCGGAGTCGAACCTCGCCTCAGTGGTGTCTTTTGTGGCCAGGTTAATAGAAACAGTTAATAGAAACGGTTAATAAAACTTCGTGACCCAGACTGAAAGCTCATCTCAACAGCAAAAACATCCTCAAAATCATCGGAGGCGCGATCGTGATCACAATCCGTTTGTTTGAAACTCAAGATGCTGAACCAGTCGCGCAATTGTTTCACGACACCGTGCGAACCGTGAACCTTGGCGACTACTCAAGTAGCCAGGTGAGCGCTTGGGCCCCCAATGATATTCACTTTAGAGATTGGGCGAATGTCTGTCGCGATCGCTTCACCTATGTGGCAGACGATCAAGGCACGATCGCTGGGTTTGGCGAGTTAGAAGCCAATGGTCACATCGATTGCTTTTACTGTCACAAAAACTATCAACGTTGTGGTGTGGGTCGTCAACTCTATGCCGCGATCGAGTCCAAGGCTCTGGCGCTAAAGCTCAGTCGCTTGTTCGTTGAGGCAAGCATTACTGCCAAGCCATTTTTTCTTCGGATGGGCTTCGCGATCGTTCAACCTCAAACGGTTACGTGTCGAGGCGAGACATTTATCAACTACGTGATGGAGAAAGTGTTAGACCCTAACTAAACCACAGCACCTGAGTTTGACCCTGTAAATTTCACTCAAACTTTCTTCACAGAACGATCGCTGCTCGGCACACCATACGCCCCATAGAGAGTTGCCATGCCTTGGGCCTCATGGGTATATTTTCCGCTCTGCGAAGGGCGATAGGTCTCGTTATATAAACAGAGACTACTCGGATTTTTGCCAGAAAACTGCATCATCTGGCGGTGAGACTCGCTCCTAAAGAATGCCTTCAAACTCTTTTCAGAACGCCAATAGCTGACCATCACCACCTCATTTGGGCCGCAGATGCCAGATTTGATCTGCACACAGCCCTCCGCCTGAGCCGTTTTGTCTCTGATCCAGAAAAGCTTTCGCCACATCCAGAGTAAGCCAGCCCGATCGCGGGCCACAAACCCATTCACAAAAACAACGGCCTCCGGAGATTCTGGAAGCTCAATTTGATAAGCAGAAGCGTGCATAATTCATCCTCTCGATCGGTTTAGGGTTTTTATAACTCAATTCAGCTAATATTCAATTAATTGAATATGTTTAATACTGTATAATCAACTAATTGAATATGTCAAGTCCATTGATCCTATGGCTCTATCTCACGCAATTTTGGCTGCCTTACTCGGTGCGCCGTGCAGTGGCTACGACCTGCAAAAACGGTTTGAAGGATCGGTGGGTTTCTTCTGGCAAGCCAGTTTTCAGCAAATTTATCGAGAACTGAACAAACTAGAGGAGCTAGGTTGGCTGACTTCTAGCACGGTTCGACAGCAAAATCGTCCTGAGAAAAAAATTTATCAAATCACAGAAATGGGTCAAGAATCCCTTAAAGCCTGGATTGCTGAACCTTGCGATATGGCTCCCATTCGGGACGATCTGTTGGTAAAAGTGTTTGCCGGTTCGCTAGTGCCCACTCAGGCATTTCTCGCTGAGTTAGAGCACCACCAAGCGCAACATCGGCAACGTTTAGCCATCTATCAGCAGATTGAGCAACAGTTTTTTCCAACTCCCGAATCTTTGTCGATCGCAGACAAATTTCGGTATCTGGCTCTGCAAAATGGCATTCACTACGAAACAGCCTGGTTGGCGTGGTGCGAGGAGGCAATGGGGGCGATTGTTTCAAGCTAATGGGTCAACTAAAAAACAAAAATTCATACACAACTTGGGAGAAGGGGAACCGGACTCTTGCTCCCTCTCCTAATAGGGAAGAGGATTGGGGTGAGGGCAAGACAACCTTGCAGTGGACGGAATTATTTAATCCTCATTATTATTTAATCCTCATTCCTACAAATTCTCGTCGAGGCATGGCACTACCGCACCCTAAACGGGGGTATATTTCGTACATTTCGGTACATTTGCCTGTGCCTTTTAAGCCGCGATTTTGAATACAAAAAAACTGGGCAGTTACACTACCCAGCGTTCTAAATTGTGCTTAAGATCTGTTGCGCTCAAGATCTAAACTTTATACACCAACTGTCTTCTTGGTGACAGCACCGAGTTCACCTTTTGCATACTTCGCTGCATAGTCTTCCATGCTGACTTGCTTGATCTTGCTTGCGTTGCCAGCCGTGCCAAACTGTTGATAGCGATCGGCACAAACTTGCTGCATATACTTGATCGAAGGCTTGAGGAAGAAGCGGGGATCAAACTCAGCAGGCTTGGAGAACAGCGCTTCCCGCACGGCCGCTGTGATCGCTAGGCGGCAGTCTGTGTCAATGTTGATTTTGCGAACGCCGCTCTTGATGCCTTTCTGGATTTCTTCGACGGGCACACCGTAGGTTTCAGGAATCGATCCGCCATTTTGGTTGATCAGTGCCAACAAATCTTCGGGAACCGAGGAAGAACCGTGCATCACCAAGTGAGTGTTGGGTAGGCGACGGTGAATTTCTTCGATGCGGCTGATCGCCAAAATTTCACCCGTGGGCTTGCGGGTGAACTTGTAGGCTCCGTGGCTGGTTCCGATCGCAACTGCCAATGCGTCAACCTGGGTTTGCTCTACAAAGTCAACTGCTTCGTCGGGGTCGGTCAGCAGCATGGAGTGGTCGAGTTCGCCTTCAAACCCGTGACCGTCTTCTGCTTCACCTTTGCCCGTTTCGAGGGAGCCGAGGCAACCCAATTCACCTTCAACCGATGCGCCGATCGCGTGAGCGACTTGCACCACTTCGCGGGTGGTGTTGACGTTATATTCGTAGCTGGCAGGGGTTTTGGCATCAGACTCTAAAGAGCCATCCATCATCACGCTGCTGAAGCCGTTCTTCATGGCAGAGTAGCAGGTGGAGGGGGCGTTGCCGTGGTCTTGGTGCATGACGATCGGCAGATGAGGATAGGTCTCGATCGCCGCCAAAATCAGGTGACGCAAGAAGTTTTCTCCAGCGTAGCTCCGCGCACCGCGAGAGGCTTGCAAGATCACGGGGCTATCCGTCTCGTGGGCAGCCTTCATGATCGACTGAATCTGCTCCATGTTGTTGACGTTGAACGCGGGAATGCCGTAGCCATTCTCAGCCGCGTGATCGAGCAGCAGCCGCATAGGTACAAGCGCCATAGATCGTCCTCCTGGGTGGTTGTGGTCTAGCTAGTTGATTTTTAGACAACTGAATTCTTAGGACAATCTTAAGACAATTTCACCCCTGGTGTAAGTATGTTTTAAGAATTGACGTGGATAAATAGGTAAAAATAACCATTAGTCTTACTTATCGATCGATTTGAGACTAATGAGCCAAGTTGTGCGTTCTGCCTATAGCTAGCCCAAGGCTAGATGAAAAGCGCAGCGAAGGCAAGAGGGGAGGAATTAGCTCAGGTTAAGCCAGGTAAAGTTGACACTCCCCACGCATGGCGGATGGGGTATTCCACGAGTTAGATAAAGCGATGCGGGTGGGAGAGTCTCAGGTGGCTGAATCATTGCAGCAAGGAGGTGGAACATTCGCCAGGGAAAAATGAACGGCTCTTTTCTCAACCAATTAAAGTGGGAGGGGCACTTCTACCTGTGGGTTGGGCAAGGATTCAATTTGACAGAGACAAAATAGACTAGTGGTCTGTCAAGAATTTTTTAAGGAGTTGGAAAACCCTTAAAAATAGCCGCTTCCTCGTTTTCGCTCTGTCCATTAAAGTTTGACAGACTACTAGGGATGATTTTTAGCAAATTTCCACGCCCTATCCAGTTTTTGGCCGATCCCTACCCGCAGACAACACAGTAGGCTTATGACTGAGATTCTTTGTCTGGCTAATTCTCTGAAGTATGGCGATCGCTGCATCGCTGGTATCGAACTCGCTACAGGCAAATGGATTCGCCCAATGTCTGATTTAAAGGATGGGCGAATTACCGCTGCCATGAGGCTCATTGATGGTGTAGAACCTGCCCCTTTGGATGTGTTGGAAATTCCGCTAGGGGATAGGGATGGGTCAGAGTCAATTCTTGAGAATCGAGCGCTGCTGCCTGGAGCCTGGAAGCGAGTTGGCCGAGTGCAGCCTGCGGATGTTTTGCAATATTGCCACGAGTCTGAGATTTTGCATAATGATCAAAAGTTTGTCACGGTTACATATCTAAAGTCTCTAAAATTTTCTGAGAGATACACAATTCAACTGGTTTACGCGCAAGAATTTTTGGTGCGGGGTCAACCTAGAGGGGAGGGCGGACGATCGTGGAAAGGTTCTTTGGTTACAAAGACGGGGCGGCGGCTCACCAATGCCATCATCACCGATCCGGTTTTGATTGCCCGCTTAGAGTCTGGTGATTCTCCTCAACCGCAGATGATCGTCACGGTGAGCTTGGGAATGCCCTACCGACCTGCAAGCGGCTGGGAGGGTGACGATCCCTGTTGGAAAATGATTTCAGGGGCGATCGAGATCCAAGAGGCAGATTTGTAAAATCCCTGCCCAGACCAGTTTGCGATGTCTAATCTAAATAATTCCGCCTTCCTACTTACCATTGATAGAGGGATTGACTCCAGTCGCCGTACCATCCCGTTCTATAGTCTTGCCAATTATCTGAGCCTAAGACAACCACATGTCCTCTCCAATAGGCACTTTCATTTAGTTGAAAGATCGCCTGTTAAAAAAACGCGCAATTCTGCGAGGTTTTGATAAAGTCAAATCAGCGATTGGTGTAAGATGATGCACATTTTGCATGGTACTTGGATTCCTGATGACTCGAATGACCTTGTGCAGCGTGGCAATTTTTACCTATGGGTAGAAACTGTCGAGAAGCTAAAATCCCGCAAATCAGAGCCTTTGCTGCATCCTCATCATTTGCCAGAGACACCTTTCGCTACATTTTTGTCCGAAGAACTTAGAGTTTCGATCGCACCTCGTTCAATTGTTCCAACCTTCTTTCTTTTGCCTAGCACTCAAGACCCTTGCCCTTCGCCCGAACTCGCTCGTTATCTCGAAGTTAATCTGCCTGAAACTTGGGATTGGCAGTATTGGATGGTGCATTGCTACCAATGTTCTTTGACGCAAGTGATCAAGCTCCTGAACGAGTGGCATTTCTTAGCGTTGCATAATCTAGTTGAGGTGCAGATTGGAGCAGATTTACTATTCTGGTATCATTACACGCAGTTTTTTAAGCATGTATTGCTCAACGATCGCTATATTCCTGCTTTGAAGTATCGTGCCTTGAAGACCTCCAAGCGAAAAAGCAAAGCAAATTCAACCTTTGAGATTTATCCAGGATGGGAAATACTCTCAACAGATTATGAATCTGAGTTAGAACAATATGTTGAACGAATGCCCTTGCTCTGTACGACTGGATTTCAGTCTCATCCGGCTCAGCCTCAGATGCGCGATCGTATCACCCTCATCCGGCACTTTTCAGAAGTATTGCTCCACGAAATTATTACGCAGACTCCAATTCCCGCCACTTTTGAGAAGCAGATTGCCAATACTTTAATCAACGATTGTTTCAAGTCGTCCATTGTTTCGGTGAACTACACCCTAGAAAAGTATCAACAATGGCAAAGTTGGCGACATCGAATTGCTCAAAGTCAAACTGAATTTCCTTTCTATCTTTGCTTTGCACTGCAATCTCCTCAAGATGCCAGAGATCCCTGGATACTTGAATTTCAAGCGGCTTCTCGGCAAGATCCATCAGTTCGAGTGCCGTTAGAGGACTATTGGAAAGCTCGAACTGCAAAACGTAAAACGTTGCTGAAACAGTTTGGACAAGACTTTGAGCAGCAGCTATTAATGCAGTTGGGATATGCAGGGCGAATCTATCCGAAACTTTGGGCAGGGCTAGAAACCGATCAGCCAATTCAAGTCTTACTCAGTGTGGAAGATGCAACTACTTTTTTGCAAGAAACGGCTTGGGTGCTAGAAGAGGCGGGCTATAAAGTGATTGTTCCAGCTTGGTGGACTCCGCAAGGGTGGCGACGGGCAAAAGTCCGAATGCAAGCAAAAGGACGCAAATCGAAAGGAGGCAATAAAAGTAAAAGCTACTTCTCGGCTGAGGCTTTGATTGACTATCAGTATGAGTTATCTATCAATGGTGAAACAGTCAGCCCAAAAGAATGGGAGCAGCTTGTTCAATCGAAAGCAGATTTGGTGCAATTCCGAGGACAATGGGTGCAACTCGATCGCAGTAAAATGCAGCAAATGCTGGAGTTTTGGAAGAAACATAAGAACGAAAACCCAGAACTCAGCTTGATAGATTTGATGAAGCTAGCCGCAGAAGGGAGCGATGGGATTGAACTAGAAGTCGTGCAGGATTCAAGCTTATCAACAATGTTGAATCAATTGAATGATAAGAGCCAGCTTGAAGTCTTACCTGATCCAAAGCAATTAAATGGTACATTGAGAGCCTATCAGAAACGAGGCGTTTCTTGGCTGCACTATCTTGAAAGTTTAGGTCTGAATGGCTGCCTTGCAGACGATATGGGTATGGGAAAGTCATTTCAGGTGATTGCTCGATTCGTTCAAGAGCGCGAAGCTTTGCCCAAAACTCCGAAAAAGATCGCTCAGATTCCACCCACGTTATTGATTGCACCCACTTCTGTATTGGGAAATTGGCAAAAAGAAATCGAGAAGTTTGCGCCCCAGTTACGATCGTATCTCCACCACGGCAACGATCGTGCTCAAACGATCGATACTTTTAAGAATGCGATCGCAGATAGTGATGTCGTGATCACGTCTTATACGCTGATTCGCAAAGATATCGCATTCCTTGCTGCAACAACTTGGCAACGCATCGTCATTGACGAAGCTCAGAACATTAAAAACCCATCTGCTGCCCAGACGAAAGCAATTCTTAAACTCCCTGCTCAACATCGCCTCGCACTGACCGGAACACCTGTTGAGAATCGTCTTTTGGATCTATGGTCGATTTTTAACTTTCTCAACCCTGGCTATTTAGGTAAAGAAGCACAGTTTCGTAAATCCTTTGAGATTCCAATTCAGAAAAACAACGATCGTATTAAATCTGCAACCTTAAAACAACTGGTCGAACCGTTCATCTTACGGCGCGTCAAAACTGATCCTGCAATCATTCAGGACTTACCCGATAAAGTAGAACAAAAGCTATACTGCAACCTGACCAAAGAACAAGCCTCGCTCTACGAAGCAGTTGTAAAAGATATTTTGAAGCAGCTAAACGAAGTAGAAGGGATTCAGCGCAAAGGCATGATGCTGGCGACGCTGCTAAAACTGAAACAGATTTGCAATCATCCGATGCAATTTCTTCAGGATGAGAGCGAATTTTCTCCAGAGCGATCGCATAAATTGCAACGCCTCAGCGAGATGATTCAAGAAGCGATCGCAGAAGGAGAAAGCATTCTCGTATTACT
>JAAUOZ010000240.1 GCA_012034655.1 Leptolyngbyaceae cyanobacterium CSU_1_3 | reverse complement strand
AATCCTCCCCACCGCAGTAGGCGATGGGGATTCCCAACCTCAAGGGTTGAGCCTTCCTGGATCAACGCCACTTGCCTAGATCAAACCTCGTGATTCTTTCCCCGGTAGACCGACTCCCACAGGCTGTTTCCCTTCCCCGACTATCCACGGGTACTCCGTTTCTCCAACAAACAAAGAATTCTCTTGGTACACTTTCCCAACTTTGGAGGTTCCGACAAACGATGTCTACCTTTCACTCACAATCGGCGGGCTGCGAACCACTTGTACTCTATCGAATGGGTTCATTACTGGCAAGAGAGATAGGGGCGATCGCCCCGTCGCTATCCATCCCCACCGCATGGCGGATGGGGAATTCCGCGAGTTGGTTAAATTGACCGTTAAGTAGTGGGGTGAAATTCAAGCAAACTAGATGCCGGGTTTCGACTGATCAATCATTCTGTTTTCCTACTTACTGAATTGGATTGTGAACGGTGACTAGCTTGGTTCCGTCTAGAAAAGTGGCTTCAACCTGCACTTCATGAATCATTTCTGAAATGCCTTCCATGACATCTGCTTTAGTTAAAAGTGTCGTCCCATAGCTCATGAGATCTGACACGCTGCGCCCGTCTCTTGCGCCTTCTAAAATAGCCGCAGAAATGTAGGCGATCGCTTCGGGATAGTTGAGCTTCAATCCTCGATCTTTCCGTCTTTCTGCTAATAGGGCGGCCGTAAAAATTAGGAGTTTGTCTTTTTCTTGAGGAGTGAGTTGCATTACTATTTTTGCGGATCGATGTCGGTGATAGATTTTAGCTCAGAAACGTGAATTGATTAACCCCGCCTCCGCTACAATTGCCAAACTCTGGGAATGCACACCGATCGATCACTATAGAGGTTTCTCAGCGATCGCCAAACTTCTATAAACCAGCGTCGCGCCTCCATGGTAGAGTCACCCCGATATCGGCACAGTAGCCCAGACATCAGACGAGTTGCCCCCACCTGGTCGGGGTTGCCCGTCCACAGCGATCGTGCTTGGTTGATGACTTCAGCTTCCACCGATCGCCCAATCAATGCCAAACTACCCACCACTGGCTCGTTCGCCAAACCGTGGGGGCTGGCAAACAATGCTTCGCTGCCCGGAAGCCACTGGCGATCGATCCACAGCGGCGCTCACCTTGCCAAACTTCTATGTGCGATCGCCAGTCGCCTGAGACAAACCTTTCGCCCCTGGCACTGCGACCAAATCGCGTCAGATCCCACCCCAGCCAGCACGCCCCTGGAGCCAAATTTACCCGCAGTTGCTGACGATAAATCGCTTGGTCAAAGACGATCGTTTCTTGGGGCAACCACTCTAAACAAGCGTCGGGTTCTAGATCCAGTTGAACCCTTTGCTGCGCCGTGCTGCCATTGGTACGGTAGACCTTACTCGCTGCGGCTGTGGTTAATAAAACTTTGGCACTTGGATGGAGGCGAATATTGCAAGAAAGCCGATCGCTGCCCACAATGCCGCCTGCTGTGTGCAGCATCACGCCATGACATACCTCGTTACCCTCCGGGTAGAAGGGCCGCTGCATTCTCAAGGGAGCCTGTCCACGATTGCAGATCATTTGGGTAGCTCCCTGGCGGTTGGCAAACTCCAGGTTTAGGCTGCCATGCCAAGCCTTTGGGGCGGTTTCGATCGAGACAGGACGAGGTTGGTTCACAAATATAGAGCGAGATAACTCAAGATAACGGCTGATCTCACCCTGGACACTACCACTGAGCGTGAATGACCCACATATTTCTCAACGATTCTTTAAAACTCAATACTTAAAACTCTAGACTCAAACCTTTCTGCAAACGCTAGGCTTAAAACACACAGCAACTAAGGTATAAAAATATGGCAACCAAACAGGAATTTACGAGCTTTGACGATTTGCTGATCAATGCTCCAACTCCAGTCTTGGTAGATTTTTACGCGCCCTGGTGTGGCCCTTGCCAATTGATGGCATCCATTCTAGAAGAGGTGAATGGGCAGATGAAAGAGCAGATCAAGATCGTTAAAATCAATGTCGATAACTATCCTGATTTGGCGAGTCAATATCAGGTTCAGGCTTTGCCAACGCTGGTGGTATTTAAAGCAGGTCAGCCTGTGCAAAAAATTGAAGGAGTCGTGAAATCGCCCCAGCTTATTCAACAGTTGCAAGCGCTGATCTAAAATCTCGTTTCATACTCTACCACCGCTCGGTTGTCGCCTGTAAAGTCGGTGGAGCCGCGCAGGAGAAGACGATCGTTGAGACGATAGCGCACTCCAAACTGAGTCGGTTGATCAGAGGTTAAGACCTTGAGGGCTGAGGCAGAAAAACTGCGTGTGATGTCTATGCTAATTTCTGCGCCCAACCCCAAGGTAGAACTGCGCCGGGCTTCGTCGTTGGTCACAGTCGGAAAGAGGCGAAACTCGCCAAATCCGAGGGCATTGCCGAGTAGCCCTTGAATGTTGGTTAACAGGGCAGAACCCGCCAAATTTGCGATCCCCAACGTGCTGTCTCCACGACCGAGCGTATTGACAAAGCCACCGCCAATGAGGGCGACGATTTCGTTCTGGCTACGGCTGGGGCTGCTAGTGAGTTCTAAATTCTCAAATAGCTGGCTGGCGGCTCCTGTGGCTTTGGCTTGAATGCGAATCGTCTGCAATGACCCCAAACTGGTCGCTAGCACAGAATCATCGGTAATTTCTGAGGAGGTAGTGGTGCTGGAAATTCGGCTGCGGGTCACTTCAGGAACAGAGGCAATCAGACGAACATTCAGAACGGGGTCAAGCCCTTGAGCAGCCGTAAAGGTGGCAGTTTGGGGATAGCCGCGCTCTAAAACAAACTGCGTGGTAAACAGGTTCACCTGCCCAGTGGTGAGCCGAATTGTGCCATCGGGCTGTAGATCGTTTAGCGAGCCGTTGACGAGTAACTCACCCCTGGCGAGAAAATTGATGATCGGCGCGCGGGTGACGCGAACTCGATCGCCTAGCACCAATCTCAAGTTTTTGAACTCGACTGAAGAGTCAGGTTGTGGCTGCCCAGAAGCCGACCCGATCGTTCCACCGGGGGGAGGAGTTGCTACGCTGGTGTCGGGTAACAAGACTTGCCCATCTGCCAGTCGGATTTCGCCCCCGATCGTCGGACTCAGGGCCGTTCCTCGAACGGCTACCCCACCACTCACGCCGCCCTGATACAGTCCTTTCAGGTTCAACGCGATATCGTTCAGCGCGATCGCGACGGGTGTGTTGACATCTCGATCGTTCGCTTCTAGCTCAGAAAAAATCGGGATCACGCCCTGAGCAGAGACACGACCTTTGCTAAATTGCCCAGTCAATGGGCGATCGGGAGCAGTTGTGCCGATGCGGAGGCGATCGCGATCAAAGATGAGCGTCCCGCTGACATTAGTGAGGGGTTCGGGTAGGGCCTGGGCAAGAAATTGTGCATTCTCTAGAGCGATGACTCCGGTGACGCTCGGTTGCAGCAGCGTCCCATCAATTTGAAGCTGGACGGTTCCCTGTCCATTGACCCAGGCAATCTGCTGCGTGAACAAATTCAACAGCGAGAGTCCCTCATTTTTGACATTTACCGTCAGGCTAATTTGATTGCTGTCAGGAAAAGTGGTGGTAAACGGTAGCTTAATCGGAATGCTGCCAGCGATGCGGAGCGGTTCGGGTGGGGCGATCGTGACGGTGGTGTCAAAGCTGAGTCGAGCGTTGGTGTAGTTGAAGTTGCCGATCGCAGACTGGACGGGTGTCCCGTTGAGGGTGGTGTCGGTGAGATTAATTTCACCAATTGCAAAGGGGTTGCCCTGGGTTCCTGAAAGGGTGGCGATCGCGTTGATTTGCCCGTGATCCCGATCGGCAGGGGGTAGAAGACTTCGATGCGCTCGATCGGCAGGTTGGTGACTTGCAGTTGCCCTGCTTGGTTTGCGCCCCCAAAATTGCCAGACACATTGATCAGTGAGTCATCCGCCTCCAGCCGCAGGGGCAGCAGATTGACGACACCGTTCTCAAAGCTGCCCTTGGCAATGATGCGATCGAACTCAATCACCCGATTGCTGTTTTGTGTGATGCGTCCCTGTTCAACCTCGGCGAAGGAGGGGTAGGGTCGCCATTCTACATTTTGTGCTGTCAAATCAAACTCAGCTTTGACAGGCGATCCTAGCCCTGCTGAGAGGCTGATGCTGCCATCAAAAGTTCCTCGGATATCCGCTAACTCAGGGATGGTTAGTTTCCGACGATCGCTAGCCACCTGCCGCAGCAAGTTATTGATCTCAGCAAAGCGCCGCAGTTGATCTAACAGGCGGGCATCAGGCAGCCCGACCGCCACAGTTTGAACGGCCGCAGCATTGTTAGCCGTAGGAGGCTGCAAAATTTGGGCAAAGTCACTAATTTGAGAGACTTGCAGCGTTTTCAGAATGTCTTCGATTTTGCCCTGAGCGATCGCCACTTTGCCTTCAAATTTAGGCCGCGATCGCAAGTCTAAACTGCCTGCCAGGGTGTAACGGCTCGTGCCTTTTTCGACAAAGGTATCGGTGAAGCGAATGATGTTGCCCGTGTTAACGAACCGCGATCGAATCGTCTCTGCTTCAGCAATATCCCGCGAACCATCGGGACGAATTCGCGGCGGCTTGATCACCGTTAGCGCTCCATCGACCACTTGTAGACGGTTGACATCAATATTCAGATTGCCTGTGAGCAAGCGGCCGCCAAAGCTACCAAATCTGGCCAATTGAACCCCTGGAATCATCAATCCTTCTAGGGGCAACTGCTGCACATTCACCCGAAAAATATCGCCTTGGGTGATCCCCCGAACAATTGCCTCGTCGCGCTTCACATATAGCGAAATCGGACGGTAATTAGGATCAAGGGCTAGATTGATGCGATCGCGACTTCCGGCCACGTTGATGCTAAACCCTTGAGTTGGCACAAGTTGAATCCCTCCCACCAGCCGCGAATCAAAGGTGATGCCATTCAGAGACAGCCCTTTGACTGTGACATCCCCAGTGACATTGGGCGAGGCAGGGGTTCCGGTAATGCGTCCCACCAGGTCTACTTGACCTGTCAGATCAGTGACAGGAGGACGGGGAATCGGTAATTTTGCAAGGGCAAAATTGGTTGTTCTGATAGAAAGATCCAGCCCTGCGATCGCAGGTGCACCCGCCCCTTCGAGCCGAGCCAAAATTGCACCATTAGCGCTAAAACCTGGAGCAGTCGCTTGCGGAATGTTCAGCTTGCGACCGTCCCATTGCACCTGAGCGACGATCGGTTCCTCAATTAACGAAATTCCTTCAGACAGGCGCACTTGCCCATCGGCCCGCAGACTAGACGGACGCAACGAATCCACCAATCCCGTCACGCGCAGGTCTCCACTCAGCAAGCCCCGCAGATCGGGCGAAAACCGACTCAGTTGAAGGCCATTTCCCCTCACTAGCGCTTGGAACCGCCCCCCACTGGCATCCAGGTCTGCATTGACAATGCCTACCCCTTCCGTTAGCCGTGCTTTACCAGTCGCCCGAATGTTTTCTAGCGCAAACGAATCCGTTGTTCCAGACAGGTTAAAATTTCCACTCGCTACCCCTGTCAATTGCGGCACAAACTGCGTCGCCCGAATTCCTGCCGCCTGCACCGTCGCTTGCCAGTTTGCGCCGATCGTCCGCGCCTCGGCATTCACCGTCCCCCCAGCAACCTGTGCCACCACATTTCGGAAGACCGCATTGCCTCCGACGATCGTCACCTCTCCTATAGTCGGATAGTCTGCCTCCAAAGCCTGAAACCTTGCCACCGTTTGAACATTATCAATCGCCCCTGTCACTTGCACCTGACTATTCACCCGCCCAATTGCGATCGGAGGCGACTGTCCATTGTTATAGAGTCGCGCAACCAGATCTCCTGATACATTACGGGCATTCAAACTGAGAGCGATCGTCCTCGGTTCTGCTAGAGAAAGCCTGCCCTGCCCCGTCACCTCGCCCCCTACCGTCGGCGTGGCTCGGAGGTTAGAAATGGCAAGATTCAGCGATCGAGTGTCAAGCCTGAAGTCTGCACTCGCCTTGCTCAAAGTTAAGCGATCGACCTGGGTGAGTTTGGTGTTCTGGGTTGTGCCACTGAGAATAGGTTGGTCGATCGCCCCCGTCACCTTCACATCGGCCCGCACCTCTCCCATCACCGCAAACGGCGATCGAATTGCAAACGTTTTCAAGAAATTGTCCAGCGTAACCGCCTTGACCTGAGCAGACAGATTAAAGCCTCGCTGCGTATCGATCGTTCCCTTCGCCACCAGCGGAATCCTACCAAGCGATGTCGTCACATCCTCCAGCGTGATCAGAGTTTCCTTCAGTTGCAGCTTCCCCGTTGAATTAGTAAAAGTTTGCGGCAACTGGGGAATGCCTAACGTCACGTCCTTAAAGTCAGCAGTCCCCTTTACTAAGGGCGGCTCATCAGGGCGCAACCTCACATTGACGTTGCCATTGATACGACCTCTGGTTAGATCAACCGGCAGCTTAACAAGACGATCAATCTCTTCAGCCAAAAAATTTTGTCCCCGAATGTCAATATTGGAGTCTAATCCTTGCTGATTGAGCGACCTACCCTTCAGACTAAAATCGCCGCCCCGGCTAGATCTCCCAGCCGCCTCATAATCAAATTGACGATTACGCTCAACCGGAGTCACCTCTCCCACTACATCTGTCAAGCGTATCGAGCTTCTTGCTCTACCTCGCTTAGGAAAGGGTGACAGTTCAACCTGGGCATCTTCTAGCCTCAGAATTTCTAACTGAGTTTTGATTAGGCCTTTCGCTTCCTGCTCCTGGATCGAAGTTGAAACCCAAACGCCACTTTTGTCCTGCTCGATATAGACAGTTGGCTTAACCAAAGTCACATCTAGCTTCAAGGTTCGACTCAAAATCAGTTGAATGGGATCAAAGCCCACTTCAACGGCTTCCACAGTCGCTCGATCACGATCGGTCAGCGTCTCAGGAATACGACTCTGACCAAATCGCAGCCCTGTCAGCGAAAACCGCTCTACCTTTCCCAACTCCACGGGTCGATTCAAGAGTTGTGTCAAGTTAGTTTGAACCAGGGGCCCTAGCTCTGTCTCGACAAACCTATTGCCATACCAAACTCCCGCGCCAATGCCGACAGCAGAAGCCAGTCCGAGAGGAATGCCTATACGGGTGAAGCGCGATCGCCGTCTTCGAGGATTGGGCCGAAGGTTGCCCGGCTCAGGAGAATTCGTCATCTAAAAGGCAAGGGAGATCTACTCAAACCTCTCTATAGTTACCACACGAGCATTTCTCTGAGCGACTGAATTCGCGAGATTCAATCTTTACTCTAGCCGCAACTTCGATCGGTCACCATTCAGCCACTGCAAAACTTACCCCTATTAACACCTGCCTCAGAGTCATAGTCCATAGGAGTTATAGGGAATAATCGATCGGATCAATTATTTAATTAATTGGGGGTTGACAGGGATAGGGAGATAGGGGTATGTTAGTCAAGCGGTCGAGGGAAGCCAAGCGAAAGCGGGAGCGGAGAGCGACTACCGAACCGAGACAATTGAATAGTTTGGAAGTCAGAATAGCAC
>JAAUOZ010000239.1 GCA_012034655.1 Leptolyngbyaceae cyanobacterium CSU_1_3 | reverse complement strand
CGAGTGTCCAGTCGCGGGCAAACGATCGCACGGCAGCTTTAGTCGCGCCATACACGCTGAAGGCTGGAGTGCCAACGGTAGCAGCAGTTGAGGCATTCAGGATGATGGAAGCGCCCTCTGGTATCAGCGGCAGTGCCTTCTGCACGGTGAAAAGTAGACCCTTGACATTGATGTTGAAGGTTTTGTCAAAGTGTTCTTCGGCGATCGATCCGAGCGGGCTGGGTTCGCCAATGCCAGCATTTGCAAAGACCACATCCAAGTGACCTTGCTCTTGCTCGATCGTGGTGTAAAGTCGATCGAGGTTTGCCAGATTTGAGACATCGCCCTGAATGCCAGTAACATTTTTACCAATCTCGTTTACAGCCGCATCAAGTTCAGTCTGACGACGACCCGTAATAAAGACATAGGCACCTTCAGCGACAAATCGCTTGGCAGTAGCAAGACCAATGCCGCTGGAGCCGCCAGTGACAAGCGCAACTTTTCCTGAGAGTTTTTGTGACATCGTGTTTTCCTGGTTGAGTTTAGGAATGACAAATTTGATTACGTCTCGTTCAAGCGGTAAAGCCGCTATCAATTTTGAGGCTCGCGCCCGTGACAAAAGCGGCTTCAAGACTGGCAAGATAAGAGACCATGCCAGCAACCTCGTCACCTTGTCTGTAGCGACCAAGGGCAATCATCTTGAGCATGACTGCGGCAACGTCTCCATCTGCAAGATTCATATCGGTGTCGATCGCTACTTGGTCGCAACGTTTCGCACTGTCGATCGACTATTGCGCTGCATACCCACCATCTAACATCAATGTTTCACCTGTTATGAACGATGCCATGTCAGATGATAAAAACAGAACTGCATTTGCAACTTCAAGCGGTGTGCCAACTCGTCCGATCGGTGAAGTCCTGCCAAGTAAGCTTTGACTTCATCTGTAGATGTCTCAAACAGATCTGTTTGGATTGACCCTGGTGCAACGACATTGATGCGAATACCCGCTTTGGCATATTGGAGCGCAGCAGCTTTGGTTAAGCCGACTACCGCATGTTTACTCGCGGTGTAGAGGAGTATGTTAGGAAGTGCAACGACTCCAACCGCAGATGCCATATTGACGATTGAACCACTTCCCTGTTTCAACATCTGAGCGATTTCATGTTTCATCGACAACCAAACGCCTTTGACATTGACGTTCATCGTGCGATCGTATTCAGCTTCTGTTTGTTCAATCAATGAGGGGTTTTCGCCGACAATTCCTGCATTATTAAAGGCAATATCTAACCGGCCAAAAACGCCAACCGCTTTATCAACCATTGCTTCAACATCGGCTTCTTTCGTGACATCGGCTTGCACAAAAATCGCCTCTCCACCAGCTTCTGCGATCGATCGAACCGTTTCTTCACCTTCATCCCTTCGACGACCCACCACCACCACCTTTGCTTGTTGTTGGGCATAAGCGATCGCGGTAGCTCTACCGATTCCCGATGTGCCTCCAGTGACTAAAGCCACTTTATCTTGAAGTATCATTCTGTTTCTCCTGTTTCGATCGACATTGAGTGTGAGTCAAATTAAACAAGCCTCAATCTTTTACAGTGACTACCTGCTGGGCAGAGGTTTCCACGTTGAGAAGGTTGCAAGATGTGTCCAATAGGCATCCAATCCAATTGAGAGAAAGATCAGAGCAGCCACAATTAACACAATTGCTCCAATGGTTCGCAAAAGCCGATTCTTTTTGAGGTAGAGCGTGGGTGCAGAAAAGACTCCTCCCAACCCGACTAAAATAAAGGCGACTCCTACCCTCAGCGGCATTGGCGTTAGCCCCAAGTTGATAAAGCGAGCGCCAATGAGAAGTAATACAAGTCCTGCAAAGAACCCATAAATACTGAGGGTAATTAACTCCCAACCCATTGCTAGAGCGAGTGACGTTCCAGTCAATAGAATTCCGAACAGAACACTCGTTTCACCATAGGCAATATTGAAACTTCCAATCACGGGCCAGGTAAACGTCATATGTAAGCCAGTAACTAACGAGATCGCACCAACTACACCAAAGCCCGGAATCCAACGTTTTTGATTTGGCTCATCAAGACCAAAATATACATAGGCGGCTAGCAGAACGAGTCCAGCTACCAGGTTAATCAGCATGAGTGTAATGTAATCGATAAACATCTAAACCTCCTGCAATTGTTTGAAAGTGCTTAAATCTTGATTCAGAAAGTAGTTAAATGCGTTCCCATACCAACTCAAAAATTGTTTCAACACCATTGTTTAAAGCTGGCAATGTTCTCAACGTCACTTGGTTCTCGCTCAAAGTAAAGGTGCGAATCAACGTTGTACAAACCCGATTCGGAATCGATGCAATTTCGATGTGGTGAGTTACTGTGTTGCCACTCAACGTATAAGTTCCAGCGTAAGCATTGAATGTTGTAAATGCTTGAGCAAGCTCTTCCACGGGTAAAGATTGCATCTGGGGAGTCAGCGGCGATCTGACCTCCTGACTCAGCGGTGAGCGATCGCTCCTAGAAAACATCACCATCATGTGACCATCTGATGTGTAAGTGATGTAGCCAACCGGATGAGTTCCATACACGTCTGGAGTCACCGTTCCATCAGCGTAAATGGCAGTTGCAGAAATTAACTTCCAAATGCCAATTAGCAGATTGTTCTGGATTGATGGTGTAGACATAATGTGCAACCATTGCTTGATGATTCTCCGCTAGAGAGTAGCGGGTTTCAACACAAAATCAAACTCAGTCGTGTAAAACGGTTTACTTTGATTGTGTGCCTTGAGTTCGTCTAGTGCTTCGTGCTTTTGCAATTGAACGATCGCCGATTGAACTGCAAAGGTTGTATCTGAATCCAGGTGAGGATCGCCAGCCATAAAAATTTGTGTTGTCAGTGGAGTGTACTCCGGAGCACTGAGTTTGAAATGGATGTGAGCCGCCCGCCAAGGATGCCGTCCCAAGAGTCGCAGCAATTCGCCAGATGGACCACTGCTTGGCACTTTGTAACCTAGTGGCACGACGGTTTCAAACATATACTTTCCACTCTCGTTCGTTTTGAAACGTCCGCGAAAATTCCCCAACGGCTGAGATGGCTCTTGGACATCATATAATCCTTGGGAATTGGGTTGCCAAACATCAATCAGAGCATTGGCGATCGGTTGACCGTTCAAATCTAAAACCCTGCCTGACAGGAAAAGCGAATCTCCTTCTGTATCAATACCCAAGCGATCGCCCATCTGCCGTTCTGGTGCATTCGGCACATACAATGGTCCTTCTAAATTGCTTTGTGTACTGCGATGGGCATCGTGCAGCAATTCTACCAACTCTGAGATCCCTAGTAGATCCGTCAACATATGGATCTCTCCAGTGGGAATCTCTTGAGTGTGATGACTTGCTTGGTTGAGAAAATTACGTCCCTGCTGCAATTCTGATTCTGTCAGATTCACCTCGCGCACAAAGTCATGCAAATGTCGAACCAAGCTCGTGTAAATTTCATAGAGTCGCGGGTGAGATTTGCCGCGATCGCCATGATTAATGACGGCTTCAGTGATAGTGTCAAGTGTGATGTTCTGCACGATCGAACTCCTTTTTAGTTACGTGATTAATGATGGTTGTTTTACAGCGACCATCTTGACTTATAGTCTGTGTCCTAATCTAATTGGCTACAGCTATACCAGTGCAACTTTGCCTGCAAGTGTTGTCATCTCGCACTGCCGATCGACTACTGCGCTACAAGCCCACCATCTACCATCAACGTTTCACCTGTTATGAACGATGCCATATCAGAGGATAAAAACAGAACTGCATTTGCAACTTCAAGCGGTGTTCCAATTCGTCCGATCGGGTGAAGTCCTGTCAAGTAAGCTTTGACTTCATCCTGCCCACCTGTACCTGCTTCAAACATATCCGTTTGGATTGACCCTGGTGCAACGCCATTGATGCGAATACCCGCTTTGGCATATTGGATCGCAGCAGCTTTGGTTAAACCTACTACCGCATGTTTACTCGCGGTGTAGAGGAGTATGTTAGGAAGTGCAACGACTCCAACCACAGATGCCATATTGACGATTGAACCACTTCCCTGTTTCAACATCTGAGCGATTTCATATTTCATCGACAACCAAACGCCTTTGACATTGACGTTCATCGTGCGATCGTATTCCGCTTCTGTTTGCTCGATCGATGAGGGATTTTCGCCGACAGTTCCTGCATTGTTAAAGGCAATATCTAACCGACCAAAAACGCTAACCGCTTTATCAACCATTGCTTGAACATCGGCTTCTTTCGTGACATCGGCTTGCACAAAAATTGCCTCTGTGCCAGCTTCTGCGATCGATCGAACCGTTTCTTCACCTTCATCGATTCGACGACCCACCACCACCACCTTTGCTTGGTGTTGGGCATAAGCGATCGCGGTAGCTCTACCAATTCCTGAAGTTCCGCCAGTAACAAGCGCAACTTTTCCTGAGAGTTTTTGTAACATAGTGTTTTACTGGGTATGTGATTACTAATGCGATCGTCAAATCGGCAATTTACTTACCAATAAGCCCGCGAATTGCTTCGCCTTGATGACAAATGCCGGGCCGGTCTATTGCAGTGTCGGGCTATCCCGCCGCCCGCTCCGCCTGATGAATTTAGCCTGGAATACGGGCGATGACCTTGATCTCGAAGTCGAACCCTGCGAGCCAGTTGACGCCGATCGCCGTCCAATTCGGGTAAGGCGCTTCCGGGAAGACTTCGCTTTTAACGGTCATGACTGTGCCGAACTGATTCTCGGGATCGGTATGAAAGGTCGTCACGTCAACGATATCGTCAAGCCCGCATCCACCCGCTTGCAGGGTCGCCTCGAGATTGGAGAATGCCAAGCGGACCTGAGCCTCAAAATCCGGCTCGGGCGAGCCATCGCTGCGACTGCCCACCTGACCGGACACGAACAGGAGGTCACCCGATCCGATCGCTGCGGAATAGGTGTGTGACCTGTAGAGGTCATGCCGACCGGCGGGGAAAACGGCGTCACGCTGGGTCATATGGAATGCTCCTGTTGTGGGTTGCTCGAAAGCGGTGTTCGGTTTTTGCATTTTTTACAGTTTCTTCACCTTCATCCATTCGACGACCAACCACTACCACCTTTGCTTGTTGTTGGGCATAGGCGATAACTTCGTTAAGCTTCGCTAACGCCGTTGCACGACCAATTCCTGAAGTTCCACCAGTGACTAACGCCACCTTATTCTGAAGTATCATTCTATTTCTCCTGAAATTAAGTCCGGTTGTTCTCTCTTGAAATAATCATGAAATCGCTTTACAAAAGAGCTTAGACAAATCTTGCCAGCAAAAGACTAAGAGCAAAGGAAAAGGCATGAAAGCTGACATGGGATAACATCGCAGCCTCAAGCGAGTATTGCCAAAAGAGCCAACCAAAAGCAATGCCAGCAATCCCATTGAGTAACAACGCCCGAATAATCACAAGCGGAGTGAGTGGAACGATCGCGGCAGTCGCTGGCAGGTGTAGTAGTCCAAATACCAACGCGGCTAGAACGATCGCACCCTGGTAAATCCCTTGACTTGGCAACGTAATACCTTGTTTTAAGACTTTCCACGCGATCCAAACAAGCAGCGACATTAAGCCCCAGCGCATCAGAATTTCCTCAGTGATGCCGCCATAAAGCATTGCTGTAAGTGAACTCAGCCCATTCGGTTCTGTGTGATTGGATGCCTGTAGCGCTTCAGGTAGAGCAGGTTTCATGAACCGATCGATCGATAGGACAACGATCGTCGTCGCTGCACCCAAACCCAAACTCCATTTCATCTCAATGACAGAATATGAAATCTTAGGGGCATGAAGTACCCAGTAGTCAATCAAATGGGAGCGTAATCCAACGCGATAGGCACAACCAATTCCCAGCAGAATGCTAATTGCCAGTAGAACTGTAAGCTGTAGTGATTGCAGCAGCATTAAAACCCACAGTGGCGGAACGTTTGCCAGTCTTTCTGGAGATAGTTTCGCCAACTGTTGCTCAACTAATGGAACCGACGTAATCGCAAGCATCACAATTCCCGCAACGCCCAACACAAATAGAATCCCAAATTGTTTCAAAACTGCCATTGATTTAACCTTTAGAGACATCAGAATACTGGATAGACACAAGTAGTCATTGTCACTTCTCCTAATAGTTGTTAATTGTTGTGTTGCAATGCGAGATGTCCGATCGTCAAAAGAATGAATAACGATCCTGGTTGCAAAATGGTGGGTTTGGGTATTGATGTTTGCTGGCTCCTACACCTAGTCGCGATCGATTAGTGTGTTTGAAGGCAAGTTGGGATCGATCGCCTTACGCACACTGTCAATGCCCACGACGGGAAGTGTACCCGGATCGAGCAAGCCGAGTTGAACCAATACACTTGCCTGATCCCAGTAAAGGTGTTCGTGGGCTAGTTTGCCGTCACGGAACTGGACGATCGCGACTACTGGCACTTCAACCCGTTTTCCGGTGGGAGCAACGCCAGGTAGCATCCAGTCCATCTGGATAGTATGAGTGAACTTAGCCACCATCTCATCGACGAGTCGATCGGTCCCGATCGTGCGCGAGATTGGGGTCAACTCCATTTCCGGCGGCATCTGTGGGATAAAGTATTTGGAATAAAACTCGCGCAGTGCTGGTTTCCCGACTCCCCCAGTCATAACTGGAATGTGGTTCACGTAAGCATCTTCAACCATCGTAGCGAGGGCATCTTCAGTGCTGTGAGTGCCAAATTCGTACCCCAAATGCTCTTCCCAAAGTGCTTGCAAAGACTCTTGGGCTGGTGTCAAATTGGTAGTTGCTTGTCCGTCTACAGTTTGCTCTTTGACCATGATTAAATACTCCTGGTTCTATCTATCTAAAGTGTTTTATTTGCAATGACGATCGCAACATGAAGCCCTAACATTCCCCATGTCAGTAATGCCGCGAGAGACAATCCTATTCGTGTCCACATCAACAGGGGGTCGATCGCTACTTGGTCGCAACGTTTCGCACTGTCGATCGACTATTGCGCTACATACCCACCATCTACCATCAACGTTTCACCTGTTACGAACGATGCCAGGTCAGATGATAAAAACAGAACTGCATTTGCAACTTCAAGCGGTGTTCCAATTCGTCCGATCGGTGAAGTCCTGTTATGTAAGCTTTGACCTCATCCTGCCCACCTGTAGCTGCTTCAAACATATCGGTTTCGATTGCTGCTGGTGCAACAACATTGATGCGAATCCCCGCTTTGGCATATTGGAGCGCGGCGGCTTTTGTTAAGCCTACTACTGCATGTTTACTCGCGGTGTAGAGGGGTTGGGTAGGAACTGCAACGACTCCAGCCCCAGATGATGTATTGACGATCGAACCACTTCCCTGTTTCAACATCTGAGCGATTTCATGCTTCATCGACAACCAAACGCCTTTGACATTGACGTTCATAATGCGATCGTATTCCGCTTCTGTTTGCTCGATCGATGAGGGGTTTTCGCCGACAGTTCCTGCATTATTAAAGGCAATATCTAACCGACCAAAAACGCCAACCGCTTTATCAACCATTGCTTGAACATCGGCTT
>JAAUOZ010000033.1 GCA_012034655.1 Leptolyngbyaceae cyanobacterium CSU_1_3 | reverse complement strand
GCGGGCGAGGGACTTTTAAATCTGGGTTTGTTCCGGCTTCCCTTCTCCCACCAGGGGAGAAGGGATTGAGGGATGAGGAGAAAGATTTGTCGAGTCAACCAGCACCCTCACCAGCTTCTTTTAAGTCAGGTTGTATGCATTTATTTGGCAAGAATAAAATCTATCTTTTGACGCTGGGGAGCGATCGTTCAACCTTTTCCCTTCTGCCTTTCGATTGATGCTCGAATGCGGACCAATTTGTTCAACTAAATAGGGTAGAGCAATGCTGGAGAAAAATTTACATGCGTAAGCTAAATATTGGACTAACCGACGAACAACGTAAAGGTGTATGCGAACTGTTGAACCGCGACTTGTCTAACACCTATTTACTGGTGATTAAAACAAAAAAATATCATTGGGATGTCACCGGCCCAGAGTTTCGATCGTTGCACGAAATTTGGGACGAGCAGTATCAGATCTTAAGCGAAAACATTGACGCGATCGCAGAGCGAGTTCGTGCTTTGGGCAACTTCCCAGTGGGCACAGCCGAAGGGTTTATCCAGCTTTCTTCAATCAAGGAGCATACGGGAGATGTGCCCCCTTCAGACACAATGGTGACTAACCTCGTAGAAGACCACGAACAGATCATTCGCAACCTACGGGAACATATCGACCAATGCTCCGAAGAATTTCACGACGAAGGAACGGCTGACTTCCTCACCGGACTCATGGAAGGGCACGAAGAAATGGCGTGGATGTTGCGTTCTTTCATCGAAGGCAAAGCGATTAAGCCCGATGGTCAACAAGCCCCGGCCGCAGCCAAGTTTCCGGCGGGTGCAGCGACAAAATAAGAGCGAGTTGAGCCAAGGGGCATGGTAGTGCCGTGCCCTCCTGAGCCGCCTTCGCCTGTGTGTCAGAAAAACCGCCAGAATAACCTTGGTGTCAGCAAAACCGCCAAAAAAATCGCCAAAAAAATCGCCAGAAAAACCCTTGTGCCAGAAAAACTTTGTCAGCAAAACATTGCCTAAAAGATGGCTGCCAGTTTGAGCCAGCGAGATAGGTTAGCCGGAAGCTCTGTATTTAACCGCAAAGGCAACCCAGGCGTAGACATCGATTGAGCATAGCCAGAGGTGAGAAATGTTTCATAGGTTTTGGCCTCTGACGTTTGCTGTTTAATAAATGCCAAACTCACACCCTGAAGCAATTGCCGTAAAGGAGCGACCTCTTCCCCTCGGCGCTCTTTGACGAGTGTTCCTTCACCGATCGCCCCACTAAAATTAGCCGGATCGCTCACACTCAGGTGAGTTGTGCCAATGGCGGTCAACAAATATTTGGGCTTGGGTAGCTGGGTAAAGGGCTGAAGCTGCTGGCTAAAGGTTGGTGCAAGGGTGTCTTCGGTGCTAGTCAAAATTAGGGTGGGCGTTGCAACCTGGGTGAGACCAGATTTGCCAAAAATTTGACCGATCGCTGGGTTGAGGGCGATCGCCTGCACGACTCGCTTGTCTCTAAGGCTGAGTTGGCGATCGGGTAGAGCACTGGCCGCACATTGCAACCAATCTGCTGGCACTCGTTGCAGCAAATTGCTAGTTTGGCAGAAGTTTCGCAACTCATCGAGGTTCAATTTTGCACCTGCGAGGGCAAGCGCTCCATAGCCGCCGAGAGAATGCCCAACCACTGCAACTTTTTGAGTGTTGAACTTTCCGGCAAGCGGGCCAGATTCTTGATTGATTTGAGTGAGTTGATCCAACACAAAACTGATGTCTTTGGGACGATCGACAAACTCAGTAGCGGGTACAAGTTGATCCAATTTGAAGGAAACGGCATTGCCTTGACGGGCCAGGGAGGGGTGCTCGATCGCGGCTACCGTCAACCCGTGCGAAGCCAGATGTCGCGCCAAATATCCCAAAAAGCTGCGATTTGCTTCAAACCCAGGAGTGATCACTACTAAGGGGCTTTGCGGATTTTGGCTCGAATAAATGTCAACCGGAAGGGTGCGATTTCTAGCCTGATCTCTCAAGGTCAACGTTTGTTTGTCAACGGTTTGCAAACCCGGAGCAGCCGGATCAAAAGTGGCGCGAAACTCAGTTTGTTGCGTCAAACTCCGCTCTAATTGCGAACTAATAGCCTGACTTTTCCAATAGGAAAAATTGACCTGAGAAGCCACCCCGATCGCCTGCGTAACATCTACCGTCACCGTTTCCTGCGGAATTGCCTTCAACACGCTGAGGGCATCTAACCCGTTTGCCTGTCTTGCCGCCAACCAAAAGCCCGCCTGCAATTGCTCGATCGTCAACCCTGGTGAGGCTTGCTGCAAAGTTTTGAGGAGTCGTTTGCCCGATGCCGACTTAAGAATTTCTTCAACGACTTGGCTGCCCAAATTTGGGTCTAGCTGCAATCGACTCGTCAACACTTTACGAAATTCTGGGGTCAAGAACGGTGAATAAAGCTGCAACGCCGACGGCACTTCTCCGGTTTGGGCAAACTTTTCTAAATCTGCAACGCGAATCGACTGCTCAAAGGGCCCCAGCCGCAAATTCAACTTTTCTGCTGCAAATCCCGGTGCAGCTAGGCTAGAGATGATCGCGATCGCGACCCCGCCCGCTAGAACTCTGATCGATCGTAGTGTTTGCTTCACCGTGACCTTCCTCTATGACACAGTTCAATTGATTGATTCTAGAACGCGCACAAATTCTTTGCCCACCTAGTTCTTTGCCCACCTAGTTCTTTGCTGGCTTTTGAGGCAGAATCTAGTCATCTATGCTCGCCACTTCGCGAACAGATGGCGGTTTTGGCAAACTGATGGCATCCCGTTCTGTTTTCACCCATTTGCTCTGAGGCTTCACCAAAAACTTGAGATAAAGCGGAATTTTCCAAAGAATATAGAACGGAATCGTTAACAGTTCTGCTAAGAGCAGATCGGCGCGCCCAAATTTTGCCCAAGCCAGCAGCATGGCACTCAGCAAAAATAGACCTGCGATCGTCAACACGGTCATCGCTCCCCAAGACGCGCCCAAAATGCTGGCAAAGAGCGACGCGATCGTAAGCCCTGCCCAGATCACAACAAATAGCGAAAGCGGAGGAATACATAAATCTAACGCCAGCACCAACGGCTTCCACTGCTGCTTTTGCAATGCTACGCCAATCATTCTAGGAACATGGGTCAAAATCGTCTGGAGATGCCCATGCTCCCAGCGCGTTCTCTGGCTTTCGGCTGCCTGCTTGTGCTGAGGCAACTGCCCGATCACGATCGCATCCTGACACAACAAGGGCGGATGCCCTGTGACGGCTAGATCTAAGCTCAGCTTCATATCTTCGACGAGATCCCCGCTTGCCAGGTTGACCGATCGAATCACCGACCACGGAAACGCCATGCCCGTGCCAGTCAACAGACAGGGCAACCCCAATTGCGCCAAACCACTCGGACGCACCAAATTTTTGACCTTAAAGGCAAACGCCGAAACAGAATCTTTGGGGGTCGAGCAAAGCGGCTTGGACATCAGATACGTCGCTTGGATGGGGCGACCCGTGACGATCGCACACTGGGTTAGTTTTTGAATCGTGTTGGCTTGCACCTGAGAATCTGCATCTACAAACACAACCACATCCGGTGGATCATCGGCTACATAGTGCAAGCCAAAGTCTAGGGCATAGCCTTTGCCAATTTGGGTCAAATCGTGACGCTCAATCACTGTTGCCCCCAGCGATCGAGCAATATCTACGGTGGCATCGGTGCAGTTATCTGCAACCACAACCAGTTGATCTTGAGGCTTCAGGTTAGCCCCTAGCTGCACCAGCGTTGGGTAGATACAAATTTCTTCATTGTGAGCCGGAACCAGCACCGTGACGCGAGTGTGACTCCAGTCTTGAAGGAGCGATGGCAAAGGGATTTTTGAGAAGAGGGCAGCCAAGCATTCAGCAAACAGAACAACGCTCAAAATCAGCACCCCTGACGCACCGATGAGTAGCATTGCACCTACCCAAAACCCCCAAAGTTGGCTCACCATCTCGATTACCTACTATCAATTCCCTGATTTCCAACCCAGTGCCAGCTTTAGTATAATTACGGATACTCAATTTCAGTGTATTGCGTGTAACAATTATTTTCTTTAGGGAAAATAATTTTGGCAGGGATGCCCACCGCAGTCGCTCCGGGTGGCACATCGCACAACACAACTGCATTTGCGCCAATGCTAGCGCCATCGCCGATCGTCACATTGCCAAAAATCTTGGCTCCCGCGCCAATATTGACCCGTTTGCCTAGCGTAGGTGCATCCATCAGGCGCTCCATATAGCGGTTTCCCAACGTGACCCCTTGACGAATAATGCTATCGTCTCCGATCGTGCAGTTGCCGTGAATCACAATTCCACTCTGGTGCTCAACCACCACTCGCCGACCGAGTTGCACCGAGTAGGGCAGCTCGATCCCGTAGGTATTGCGAACTTTACGAAATAGCATTCGATACAAGATGCTAAACGGAGCACGAAGAATCTTAGAGCCAATGCCCATCCGCCACACACCAAATCGATGTACCGCTACCGCTCGAAATCCAGGTTTCGTCCAGTCTTGCCCGTGGGCGATCCAGTCTTCTTTGAGGTGTTGCCAGAGACTCAATGGCGCGTTTGAGTCGTCTGCTAGGGTCAATTTAGAATTGCTGATGTTGGTTTGCATGGGTGGCTTGCAAAGAGAATGAAGGTCAAAAAATGGGTGGCATGGGTTCACTTAGGAAGAACGATCGGGTCAGGAAAGGGATGGGGCGAGCCTGGTCTGCCCAAAAACAGAGGCAACGATCGCACCCTAGAAATAACTCAGAAACCACAGCGTAAGAGAGTTGACAAGTTTAAAGCAGTTTCACAGGACTTGCTTTCTCAGTAATTTGCTCACGGGAGCTACTGTAGTAGAAGTAGCTGTCGGGTTCTTGCTTGACGTTGACTCCATTGGCGACCAATCCAAGAATGTTGGGTTCCGATCGAGCTAGCATTTGCTTGGCAGCCGTCACGCTTGAAGAATCTGCAACTCCAGGATGAACCACTAGCAACAATCCATCTGCTAGTTTGCCTAACACGGCCGCGTCGGCCGTTCCCGCTAGGGGAGGCGTGTCGAAAATTACGTAGTCATATTGTTTTCGCAGTAGCTCGACCAAAGCCGTCATACTCTCAGAATCGAGCAGCGCAAGGGGGTTGGGCGGCATCACCCCAGCCGTCAAAACGGACAGGTTCGGCGTAACCAACTGCACCGCTCTAGAAAATTCGCCCTGATCGACCACCACATTACTTAAGCCGATCGTATTCACCAATCCCCAGAGATGATGTTGGCCGGGGTAGCGCATGTCGGCATCTACCAACAGAACGCGCTTGCCTGCCTGGGCAATAGTCGCCGCCAGATTTGCCGTCACTTCAGATTTACCCTCTCGCGGGACGGAACTGGTAATCACGATCGTCCGCACTTTTTTGTCTAAGCTGGTAAATTTCAAATTTGCCAGCAGCATTTGGTAGGCCTCATGAATCATCGATCGGGGGGTGGTCGTAGCGATCACCCGTGGAGACACATTTTCTAAAGTTGGTGAACCGCTAGCATCATACTTCGGAACTAAACCCAGCAATGTGTAGCCAAATAGCGTTTGTGCTTCTTTAACGGTTTTGACGGAACGATCGATTAAATCGACCAAGAACGCTGCCGCGATTCCTAAAAGCAGCCCTGCAAAAGCACCTCCCGCCAAATAGAGCCGCCGCACCGAGCCTGTTGGCTGATTGGGAACCAGCGCCGATTGAATAATTCGCGCATTGCTAACTTTCTGGTTTTCGGCAATCCGAGTTTCTTGCAGGCGAGTAGATAGATTTTCATAAGTTTTTTGGGCCACACTCAATCGCCGTAAAAAGTCGCCTTCGCGCTTCTCTAGCGTTGGCAAAATAGCGGCCCGTTGGCGATAGCCTGTCTGAAGATCAGAGAGCGATCGCAGCTTTTGTTCTAGACCAAGCCGTTGCACCTGAAGCTGAACAAAACTTGTGGCTAGCTGCTGGCGAATCGTGCCAATCTGGAGCGCACCGGGCGCAACCTGCACGTCCGTTCCCAAAGACTCGGTGACTCGCTGCTGCAACAGACGAGTCAGCGCCGCTTCTTGATCGAGCAAATTTTTAATTTGAGGTGTTTTGGCGGTAAACCTTGTTCGCTCGGTGGCCAGCTTGCTCTGCACTTTCTGCAACTCGCCCAGCGCCTCCTGCACACCCGGAACCTGGCTCAGAGCGGTAATATCTACCGCCTGATCAGCACTCAACCCCACCTGCCGCCGCAGTTCTACCACCTGAGCGCCCACATCTGCTAGCTGAGTTTTGGCTTGGTTGGTCTGATCTTGCAGCGTGGCGATCGTTGTCACGGCTGACTCTAGCTCTTCGCCTAGATCAACGATTTGGTTTTGAGTTCTAAACTGGCGTAACGCTTCGGCCGCTTGTTCTAGGTCGGCTTCGGCCCGGGGAATCTGGTTTTCGACAAATTTACCGGCTGAGATGGCTTCGGCGCGGTTGGTCTGAAGGTTGTTGGCGATAAACGCATTCATCACCCGATTTACGACTTCCGCCGACATTTGTGCATTCTCGGAGTGATAGGAAACCTTGAGAACATCAGTGCCCACGATCGGATCAACTTTGATAGTCAGCAATTCTGGGTTGAGGGGGTTGCCTTGCTGATCCTTCAAATTTAGCGAGGTGATCACTTCTTGCAGAATGGGCAACGACTTGACGACCTCTGCCTGCGTATCTAGAGGATTGCCCTCCCGCTTGAGAGACTCCAATTCGCCGATTCTTTCGCCTACGCCCGTGAGCGAGGTCGATCGACTTGATTGAAACAACAATTTCCCACTTGCTTGATAGGTCGGCCGCTGGGTCGAAGCGGCGAGGGTTGACAGCACAACGGCACTTGCGAAAACTCCTGATACGACAAGCCAGCGCCGTCTCAAAACTAGCCAATATTTCTGAAGATCAAACTCTTCAGAATATCCTTTAGTTTCCATACGAATTGCTTACCTATAAGTGAATTGATCGGGTAAATTGATTGATCATCGATCGCTTTTGCAATAGACTAGCCCAACATTAGATCACTTTTACAAGCCAAAACTACAGTTCGAGGCAATGATAATTTCTATTAGCTTTCTAGAATACCGTAAAGGAAACAAGAAACATTGTGCAGTCGATTACACTCTTCAATACTCTTCAATCAGTGTATTTAATTCGCTTGATTTGAGGGCTTGATACCTCGAAACTAAAGAGTAAGGAAACGCTTGAGAAGTTATTTCTCCAAAGATTAAACATTTCTGATCAACGATCGTTTGGAATGTATTTTACAAGATGTTTTGGCTGCCCAGGGGTTGCGATAAAGTTTGCTCCACTGCTTGAGAATTAACCAAAAAAAAGGTAAATCATCGACGATATATCGTTTCCAGAGACGTTTGGGTTCGCAGCAAATTCGGTAGAGCCATTCCAGCCCAACTTCACTCATCCACCGGGGCGATCGCCCCACCTGACCTGCCTCAAAGTCAATGGTTGCTCCGATCGCCAAAAATATTTTGATGGTTTCTAGCTGATCTTTGTATTGAGCAATCCATTTTTCTTGTTTAGGAGCGCCCACCCCGATCGCCAGAACGGTCGCTCCTGACTTTTGAATCAGGCAAACGATTTTCTGACATTCTTCTAAATTATTTTCAAACCCGAAAGAAGGAGCATAGGTGTCTACAACGATCGGACGGCCCATTTTTAAGTTAATTTTTCTTTTTGCTTGTTCAGCAACACCTGCCTTAGCTCCTAATAGAAATATCTTGATAGTTGAGTCATTTTTATAATATTGATAAAAGGCAGGAAACAAATCTGAACCTGAAATTTTTTCAGGAATAGGTACTCCTAAAAACTGGGCTGCATAGAGTAAAATTTGGCTGTCACAAACTCGATAATCTGCTATCTGATAGGCCTGATAAAAGTCTTGATCTTTCTGCAACTTAATCAGGTGGTCAACGTTTGGAGTGAAGACAATTCCTCCAAAACGAAGTCTGCCGAGCAGTTCAAATAGGGTCAGGCGATCGACGCTTATATTCAATAAATCGACTGGTCTCATCACAACACTCAAAAAAGTTCTAAGTAGGAAGGCAACATGATTGATCAGACGCATTTCAACTGCGCTCAAGGCTCAAAATCTCCCCTAGAGGAGGGTTGAGCGGAGCCAAAACCTGGACTCTGGTGTGATTTACCTGATATCTGGTGTGCCTTAATTCACCCCACTACTTATTAACGGACTGTAGAACCAAACTCAATTGGATAGTGGCTCAAATGCCAAAATCGACTGGACTGAATAGCTTGTAAATTTACATGTAAAGCAAGCTACAAAAGAAAGCTCTATGAGTTAGAAAAGCATAGATACTAGAGGCAAGTTTTGCAGACCAAAAAATCTGAAACACTTACCTAGACTGAAAAAAAGAGTCTTTAGAAAAGAAGCACAGCCCTTTAGCAAATTCACTTAGTGCTGTGGCAAATCGAGTTTCAAAGAAGTAGCGTTAATGGCTAATTAATATCTGAATCTCACTTGGAAATCTAAGGGAATGTACCAGATCAAGTCAATCTGAGTTTTAGCAGGTTTATCAAAACTTTATGTTTAGTTTGTCCCTTTTAGCCTAAATAGTGCTGTGCTAACCGAGAGAGTGCGATCGATAACTTAACGATCGTGCCAATTTCTACGTATAGGCGATCAGTTAAAGTAAATTGCGCCTGAAGCATCGGCTGAGAAAGGAAAATAAAATGTAGAAAAATTTGCTCTATCCCTTTCCTAAGTCTTTAGATTGCCAGCCTAAGTCGGGGGATATAGAGCCAGAGAAACTTAGCTCTACTTTTCTATGACTTAAGAGCGAGTCGATCGGACAATTCTCCTATCTTCAGATAGATGCTCTACCTCTTCTCAACAGCGCCCACCTTAATGGTAAAGCGTCATTTAAACGAATTAGTATCGATTATCACATGAAGAAATTAAGAAAATATTGTCCTATATGGTAAGTGTTTGATGAAGATTAAAAATTAAGGTTGACTTTTGTACCAGCGTTATTTGAGGTATGTTTTTTCAGAAGCTCGTACCTCAGCTTTCTATTCAGCAACGCTGAGACCTATTCCTCAACCCGATAGGCAATCACCGCATAAAATGGATCGCCTCCCGGCATTCCTAACTTTTGCAAAATAATAGGCATCCCAGACTGGCGCTCAATCACCTCCGGTGTGGTAAACCCTGGCACAGCATTGAAATAGCCTTTAACAAGCTCGACCCGCTTGCCCTCAGAACCATCTCGCCAGGCGGCGATCGCTTTCTGATAAAACATCCGATTAGAGAAACTGAAGATCGCAATTCCTCCTGGCTTGAGAATGCGATGAATCTCAGAAAAAATTCCCTCCGGATACTGTAAATATTGCACCGAGACAGTATTCACCACAGCATCAAAGGTACGATCGTCTAGGGGCAACTTAGGATTTTGATTGAGGTTTTGCACGA
This sequence comes from Leptolyngbyaceae cyanobacterium CSU_1_3, assembly GCA_012034655.1. GTDB lineage: Bacteria > Cyanobacteriota > Cyanobacteriia > Leptolyngbyales > Leptolyngbyaceae > JAAUOZ01. The sequence continues at coordinate 29,808 of JAAUOZ010000033.1, read as the reverse complement.
AGAAATGGCTGAGGCGCGGGTTGCGAGCCAATTCTTCGCTATTCAAACCATGACCTTCAACATGGGCAAATTCCATCTCGTCGGGCAGATGAGACACCCAACTGCTCATCATGTCAAAAAGGCGCATATTAGGCTTCAGCCGTTCTCGATATAACTCGGTTAACTGCTGGATGAAACCTTCATCGACATGGGTGACAAAGCGAGGCACGTCGTAAAACAGCGTGTCGTCGGTGTCGTCTAGTTTGGTGCGCTGAGTCGGGTTGAGCGGCATAATCACGGAGGGCGATCGATATGTTTATGAAGATATATTAACAAATCTAGGTCGCCCCTCCTTCTCAGGTCACCGCATGAATCGAGTAGATGGGGATTGATCCTTAGAATTTAATTCCCGATCGCGAGGTGTAGTTTATGAGGTAGAGCGAATCACCTCACTGATCGCTTGAGTAACCAGGTTACTCGTCCAATAGCTGTTGTGAGCATCGCCCCCCCACAATAGCGGAATCATCTTTTGCTGAAAGGCTTTGTTAAAGGCATTCCCTTTGTCGGTGATCACATCTTGAGTGTCTACAAACGTTTCATTGCCTCTGAGTAAAAATGGCATCACGCCTTCGAGAGGATAGGCGATCGGGTCGCCTGCATGAGCAAAATTGCGCCACGGTAGCGGTTTTTGCTTGAGGCTATAAAGACGTTGTAGTAGGGTGGTCAATTCGGGTGATAGGTCATGGGTGCTGCCTTGGCTACCCTGTCCACTAATGGCCAGTAAGCTAAACAGCGAAATTGGCGAACCCATTGTATGAACGCTGGCGATCGGAATTCCCACTTCTGGACTTGGCTGCAACCCAAACAAAGCAGTACGAATTTCGCGTACCCCCTGGCGAATATCTTTAGTAGACTCAGCTTGCTCTAACCGAGGATCTTCCCATCGGGCTGCAAACAAAATGTCAAACAAAATCACCGTTCCCCAGCTATGGGTAACGAGATGTAGCCGATCGCCCGGTTTTGCTCCTTTAAGCACGCCGATCGCTTCCTCTTTAAAGCGTCGAACCACCTGCGAGCCAACATGGCGACTCAGGTAAAGGGCGGCATCGCCCACAAATTCGACGATCTGTTGGGTACGAAAATCTTGAAACCAAAAATCCGACCACTTAGAGGAAGCCTTAAATCCGTTGATCAACTCTGCCTGCGGTTTCTGGTTCAAATCGCCCCAAAAAAAGAAAACTGGCTTCAGAGTTCTGGAATTGTCATTAACCGAAGATTTGATGCGATCGAACATCTTCTTAGCAGTATCCTCAAAGCCCGATCGCTGGCGATTTTTTACCCCGTGTACAAACAAGACATAATCAGTTGGCATAGCACAGACTCCTAAACGCTGGAAGGAACTTCATCCATGTCAGAGAATAGTCCGGATCAAATTAAGTTTTACGTCTATTCAGGAACAAGAATTCAACACGATTCGTATTTTGCTGTAAGAGCAAAGTATTCTACGTTCTCACCAGTTAACCTGGGAACGTGGATTCAATCACTCCGTCCATTGCAAGGTTGTCTTGCCCTCACCCCAGCCCTCTCCCAATCTGGGCGAGGAGCAAGAGTCCGGTTCTCCTTCTCCCAGCTTGGGAGCAGGGGTTAGGGAATGAGGGCAAGAAGAGACTTATAAGTTTTACAGGTTATTTAATCCACGATCCTAAGGACTTGCAGACAAATCCCCCGTTTCAGGCAGTACTCTACACCCTTAGGCGATCGCTGACCCTCGCAAAAAGGTGAGCAGTTCTCGATTGACTGTCTCAGGGGCTTCTTGCTGAATCCAGTGCCCACAATGGGGCAGCAGTTTAATTTGGCACGGAGCATAAACGAGTTGATCCAGCCCTTCTGTGAGCCTGTGACTCAAGAAGGAATCTTCTTCGCCCCACAATACCAGCGTCGGTACAGAAATGGGATCGGGCGATCGCCACCAGTCTCGCACCCAATGCAGCGATGTAAACAACTGACGGTAATAGTTGAGCGCCGCCGACAGCGCACCAGGCTTGTTGAGCGCCGCCCGATAGAGTTGGGCCGTCTCCTCGGTAAATGCCCCTTTGCGAACGGCTTGCTCCTGAAATGTGTTCTTGACAAAGTTCTGCAAGTTTTGCTGAATCAACCATTCGGGCAGACCCGGAACTTGGAATGCAAAAATATACCAGCTTCGACGCAGTTGATCGAGGTTGCTTAACACCTCTCGCACAAACTTTTGGGGATGGGGAGCGCTCAGCACAACCAAACGATCGAGGGACTGGGGAAATTTTTGGGCCAAATTCCAGGCGATCACTCCTCCCCAGTCATGACCAACGACGTGGGCGCGATCGTAGCCCAAATTCTCGATCAGGCTGCGAATATCTTTGCTCAGTGTGTCAAGATCGTAGCCGCTTGCAGGCTTTTCAGAATCGTTGTAGCCTCGCAGATCAGGCACAACGACTTTAAAGTGTCGAGCCAGCGCCGGGATTTGATAGCGCCACGAATACCAAAACTCTGGAAACCCGTGCAGTAAAAGCACCAGGTCTCCTTCTCCCTGAGCTACATAGTGGAGACGAATGTGATTGGCTTCAATGAAGTGATGCTGCCACTCAGGATCGGGAACGGTCATATAGGGTTGGGAGCAGCCACAGGTGCAAGAGTTGCACGGTTGAGGAACATCTGAGGGACATCGGCTGCGAGTAAGATGTGACCCCGCTCTCCATTATCACCGGAAGTCGGAGTTTTGCACGCTCATCACTTCGGCAAATCGCCCTCTAAGCCAGACACCCTCACTATTGAAAACTCCCTGCCGGGACGATCGGACGATATTCTGACGGCTTGATCTGATACTTGACTAGGTTCGCCAGTTCCTGAAGTTGGCTAATGGCTTCAGCCCCTTCTAATTTCATGAGTTCGCGATCGTCGCGCATCTCAGTCCAGGTGATGCCATAGTCTGAGACAAGAAAGCGGATTAGATGGTTGTTGCCCAGGCTGACCATAAAAGATGCGCTATTCATCTGACCACCGCAGGTGTAGCAGGAAGCCAGATAACCTCGATTTTCCAGGACGGTCGCTAATGCCTGGAGATTCATCACAAGGTCGTGTACAAATTGTCTATGTTGCTCTGCCAGTCTTAGAAACACGATTTCCCTCCATTCACCACACCCAATTCTAAACCTTTTCTTAAAATTTCCACGATTCATCTACCTGCATCGCGTGCCCTCACGTAAAACATTAATGTGAGAGGTGTTAAAAAGAACACTTTACTCCAGCCTGCTCTATCGTAACTAACTGCTTACAAAAACAAAGTATCGATAGCAACAAGTTGTCTGAATATAGAAGTTCTTTAGCTTTGTTATAGATTTACTTCAACAATCTTAATCGCTTTTGATCTTCATGTTTTGATCTCCATGTTTTGATCTCCATGTTTTGATCTCCATGTTTTGATCTCCATGCGTGACCTTAGTAAACGGCCACGACGTTGCGATCGTTTCAAAGTTCCTCAAAGTCAAAAAAAATCTGAGAAACTCATTCTAGAGAATTTGGTAGGGATACAACGTGAATCGCATCCCTACAGAAGACTTCAACACTCGCGGGCAAATTCCGGCAATCTAGGAAATTGTCTATCTAATTGACCTGCCACCAGCCAAACAAAGGCCCGACAAAGCGAATCGTGACCCATGCTGCTACCAAAAGCCCAATCCCAACCCACGCACCCGTCGAACTCCACTGCACAAACCGTTGAGCTTGCGTCTTGGTGACAGGCATCCAGGGAGCAATTTTTGGCTCTTTGCCATAGTCTTCTCCCAGCACTTCTTTACGGCGTTTTGCGTCTCCCATTTTTTTAATTTAATTGGTAAGTTTTGCCCTGATGATAGCGCTTTCAGCCCCTAGAGGCGTAGAGGAAGTCAACGGACTAGGAGCGCAAAACCCAAGTTCTAATCAGGGTTTGAATTGTTTCTCAGAAAACCCTAATCTTAATTTTTCTCATTACTTTGGGAGGCTCACTGTCAGTCTTGCCAACTAGGATCGGGCAAATTTGTAAACAGGGTGGCATCCAGATAGTTGATGCGTGCCAGGGGGCTGAGGGCCGCTAAGACTTGGCTTCCGTAGCTGCGGTGAACTACGCGCGTATCCAGCAGGGCGACTACTCCCTGGCATTCTCGGACGGGGGCGATCGCCCGTTGCAGTTCGCTCAAGGCTTCGGGCAATAGGTAGAGGCGAAACCAATCCTGCTTTTGCTGTTTGTAGTGAGCGACTCTACCAGCGACGAGGGGGTGTTCGAGGGAGGGAATAGGCAAGGTGGCGATCGTCAGCAGGTGAGGGGCCGGAAACACGCTCTGGTGCTGTCGCCAAAACTCCCAACCCGTGACCAAGATGCCATTGCCATCTAAGCAAGTCCGCTCGACTTGCACCCGCGACCCAAACTCTGAAGCCAAGATGGAGCCAACCTGCGCCTTGAGGGGAGTGTCGCCGACCAAGATTACTGTCAATCCCTGGACTGAGGTGCTGGCACTGAGCAGCGATCGCAGTTCTCGCAACAAAGCATTCTGAAACTGGGGCGTGTTGGGCATGGGAATGCCTTCTGGCTGATAAAGCTGAATCAGATCATCTTGACGATCGAGGGCAAACTTGAGACAGGTCAGTTCATCTTCTAGGCCCATACGCTGACGGTAGCTGGTTGCATCTGCGTCGAGATCTAGAGCGCCGCCGATCAGCACGGTCGGTTGTTGCCGCCAAATTGTATTTAGGGCAGAAGAAACCTCAATGGGGGCACAGTTGAGAGAAAACTGCCCCAGCGATCGCGAAATGGTCGCCCAGAGCAATTGCTCTTTGGCTTGCATCTGTTCAAAAAAACGATCCCAAACGGTGGGCAAACAAGACGAGCCGTGCAGCGTTTGGTAGAGGGTATGGAGGATAGCGCGATCGTCATCCTCGATCAGATAACACTCGTAAGGATTGGCAGGATGGTGAAAAATCGCCCGCGTCAACTGCACGCGCGCATCACGAATTTCTTCGGTGTGCACTGGGCAAGACAACATCAGCGCTTCCCAGTCTACCGACTGTAGAGAGGTGGTGAGTTGTTTGCGAGTCCAAAGTTCTAAATCATCCACCCCATCGAGAATGGTGGGAATATCGGCGGGAAATCGACCCTTACCTTTGAGGCGATCGTTCAGCCAGTGCTCAGGGGTGGTCAACAAAATGCCCTCAAAATCGGGTGTCCAGCGATCGCCCGTTTGAATCGGTTTGGGCGTGTTGATCCACTGCCGCAACCGAGGAATTTCGACCATCAGCAACCGTTGCTGAACCGCTTCGGGGGCCACCACAATCACCGACCCTGGCCACATCAAAATTGGCACAAGATAGCTAAGACGATAGCGCCCTTGATACCAGAGGGTGCACCCGTTTGAATCAACGCACTTCGGCCAATCCGCAGGGCACGGGCTACCAATCGAGCCATCGTCAGATGGTGTGACCAGTAGGGTTCGCCCTGTTCTCTCAGAAAGGCGCGGAGTTGCTGATGGACTTCTACCTCAATCACAAGCTAAGACTCTCGGCGTACTAATTGACCATTCTGACACAGACACAAAAAACCCTGCGGAGTTTAATTTGACCACAGGGGGAGAATGAGGGATGAGGGAGGAAGAGTAGTGGAGGCGATCGCTGATTTTCTGCTTCTGTTGATAGACCGGGGGGTAGATCTAGGGTCAGACCCAGCCAGAAAGCAGACTCACCGATTTATCATCCCTCCTCCTGCTCTTAGCGCCTTCTGCCGCCTACTCGCGATCGCCCACTGCCAAACGAACTGGGTCGATTGACCCGCTTGGGAGTGGAGGTGTTGTTGCGGCGCAGGGTGCTAGAGCCGTAGCCCGATCCGGTGGGGCGATCGTTGCGAATCGCCGGACGACGCACACTCGGATTGCTGTATCCGGGGGAGTTGATTCGCCCGGTCGAGCGGAAGGGTTTGACGGTTTCTGACGGCCGCAGGAGGAGCCTGGTAGCGTTCTTGGTAGCGGTTGACGGCCTGGTTGTAGCTGCTGCCATAGCCGCCATAGCCACTTAGAGGTCTACCAGATTGGTAAACAGGAGGGACGTAATATTGTGGACGGAAGAGGAGGCTGCCGATCGCTTGACCTGCCAGGGCCCCAGCGAAGGGAGTCCAAAAACTTGGCTCTTGGCGCACTACAACGGTTTCACGTTCACCCGTCTGAGGATTGGTGACATTCTCAGTCACGTTGTGAACATACTCAATTTTGAAGTCTTCAGGAATGTGCAAAGATGCCTGACCGTTCTCAACTTTGAGATAGCCTTTTTGCCCTGCTTTGACTTCTTCGGGGGTGAGTTGGGCCAGGGGTAGGTTGGTAGTTTTGAAGACAGAAGGTGCGCCAACTGGAGTGTTGAGCAACATCGCTGTGTATTCCCCATCCGCATCGTTATAGGTGGCCTGTTGGAGGGGGTACTGCCCGTTTGGCAGCTTGGTTTCGCCGTTGCGGGTCTCTGTGGCGCGGGGCTGCTCCTTGGATTGGGGATCGCTGAGGCTAGAGTTGCTGCAACCTAGCGTCGTCCAGCAGAGAGCCAGAGACATCGAAAGAATGAGAATTCGTCGGGACATAGACCGAACTTGGTTAATAAAGGGTTGAGAAATCATGAATAACGATGGGTGACAAACAAGGAGTACTTTACTGAGGCAAGGAGCGAGAATGAGAAAGTAAGCTTCACGAGTTTACCTACGAATTTATCTTTGCTTGCCCCTCACATTGCGATCGACCGACCTCCAAAAAAGTAAAGGTTTGGCAATCGGCGATCGTTTAGAGCGGAATTAATTCGGGAAAGAACTCTAGAAGTTGGTCGGAGGTCAACTCTTCGCCCAGGCTGGCAGGCGAAAAATGAACCTGCACCGCTCGGAGTCGTTCCTGGTAGTGCAGATTGATCACCGCTTTGAGACCCGCACTCAGACCGCTCACACTGGCCAGATCCGTCTCTAAATCGGGGACTTCGCCCTCGCTGGCGATCGTTAGCATGACGACTAAGTTCTGACTAATGGGCAACGTCAACTCATCGGCGGGGGCATCCTGAATCTCTGGGGCACTCATATAGCGTTGGGCAGAATCGGTGAATAACTCATTCACATAGTCTCCCGCTTCGCCTTCGCTCCAAAATACGTCTCCTTCGTTGGCGGCAGATTGCCAATAGGATTGGTACTGCAAAAGACTTTGACAAATCTCGACTAACCCTTCACCTAAAACTTGCATGTCGCCTTCTGCATCCACTGCGTCGCGGGCCGCCTGATTGACAACTCCAAGCAAGGGGGCGCTTTCTTTGCCGACCAAATGGATGAAGATACGGCAGACCACAAAGCGCGTCTTACCACTAAATTGATTGAATCGATCGCGTAAACCCATTTGCCACACCCTCTCACTGAAATAGGGGTTTCTCCCATTTTAGTAACTTCCAGCGCGGGCGGTATCTGTCGCAGGAATCGTCATGATTTACGGGCAGCAGAGGGGATGGCGAGCGGGGATGGCGAACGATACAAAATCTCAGCTATCTCAGTTATCTCAGTTTTGATACAGCATTTCCTTACCTGGTGAGGTGTATCTTATCCTCTGATAACAAGGGTTATGGGGCTGTTTTTTTACTTCACTATACTGCGTCAGCCTATAGATTTTGGTTTAGAAGGGGTGTGGGGGCTGCGCCCCCAGCCAGTCACCCACCTGCACCCCGTCCAAAATCTTTAATTTTATGCCCTGACAAAGTATAGCTTCAAAAACGCTGTATCACAAGTCTCGAAATCCCTGAAAACTCTCGATCAGACAGAAGTCTTATACTAAGCTGAAAATATCGCACTCTCTACTCGCCATGACAGTCTCACCCATAGACTCATCAGCCCTCCCGTCGGCAGCTTCCTCAAAATTGTCTCTGATTGACCTTGCCCAAAACACCCGCACCGCCGCTCGTCACCTAGGAACCCAACCCACCGAGGTCAAAAATCGGGCGATCGCAGCCATTGCAGATGCGCTAGAAGCAAAAGCGGCAGAGATTCTCACAGCCAATGCCGCCGACTGTGAAGCTGCTAAAACAGCAGGCATTGCCCCCGCTTTATATGCGCGATTGAAATTAGATGAAGCGAAACTGCAATCTGCGATCGCAGGGGTGCGAGATGTGGGCAGCCTTCCCGATCCGGTGGGCGATGTGCAGATTGATCGCGAGCTAGATCAGGGGCTTGTTCTCAAACGAGTCACCTGCCCTCTGGGCGTGCTGGGTGTGATCTTTGAGGCGCGACCGGATGCAGTGATGCAGATTTCGAGTCTGGCGATCAAGTCTGGCAATGGGGTGATTCTCAAGGGTGGCAAGGAAGCCATCCGATCGTGCGAGGCCCTTGTGCAGGCGATTCATCAGGGGTTAGCGCAAACGGAAATTGATCCGTCAGTGGTGCAACTGTTGACTACGCGAGAAGAAACGCTGGAGTTACTCAAGCTCGATCAGTGGGTTGATTTGATTATTCCGAGAGGATCAAATTCGTTTGTACAGTTTGTGCAAGACAACACGCGAATTCCGGTGCTCGGCCACGCAGATGGCATCTGTCATCTATATGTCGATCGCACTGCCGATATTGAGAAAACGATCAAAATTATGATCGATTCTAAAACACAATATCCTGCTGCCTGCAATGCGATCGAAACGCTGCTAGTTCACCAAGCGATCGCGTCAGAGTTTTTGCTGCTAGCAGTTTCTGCATTGCAAGCAAAAAATGTAGAACTACGCGGCGACGAACGAACTCGTGCCATTCTCAATATTGCTGCGGCAACCGATGCAGATTGGGCAACAGAATACAGCGATTTGATCTTAGCCATTAAAATTGTCGATTCCTTAGAAGAGGCGATCGAGCATATCAACACCTACGGATCGCGCCATACAGAAGCGATCGCGACGGAAGATGCCACCGCTGCCCAAATCTTTTTTGCTCAGGTTGATGCGGCCGGGGTCTATCACAATTGCTCAACGCGCTTTGCAGATGGCTTTCGCTATGGTTTTGGTGCAGAAGTTGGAATTAGCACTCAAAAAATGCCCCCCCGTGGTCCCGTCGGCTTAGAAGGTCTCGTAACCTACAAATACCAGTTAGTTGGCAACGGTCAAATTGCTGCCACCTACACCGGAGCAAAGGCAAAACCATTTACCCACCGAGACTTATAGCACTTCTAATATTTCGTAATATAAGTTAAACTAACTTAAGATATTGAATTAGAGTATTGAGAGTTAGGAGACCTTATGACCGGATTCATTCGAGGGCTATTCAACGGTAAGGCAAAAGCTGAATCGGAACCCAAACCAGAACCCAAAGTAGAAGCCCCAAAGCCTGTCAAGCAAAGATCTATCCCCGTTCAAAGAGACTCCAATGCTTTCTTCCTCGACAGCAACGAGGCCCAAACCTACGGTAACTTAGAGTATATGCGCGCCGCCAAAAAAGTGAAGCGCACCTTCCCCAAGACGGCCGACCAACCCGAAGAAATGGAGTTTATCCAAGAAGTCTCGGCGACCAAGCGCATCATTGAGACGGGCAAAAAGGTTTCTGTTCCCAATTCTGTGGTCAAACCTCAAGATTCTCAGCAACCCACGATCGCAGTCCAGCCAGACCCAAGCACGCAGCGCCGCAAAGCCGACAGCAGTATGGATATGTTCCGCAATATGGCGAAAGAGATCCGCAAGTAGAGCGTGAATTCGATGCCGCTAACAGTGCCCTCACTCTCCCAGCCTCGTCCTCCCTGGGGAGATAGAGCAGCCACGCCAGGGTCAGGCTTTGCAGCCCCTCGCCCTGGGGAGAGGAGAACCAGATTTCTAGCTCCCCGTCTCCTGGGGGAGACGGGGTTGGGAGATGAGGGTTGTTTGCGATTGCATAAGTTCTAAAGTTTAGCGATCTGGTCTCCAGAGCAGGGTTTGACCTTGCAAAGACTCAGCCAGAAATTGAGAATCTATTGTACTTCCTCGCTTCTTTCTCATGCCTCATTCCTCCTTTCCTGGTAGATTGAGCAAAGAGGCTGCCAGGTAAGTTGATGACTACACGACCGAAGATTATTGTTCTGGATGACGATCCGACAGGTTCCCAGACGGTTCACAGTTGTCTGTTGCTGATGCAATGGGATGTGGAGACGCTGCGAATGGGGCTGGCCCACGATGCACCCATTTTTTTCGTGCTGACAAACACCCGCGCTCTGACCCCAGAGCAAGCGGCTGTGGTGACTACAGAAGTGTGTCACAACCTCAAGCAGGCGATCGCCCTCGAAGGGATTCAAGATTTTTTGGTGGTCAGCCGTTCTGACTCTACTTTGCGCGGACACTATCCGATCGAGACTGATGCGATCGCTCAAGAAATCGGCCCGTTTGATGCTCATTTTCTTGTGCCAGCCTTCTTTGAGGGAGGACGCACAACCCGCGATAGTGTGCACTACCTGAAGGTGAACGGCATCGACACGCCAGTTCACGAGACTGAATTTGCTCAAGATTCTGTGTTTGGGTATCGACATAGCTACCTGCCCGACTATGTAGAAGAGAAGACGCAAGGGCAGATCCGGTCTTCTCAGGTAGAGCGGTTTTTGCTGATGGAAATTCGATCGGGCGTGGGCGATCGTTTGATGAATTTGTATAACAATCAATGTTGCGTGGTGGATGCAGAAACGCAGGATGATCTGAATCGCTTTGCGGCAGATGTGTTGAGGGCTGCCTCGGCAGGAAAGCGATTTTTGTTTCGCAGTGCGGCGAGTTTGTTGACGGCGTTGGCGCGACTTCCAGAACAGCCGATCGCCTCCGAAGCGATGGCTCAGTATGTGCGATCGGGCAAGCCAGGAGCGGTGATCGTTGGCTCTCATGTCAAAAAACCACCGAGCAGTTACATCGGCTGCTGCAACAATCTGGCGCGATCGGCATCGAAATTGAGGTGGCGCAACTGCTTGAAAAATCTGGCGATCCGCGCACTGCCCTGCTGACTGACACACTGCAAAAAATCAACGCCGCCCACCAGTCGGGCAAAACTCCCGTGATCTTCACCAGTCGCCAAGAACTCACCTTCGAGAGCGTCGAAATTCGTCAGGCATTTGGCGAATCGGTGTCTATGCTATTGATGGAGGTGCTGCGTCACTTGCCCTCAGACATTGGCTTTTTGATCAGCAAAGGCGGCATCACCTCTAATGACACGCTGAGCAAAGGTCTCGCCCTCAGAACTGCCTATCTTTTGGGTCAAGTTTTAGCAGGCGTTTCGATGGTTCGCACGCCGAGCAATCATCCCCAACTTCCTAATCTGCCAGTCGTGCTGTTTCCGGGTAATGTGGGCGACGAAACTGCTCTGGCAACGGTTTACCAACGACTCAGCCAGCACCTTTGAGGAGATCTTGTAATGGATACGATCGGCTTTATCGGACTCGGCATCATGGGCAAACCGATGGCCCAAAACTTGCTCAAAGCAGGATACACAGTGGTGGTTTATAACCGCAGCCGTGCAGCGATGGAGGCGCTGGCAGCAGAGGGAGCGGTGTTGGCAGTTTCTCCGCAGGATGTGACTCAACAAACCGATGTGGTGATCACCTGTCTACCTGATTCGCCCGATGTGGAAGCGATCGTTCTTGACCAGGCTTTGCCGTCGGCGCGATCGGGGATGCTGTTTATCGATATGTCTACGATCGCGCCTGCTTCTGCCCGCAAAATCTACGTCGCCCTTAAGGCAAAAGGCATTCAGTCTCTTGATGCGCCGGTTTCGGGGGGCGACATCGGCGCACAGCAAGGCACACTTTCGGTTATGGTGGGCGGCGACGCAGCAGCGTTTCAACGGGCATTGCCGATTTTGCAAGCGATGGGCAAAAATATCGTCCATATTGGCGAGGCGGGCGCGGGGCAGGTAACGAAGGCCTGCAATCAAATTGTGGTTGCCCTCACCGTTCAAGCGGTTGCCGAAGCGTTGACTCTGGCGCAAAAGTCTGGGGTTGATCTGACCAAGGTTAGAGAGGCACTGTTGGGTGGGTTTGCCCAAAGTCGCGTGTTAGAAGTCCACGGTAAACGTATGATCGAGGGCAGTTTTCAACCCGGTTTCACGATCGATCTCCATCGCAAAGATATGAATATCGTTCTGCAAACTGCGCGCGAAGTGCATGTGCCTCTGCTTGGCAGTAGCCAGGTGACGACCTTGATGGATGGCGCGATCGCCCAAGGCAAAGGCAACTTAGACAATGCGGCTCTCATCACTCTCTACGATGGGCTGAGTCATTAGGGAAACAGGGGTTGGGGTGAGAGTCTTCTGAGGTTTGCCAGTCAACCAGGTTTCTAAACTGGTCAACCCAAACATTGTCGGGTGAATTTATGAACAAAATGCAAGCTAGCGTTTAGGAAATAAGTAGGAAGGCGGAATGATTGATCAGACGCATTTCGGTTCCGCTCAAGGCTCAAAATCTCCCCTGTAGGAAAGTTGAGCGCAGCCGAAACCCGGCCTCTGGTTGGCTTTAATTTCACTCTACTAATTAGCGATCGCCAATTTCAAACTTTAGCGTTTGGAGGATAAAGCTTAATTGGTTTGGGTTTTCCAATTTAGCTAAAGTTTGTAACTTGAGGGTTAGCAATTCAACTAACGTTTTAGCTAAGGATTTATGTTGGGTGATTTCAGTCAAACTATAGTGTTGGTCAGAAAGCTTAGGGTAGAGCTAAGGGATTTTCAGATTGAGCAAGCATTCTATTTTTGTGCCTGTCTTTAATGGGTCAAATGCTGCATCTATTAACCCGGCATCTTTTGGTTGTGCATAGAACCAGGTTTCGACTCCGCTCAACCCTCGCGCTGTTTGTGAGTTGAGCGGAGTCGAAGCTCATCTCGGTTTTGTCTTTTGTTGCCCTATAGGTCGAGATGAATATTTTGAAGCTGAATGGTTTCGTTTTAGAGTTTATAGTTCCCATTATTTTTTAAAATACACGCTTGAGTAATGGTTATTTGATTACAAATATTTTGTTAGTTCAAAGCTCAATAACATCGCTTCTAAAATCTTTTATTTCTTCTCACTTTCTTCACCTTTCCACTTAACTTCAAGACATCGACAGATTTTAGATATTCTGCTATCTAAACCCATTTCTTGACTTAACTAACCTGCTCCTAAATTCCGAAGGGAATTTTGTGAAGCCGATCGCTGCTAGTTCATTTCGCAGAGTTATCTAGCGAGTGAAGTTAACGCTGGAAATGATTCCTGATTTTAGTTTGTGTGATGTCTTTCGACAGCCTTTGGTGCTTGCAACTTTGCCAGTGACCCTCAGTTTTTGATGTTTAAGCAGATGAGCAGACTATGAAAAAACGAACCCGATCGACCTATCAGCAGTTTCTTGCAGCCACGCTATTAATTGGCGGTGCATTACAGCTAGCATTGCCTGCTCTTGCAGATGGCACACTTGCCGGAACCGCAATTAGCAACACTGCTAATGCAACCTATGAAGATCCAACTGCTCCTGGAAGCACGATCAATACCACTTCTAACGTGGTGACAGTCACAATTTCAGAAGTTGCAGGTGTCACAGTGACTGCCGCAGGTGTCACCGATGCCAATGGCGCGCAAGTTCAGGTAGGAGACGTTCTCAACTATGCCTACACTGTGACCAACGTTGGTAACGATCCCACTCAGTTCCGTGTTCCAAACCTTGCAAAAGTCACCGGCCCAGGCACTGTCACAGGCAATCTAGAGATCAGCTATGACGGCGGCAAAACTTCCTACCGATCTCAGAAACGGAGGCGATCTCAACTTCAATTCCAGTGGGAGGCTCAATTGTTGTCCGAGTTCCTGTCACGGTGCAACCAGGTGCTCAACCGAATGATGTCATTACCGTAACGCTCGGTGATACGCCTGGCGATGCTCAGAACCTATTACGCAATCCAAACGGGGGCGACCTTTATACGATCGATAATCCTGATACCGCAGGCGCTCCAGAAGTGCCTGGTGCTCCGGTAAATGGCGTGCGTGAGGCAAGTGTCACGCAACAGGTGTCGGTGGCTTCAACCTTAAAAACGTACACCCTGGCGACCCTGCTGAAAGTGCGATCGGCTTATGACAATGCAGGCACTCCTGTAATCACCGATGACAAGTTGACCTACGGCTTGAGTTTGAAAGTCGAAAGCACCGACCCCACAGGCAAGGGCATTACGCCTGCACCTTTGGTAGGCACAACGATCAACCTTGATAGCGTACCAGTTTCTCGCATTTTAGTGTCTGATGCAATTCCGACGGGAACTGAGCTATCGGTTGTGCCGACTCCTCCTCCGGGCTGGCAAGCGGTTTACACAACCGATCTGATCTCAACAGATGCCAACGCTGCAAACTGGAAAACATTTCCATTGAAAGGGGCTGACACCCTCGCAGGCATTACTCGTGTGGGTTTTGTGAACAATGCATCTGTGGTGACATCTGTTGCACCTGGAACCACCGTAAACGGATTTACCGTTGAGTTGAAGGTGAAAGCATCGGCAGCATCTCCGCTCACGATCGCGAATATTGCTCAGTTATTTGGTCAAACTCCAGGTACAAATGCATTTGTATATGACGAGTCGGGAGATCAAAGTCCGAGTAACTTTAACCCAGATGGAACGCCATTCGCTGGCATGGACCCCAACGGCGATGGTATTCCTGATGCGCTAACTCCAGCGCTCTTGTTGCCTATTGTGGATGATGGTTTTATTGACACTCCATCTACGCCTGAAACTGGAACTGATCCTGGCAACAACAACACCGGAAATACCAATCCTGGCAATACTCCAGGAACAGAAGTTGGCGGTGAATCTAACACGTTTACCATTCTGAGCCTGTGGCTTCAGCCGTTCAAAATGGACCAAGTGGCGCACCTGATGCGATCGGTCCGACTAGCAACAACGACGACTTCACCAACAAGACATCCCTCGTACCGCTTGGCTTGACCGCAGGCACAGGGGAAACGCTTGATCCGTCTTCGGTTGCGTTTACCAACACCGTCAAAAATAGTGGAACAGATGCCGGGGTGCTGACTCTCCAGCCTACTGCGCCGATCGCTCTAGCCGACTTGCCCAACAACACAAGGGTCACGATCACCTACGGCAGTGATTCCGTGGCTTACACCTACGACTCTACTACGGGAGCCTTTACGGTGTTGTCTAGCACTACGGGCGGACAACCAATTCGGGTAAATAACTTTACTCCGGGCACAGTGGTGAACTATGGCGTAGAAGTGGATCTGCCACCCGGAACTCCGCTGTCTACTGACATTAATCGTGGCTTCCCCGTTCCTGTTGTCGCTTCTATTGACAACTATGTGACCGACACCAATAGCGATGGTGTTAAAGACAGTGGCAACGATGGCACTGTAGATGCGACGAATGCAACCATCGATCGAGTCTATACAGGCTTCTTGAAGATGGTGAAAGAGTCACGAGTGCTAGTTGGAACCGGCCCCGCCGTCCAGGGTACTGATGGAGACTTTAGCGTTGCTGATAAGAAGCCTGCGCCTGGCAATATTCTGGAGTATCGCATCACCTACATCAACATTTCTGAAGCACAAGCGGGAACCGGGAATCTGACTCTCAGTGCTAGCAAAGTTGTGATTGTTGAGGATGGCACACTGAGTCCGAATAACTGGGCGATTGACAATGATGGGAATGGTCAGATTGATACCAGCAACATCACTGGGTCTGCGGCAGATTCTGGCGCTTCTACGATTACCTTCTTTAGTGGTCAACCTGCGACAACTTCAAGTAGTGACCAAACAGGTACGACCGTTACAACCGATGTCACGAAGTATGTGGACACCGTAACGGGAGTTGTGGCTCCGGGTCAGTCGCGCACCTTTGGGTTCAAGCGCAAGGTGAACTAAATCAAGTGAACTAAGCCTCCCCCCAATCCTTTTAGATATGAGCGATCGGGGGATGAGGACTTCATTTCGTACACAGGTTCTTTAAGTTTGAAGAGGTTAACTAAGATGAAACGTCCGTCTAAAAAAATGTTGAGTGGACTGGCAATTGCAGCACTCGTTGCGGTTGTACCCTGCTTTGGGACTCCGGTATTAGCCAGTCTCAAAGAAGCAGGAGCGGCGATCGCTCAATCGCTCAACCGCCCTCAAGTCAAGTTGAATTTGGCAGTTGAAAAACAGATGGTTGGTCAAGATCAAAAAGGTCAACCCACTGTCTCCTGGAAAGGGCTAAGCGGCAAAGTAAGCGTCGCTCCCGGTGATGTATTGCGCTATGTGGTGACGGGGCAAAATACAGGGAGTAGCGCCGCTAAGAATCTAGTGGTGACTCAACCCGTGTCTCAAGGCACAACTTATGTGCTGGGTTCTGCTGCCAATGAAAACGGCGCAAAGACGATTTACAGCATTGATAACGGTAAGACGTTTGTAGAGAAGCCCACCGTGCAGGTGAAGTTGGCGAATGGCAAGGTTGAAGCTCAACCCGCTCCCGCAGAAGCTTACACCCATGTGCGCTGGAATTTTGGCAAGTCGTTTGATCCGACTGCAACCGTCAAAGCAGCTTACCAAGTAAAAGTTCGCTAACTCAGAGGTTGCACCCGCCTCAATGATGCCCCAAGCTCGATCGAAGTTTTAATTCTGGGCTAACAGCAAACGTCCTCTTCAGAGGGCTGAAACCCTGGTTCAGCCCCTTGAAATGGGTTGGCGCTATTAACCCGGCAATGTTTGTTCTCGCGGGTTTGGAGGTCGTGCTTCGACTTCGCTCAGCCCTCAACAGTTCTGTAAGCTGAGCGGAGCCGAAACCGATAATCCCAATTTGATCGGCCACTTGTTGTGTCCTTGCATGACAGACAGAGGCAATTAGAGTTTGCTCAATTATTAACGCCATTCAACGATTCTGAATTCGGATAGGCGACTCATTCAACCGATGAGTTGGTTTCTATTAGCCGCAGAATCGAAGAGGAGAAAAGTAACGTGACCCGTCCTCAGATAAAACACCCCAATTATTCTCGCGATCGCTGGCTTTCTAAGTTAGCGAAAACCCTTCTCTTAGGAGTCTTCTTACAGCATTCTTCTGTAGGGGTGGCTCAGATAAAATCGGATGTTGCGGTACGTCCACCACTGCTCAATCGAGCGGGCTATAGCTACAGCGAGCCTGCCAGTAACTATAACTTTAGTGGAAGTTCTGGGCTGTTAAATGCTGTGCCCGATCGATTAGTCGATCCGCTCGGCAGAATTTTGGGATGCGGCGGGCAGTTGCTTCCAGACTATTCAGGATTCTCGGTCAGCTTACACGAAATCAATCCCGGCGACCCCACCCAAACAGACCTGGGTAACTTAGTGCCTCTAACGGCAACAGAACTGCCAGATATTTCAGGCAATAACGTGTCTGGAGGCATTAGCCCCAATCGGGAAAACAAAAATCCGTTCTTTCTCTCTAATGCTGCACCAGAGAATGAGCGAGGCATTTATAACTTTCTGCTTGATCCGACCAAGGGGCAGCTTAGCCCTGGCAGAACTTATATCTTTGTGGTCAATCCGCCTGCTAATTCGATCTATCAGCAACGACGCATCAAAATTCAAATTGTTGACAGTACTGGGACTAGTGGAAACAATATTGTTCGCTATGTGGCAACCTCACTCGATGGGCAGCCCATTAGCATTACCGGAGATACTAGAGTTGAAGCAACTGCGGTCTCTGTCGCCAACGCAGAACTAATTGGATTAGATTTACTAGCATTTCAGTTTACGACCCAGCTTTGTCAACCCGATCAGGCTCAAATTGTCAAAACGGGCGATCGGGCAGCGGCAGAGCCGGGTGATTCGGTAATTTATCGCTTGTCAGTTAGAAGTCGGTCAGATGCTGAACTAAAAGACGTGACGCTAACCGATACATTGCCACTAGGATTTCGGTTTTTGCCCAATTCGGTGCGGGGTGAAATTGAGGGTCAAATTGTGTCGATCACTGCGGAAGCTAGAGGCTCATCGGTGATCTTCCGCTCGCCAACCCCAATTCCCTCTGGCAAGGTGTTGAATGTAGCTTATGCAGCACAACTTACACCAGATTCTATTCGTGGATCAGGTCGCAATGTTGCGATCGTCAATGCTCGGCGGGCAGATAATGGGTTTAGCATTCAAGACGGCCCTGCGACGCACCAGCTTCGGATTCGGCAAGGCATCTTATCTGATTGCGGGGTGATTATTGGTCGCGTCTTCATTGACAAAAACTTTGATGGAGAGCAGCAATCGGGAGAACCGGGCGTTCCAAATGCGGTGATCTTTTTAGACGACGGCAACCGCATCAGCACCGATGCCAATGGGCTGTTTTCGGTGGCGAATGTTTTGTCAGGCTATCGCTCTGGTGTCTTAGATTTGGCCAGCGTTCCGGGGTATACATTCGCTCCCAATATTCGATTTAGTGAACGCAATAGCCAATCTCGCCTGGTTCATTTAGCACCTGGTGGGCTGGTGCGAATGAACTTTGCGATCGCTCCTAGCTTAAAAGAGGCAGTCCAAAAATGAACCGGAAATCATCTTATATCGCTGCCTCTACAGTGAAACTGGCAGGGGCAATTGCAGGCAGCTTAAGCCTAGTTCTATTGGCTACTTCTGCACAAGCAGATTCTAGTAAAGTGAGATCTTCTGAAGCACCAGTTAGTTCAGAAGTCACCTCTAAGCCCTTAGATAATCTGGTTTGTAAGGATACTAAATGCAACCTCCCTGTGAATGGGAATGTCAGCAAATCAGAGATTGATCAAGCTAATACACCTGCTAATACACCTGTAGTTGCTCCTAGCTCATCGGCAACGGTTAAGATTCTTTCGCCTAGCGATCGGGCGGTGGTGGATGTTCCTGCTGCGACAATTGTGCTGCAATTTCCCATCGGTAGCCAGATGCAACTGAGCGTTAATGGAGTGTTAGCAGACGCTTCGTTGATCGGGCGAACTGAAAATGATGTTGCCACGGGTTTAGTGACTCAAACCTGGTATGGCGTTTCTCTTAAGGAAGGAGAAAATACTGTTACGGCGGCGATCGTGGGATCTAGTCAGCCTTCGGTTTCTACGACCTTGCAAGTTCGGGGTGCGCCAGAAAAACTGACGCTGAAAACCGTTGAAACTAGAATTCCGGCAGACGGACGATCTACGGCAACGGTGCAAGGGCAGCTATTAGATCAAAATGGCAACCAGTCTAATCGGGATGCGATCGTTACGCTCATCAGCACGGCTGGGGAATTTGTCGGCGAGGATATAGCCCCCGACCAGCCAGGGTTTCAGGTGAAGGCACAGCAAGGACAATTCACGGCGACGCTGCGATCGGGCTTGGAGTCGAAAACGGTCAAAATTCGTGCTATTTCCGATCAGCTAGAAGCTTATACTCAACTGGGTTTTGAAACTAATTTACGCCCCTCGATCGCAACAGGCGTAATTGATCTCAGACTCGGCAAGCGAGGCACTGATTTCTACGGCAGTTTTCGCGACTATTTGCCGACCGATCGCGACAATTCGACCCAGCTACAGCTTCACTCTGCGGTATTTGCGACGGGCAAAATTGGGAATTGGTTGTTCACAGGGGCATATAACAGCGATCGCCCGCTCAATCAAACTTGCGACGGCACGACTCGCCTATTTCGAGAGCAGCAGTTCTGCGATCACAACTACTCTGTGTATGGTGATAGCTCTCAATCTACGGTGATCACCCCTTCTACTGATCAGGTCTATTTGCGATTTGAACGCACATCGCCCCACCTGGGAGCAGGCACAGACTATGCCATGTGGGGGGACTATAACACCGAAGAATTTGCCCAGCGATCGCAGGAATTTACTGCCATTAGTCGCCAACTGCACGGCTTCAAAACCAACTATAACTTTGGCAATCTGCAAGCCACAGGATTGTATGCCAACAATGTGCAGGGCTTTCAGCGAGATACCCTCGCCCCCGACGGCACGAGCGGTTTTTACTTCCTGTCTCGTCGCGTCCTGGTTGAAGGGAGTGAAGATATTTTTGTTGAACTCGAAGAGTTGAATCGCCCTGGTACTGTGGTCGATCGCCAGCGACTTAATCGAGGCACTGACTACGAAATTGACTACGATCGGGGTACTTTATTGTTCCGCAGCCCGATCCTTCGCACTGATATTAGCAAAACTGGAGAAACATTGGTGCGCCGCCTGGTTGCGACTTACCAATACGACACACCTGGGCAAGACACTAGTCTATATGGTGGACGGCTGCAATATCATCTATCTCGTGTGCAGAATCGTGAAAGCTGGATTGGTGCGACCTATCTAAAAGAAGATCAAGGCACGAGAAACTTTCAGATCTACGGAGCAGATGCCTACTTTTCGTTGGGGTCAAAAGCTCATCTAATTGCAGAATATGCCCGCTCAAATAACACCTCTGACTTGGTAGGGACGGTGAGCGGTTCTGCCTATCGAGTCGAGCTAGAAGGCGAGATTACCCAGGGAATTGTAGGGCGCGCCTATTATCGATCGGCAGATACTGGATTTGCCAACAATGCTACGGTGAGCTTTACACCGGGCCAGACGCGCTATGGCGCTCAACTGACTGCAAAAGTTTCTCCGACGACAGATATTCGAGTGCAATATGATCACGAGAAAAATCAAGGGCTTGCGCCGCTGCCGCTAACGACCTTCGGCGACTTGTTTGAGCCTCGCAGCCAAGCAATTCCGGGGACGGCGGTTGATAACTCTCTGACGACCATTTCAGCAGGGATTCAGCAAAAGCTGGGAGCGGCTGACCTGTCGATCGATTGGCTCCATCGCAGTCGGACGGATCGCCTGAATCCCGGCAGTTTAGATACAACGTCGGATCAATTGCGATCGCGGTTCACGGTTCCCATTGCAAAAAATCTGACCTTCTTGGCGCAGAATGAAACCACACTGTCGGCTGAGGTTGATGCTGTTTACTCCGATCGCAGCTTGCTCGGTCTCAATTGGGGCGTGTTGCCGGGTGTGAATGTGCAACTCGCGCAGCAGTTTTTCACACGGGGGCAATACGAAGGACAATCGATTACCAGTTTGGGTGTGACTGGAGACTATAAACTCGGCCCTGATACTACTATCAGCGCTCGCTATTCTATTTTGGGCGGTGCAAATCGGCTGACGACCCAGGGGGCGATCGGGCTAAATCAAAAACTCACGCTCTCACCCGGATTGCGGATGGATTTATCTTACGAGCATTTGTTTGGCGATTTTGTGGGCACTACTGGAACCGGAACTCAGTTTCTACAACCGTTTGCGCCTGGGCAAAGTGCGGCTTCTCTGGGAGTTCGGGGGGGAGATAGTTACAGTGTTGGCATCGAATATACCGACAGCCCAAATCTAAAGGCCAGCGCTCGTTATGAACATCGATCGAGTTCATCGGGCAGCAATACTGTGATCTCGGCGGGGGTTGTGGGCAAGATTAGTCCTTCATTAACTGCCCTGGTTCGCTATCAACAAGCTAATGCATCCAATCAACTGCTCACAGGCTTGGGAGACACAGCTAGTCTAAAAGTGGGACTGGCTTACCGCGATCCTAATAACGATAAATTTAATGCACTGTTGCGCTATGAATATCGCAAAATCCATCGACGATTCCCGATAGCATTTTGTTTGGCAGTGGGACAGGTTCTCGCGATCACTTGTTTGCCCTAGAAGCGATTTATGCTCCAGATTGGCGATGGGAGTTTTATGGCAAGTTTGCCCTTCGCAGTAGCACCTCTTATCTGGCAAGTGATTTAGTCGGAACCAGCACCGCAACATTGGCCCAAGCTCGCGCTACTTACCGCTTGGGCTACAAGTGGGATCTGGTTGGAGAAGCCCGATGGATTAATCAAGGCAGCACCAACTTCAGCGAAACAGGGCTTGCGATCGAAGCGGGCTATTATCTCACACCCAATCTTCGCCTTTCAGCAGGTTATGCATTTGGGCGAGTCAACGATCGTGACTTTGATGGGTCGCGATCGGCAGGTGGCTTCTATGCTGGCTTGACGGTCAAGCTCAACGAGCTATTTAGCGGATTTGGTCAACAAAAAGTTCCACCTCCCCAGCAACCAGCACCTGAAGACAAGCCGGTTGCAACTGTCTCCACCGATGCCAAGCCAAGCCCTGCCCAATCGACTTCACCTCCTTTCGCGAATCGCGGCTCCTGAATGAATTTCCCCCATCTGGAGTACTACCAGCAGAATTCCCCCTTCTTCATATTGTTGAAAAATCCTTGTCGATTACATCCAAGAGTATAGAGCAGAGATAGTCATGACACCCCCCCAAACAAAACCGCTTATTTCTACAGAATGGGTTGCCCCTCTTTTGCAAATGCCTGGGGTCAAACGACTGCTGGCATTTTAATGTTCAGCCTCATCCTGGCTGGGTCGGCGGGTAAAGCGATCGCTCAAGTTCCCAATCCAAATTGGCCGGTTCAAGCATCGCAATTAGACTGTTCTGGGGCGAATGCGAGTGCCTATAGTCCTGCTGGCAATGCGGGAGCAGAGAGCTTGCCCTGTCAAAGCTATAAGGCGGATCTCTATGAAAACTGGGACCCGACAGTGCAAGGAACTGGCGATACTGACATCGAAACCTATTCTGCTGGCTATGATGGTAATTTCTTCTATTTTCGCTTTGATGTTAGAGAAAACTGGAACTATGACAGCAGTGGAGAATCGAGGAACTATTATCTTGACGTGGAAGCAGATGCAGGAACGCCTGGAGGAGACGATCGAGCGGATTTTTTATGTTCGCTACGATCCTTTAGGGATCAATGCAGGAACGACATGGCAGCCAGTGGGTCAGCTCAGAGGATTCATTTCTAATGATGCCAATAATGACGTTGGGTGTGGAAATTTGGGATTGAATGATGCCAAGGGCTGTTCGGATGGGTTTGAACAGCCGATCACTTTGCAGTCTGAGGATTTCTATGTCCGTATCATTGGAGATAAGATCGAATTTGCTCTCAAAGCTAGTCTATTTGGCTCTAAGCAGCAAGTTCGCAGCCGAGGATATTCAACCCAGACTTCTACACTATCTCCAGACAAGCTCTATTGGCACGATGCGAATGATGATACCGACTTGAGCAGCTTCCGCTTTGATTATTCTAGGGGAGCAGATCCAACCACTTGGATTGTTTCTGGCGCAGGCGTGGGTGCTCCCACAACAGTTACAATCTCAGGAACTGTATGGAATGACGCTGATGGTAATGTGACTCTAGTCAGTCCAGAAGTCGGTACAGAAGCCAATAGCAGCACCCTGATGGTGTATGCGATCGACAGCAGCGGTAATGTTATCGCCAAGTCTGATGTTGCTGCGAACGGTACTTACTCCCTCACCGCACCTCAAAGCACCAATGGGCTGACCCTACGCCTCTCCAATGACGCTACAAAAAACGTTGGGCAAGCTGCCCCCAGCACCCCTAGTTTACCTATTAACTGGATCAATACTGGAGAGAATAAAAATGGAACTAGCGAAACCATCACACCAGGAGACATCGCCCTCAATACAGCAACAGTCAATATTCCCAATCAAAATTTTGGTATTCGTGAGAGCTTCCTTCCCCCCCCTCCCCCCGGCAGCAGTAGCTCCTGCGTGTCCCCCTATGATGAAGTCTATGCCGTCACTCAACTTGGCGCCTCGGCTGACTTCTATGCCATTCATGCGCCCACAGGTGCAGCCGTTAAGCTAACCAATGCACCCAGTAGCTACGGGATTACAGCGATCAATACGGCTGCTAGCGACCACACCAACAACCTGATGTATTACGGGGATGGCAATCGAATCTATGCTTGGGATGCACTCAATAACCAGCATATTATTGTCGCCAACAACTTCCAAAGCCTCCTGACCGCTGCGGGCTACACTGGGCAATTTGTCACGCTCTCTAGTGGCGGTGCTGCCTTCTATGGTGGAGCATTATACGTTGGTGTAGATGGCAGCCGAAATCTAGGACCAGCACCCACTAACTTCAATCAAGGTTTTGAGGTTTTTCGGGTCACTCTTTCCGCAGATGGCAAAACTGCTGTCAGTGTAACGCCGCTCCGTATCCTAAGCCGGTCTTCAGGGGTCATCACGACCAATACAATGGAAGACTGGGGAGACTTCACGATTAGTAATACTGGGGTTATTCTCGCTCTAAGCACCAACCGAATCTCAGGCAACCCGGCTACCTACCAAAGACGATTCTGGGAATTTGATCTCAACACCAATGTTTTCTCTTTGATCAATAACACGACAGAAAATGCTCAGCTTGCCAAGAGTGGGGATGGTCGATTATGGGGCTTGCGGGGGACAAGTGTTGTTCAGTTTGATGAGAATGGTAATGTGATCGGTAGCCCTGTGCCTACGACCATCCAATCCTTTGATGGTGCAGAATGTGTTGTGGGACGATCGGCTGCTGGCGATCGGGTTTGGTTAGACTCAAATGGCGACACAGTTCAAAATCCTGGAGAACCAGGCATTGCTGGGGTGACTGTCGGAATTTATCGAGATATTGATAAAAATGGCGTGATCAATGCAACTGATCCGCGACTAGATACTCAGATCACTGATGCCAACGGTAACTATAACTTCACAGGCTTATTGCCCCACGATCGACTGACAGGGACAGGTCGCAATGATTTTATTATCAAAGTAGAAAGCGGTGTGCCTGCGGGCTATACAGCCACAACCTCAACCCAGAGAAACGCAGATTTTTCCAGTGCTACACAAGTGATTGATACTTTAGACTTCGGGTATAAACCTCCTACAGTAACGGTTAGTGGAACAGTATGGAATGATATTAATGGCAGCAAGATCCAAAACGGAACGGAAACTGGGACGAATGCAGGCGGACTAAATGCAGTTTTAGTTGACAGCACAAATAAAGTAGTTGCAACCGTTCCAGTCGCAACCAATGGAATCTATAGTTTCAGCAATGTTCCTACTAATGCGACCTACACCGTACAAATTACTACAGCGACAGCGACGGTGGGATCGGCTCCCCCTGCCATTACTCTCCCGGCAAACTGGGTCAGCACAGGTGAGAATCTGAGCGGAACGGCAGATGCGACCGTTGATGGCCAAGTCAACGTGACTGTGGCAGCTAGCAATGTGACGGGCGTAAACTTGGGAGTCGAACAACTCCCGAACACAACCGATGTAAATGCAGCCTCGCAAACCAACCCTGGCGGTACGGCAACAATACAAGTCCCAACCTTAGCGGGTACAGACCCTGAAGATGGGGCAGTAGGCACAGGTAAAAGTTTCAAGATTGTAACCTTGCCGACGAATGGAATATTGACCTATAACAACATAGTGGTGACAGCAGGACAGGTTATTAATAACTATGATCCGACGTTGTTGAAGCTTGACCCCGATGACGGAGCAATTACAGTCAGTTTTACCTATGCAGCGATCGACTCAGCAGGCAAAGAAGACCCAACTCCTGCAACGGTTGCAATGGCCTTTACGGCATCTCCCTCTGGTGGCTCGTGTAATGCTATCTATGGTTCCTACGCTGCGAGTGGTGCGAGCAGTTTTACCCTGCGGCAAATCAATTCCACCACGGGTGCAAGCACCATTATTCCAACGCCCCCTCTGCAAGGGGGTCGAGGCTCTCTGGCAATGACTCCTGATGGGCAGCGCTTTTACTTCCTGGGTCTCCCAAGCGGCAATCCGCTGAATGAACTGAAATATTATGATGTTCAAAATAATGTAGTTGTTAGCACGGGAGTTTCCGTGTCTTCAAGTACTTCAAGCCCATTTAGAATGGCGATCGAACCGACTGGAACCTATGGTTACTCATCTCGACAAGGTGAGTTTAAGCGCTTCCAACTGAGCAATAATCAAATCACTAATCTATCAATCGTGGATGTCGGCCCCACCGGCTTAGCCTTCAGCCAGCGCCCAGGAGGTGATATTTGGTTTGCAGCCGATGGATCAGCCTATGTTATGGCCCGACGCGGCGGCAACGATCCAGTGGCTCAGTTTGACAATTTTATGTATCGGCTTGAAATCAATGATACCACCATCACTGCCACCTTCCTGGGGCAGATCACTAGCCCAGACCCTAGCTTTGTTGGCTTGGATGCCAATGGACTAGCCATGCTCGACGGCAAAATGTACATCGGGGGCGGGGCTGCTGGTGGCACTGCAAATGCGGAAATATGGAGCGTTGATTTAGTTACTTTTGTTGCAACCAAAATTGGTACTGACAACACTCAAGCTGGCGTTGCCCCTGGAGACCTAACAAGCTGTGAGTTTCCTACGCTGTCTCCTAATGTGAGCAGCGATAAGATTGTCAACGATCTTAACGCGGGTACTGTCTCGCCAGGGGATGAGTTGGAGTACACCATTACGGTTCGCAATGCTGGAAATATCAGCGCTGGTAATGTCCGCATTCAAGACCCCATCCCAACTGGAACCACCTACGTGGCAAGCAGTACTACGCTGAATGGCACTGCGGTTTCTGATAACGCTGGAGCCATGCCATTTGCAGCAGCAAGCTCAATTAATAGCCCTGGACAGCTACCCGGTGCATTGCTGGTAGACACGACTCCAGGAACAAGTGGCGATCGCGAAGCAACTATTAAATTCCGCATCAAGATCAACACGACTAATCCTCCCGCAAAAGTTTCCAACCAAGCAATCATTACCTATAACGGTGGCCCTGCGGGTGGCGTAACATCGGATAATCCAAACACGCCAGACAAAGATTCAACAGACATCGCTGTTGTGAACAATCCTAATGTGCTGCTTGTCAAACGCATTACTGCCATCAATAATGGAACGACTACGATTGGAGGAGACAGCCTAGCAACCTACAAGAATGATTTGAGCAGCCCCTATGACGACAACACCTTAGACAATCCTGCACCCACACCGCTCGATACAGATAAATGGCCTGAGCCGAATACTTTCTTGATCGGCGGCATCAATGGAGGAACGACCAGACCAGGGGATGAGTTAGAATACACCATCTACTTCCTTTCTACCGGAGATGCTTCCGCAAAGGGTGTCCTGTTTTGCGATCGCATCCCCAACAATGTCACCTTTCTGCCGACTGCATTTACCTCTTTTGCCGGTCAGGCAGAAGGAGGATTGCCAAAGGGCGATCGTGGTATTCTCTGGCTAAAGGCTGGAGTAACCGAATCCCTTACCAATATTGCAGATGGAGATGCTGCCCAATACTTTCCGCCTGGAGCCGATCCTACGGCTGTTTATCCTAAAGTAAACTGCGGAGGTGCAAATACCAACGGGGCAATCGTTGTCAATTTAGGCGATCTACCCAATGCAACAAGTCCCGCAACACCAGCCGAATCTTACGGGTTTGTGCGTTTTCGAGGCAAAGTGAGATAGCCCATAACAGTAGAGATATTGAAGTCTAGTTAAGCTTGATGTGATGCTACCGATGTCTAATATTCAATCTTCTCGGCCTGCAAACAGGCAAATTGTGTGGCACACTACAGCGCTATCTACTCCGGGAGGCGATCGTTGTGACTCTTTCTATATTCACAAAGAAACGCTTTGGCTAGATGAGCAAGGAGAGGTGGTTTGTCGAGAGCCGCACTCCGACTTAGTGGTGATGACCATAGACATGCTGCAAAACGATCCAGAGTTGTTTGCTGCGATATCTCTAATTCAAATGAAGATTGATTCTTCATGCCTTCGGTAACACATTTGCCCTCATCTCCTAGCCCCTTCTTCTCCCACAAGGGTCGCATTCCTCGAAGGCGTAAGCGAAGATGTGAAGTAGGGATATTGCACCAGACCAGGAGCCAAAACAATGCAAGTTATCATCAACCTGCCCGATAACCTATCTCTCACAGAAGCAGACCTTCGCCAAGAAGTCGCAGTTGCCCTCTTCCAGCAAAAAATTCTGCTCATCGAGCAAGCGGCTCAAGTCATTGAAATAGAGGTTGATGATTTCTATCAAATTCTCGTCGATCGAGGCATCCTAACCGCTCCCAGCGATCCTGATGACCCAGACGAACTCATCTTTGCCCATCTACGGATCTTCCCTACAACAAGCCAAAGAAGGCAACCTGAAGCCCCTCTATGGGCACTGTTCATCTCGAAGGCGATCGAATCGGAGAGCAGCACAATCAGCCATAACCGAATTGCCCGGTTCGCAGAACGATCGCATTTCTTGAGAACATCAGCGAAAATAGAAAACGATAAACCTCGCGATCGCTCATCTCCTAAAACTTATATCAGTCTGGATAACTTAGACGCAGGCGATCGCTTTCTTTAATGCGGTTGAAAACACGTTCTAGCAACTCGCCAAGTTGAGAATCTCTCGCTGACACACTTGGCGTTTACGTCCTCGGGTCTTCGGTCGAGGCAACAGAGGTTCCAAAATCTCCCATATTTAGAAATGCGCTCTTAGCGGATCACCCTAGAGAAAGGCTGAAACCCTCATTTTGTCGTTGGCGATCGAAACCTGCCCAGAATATTGCCATGACACGTCAGTTCGACGACCGGACTTTCGCCCCTACACAAAACGTCATTCCTTAAAGGGCGACAGCCGAACTTCTTCTGATCAATCTGGGTATGCTATGAGCAAGCCCTCGCCGCTTTACTCAAGCCTTTAAAAACCTTCTTTACTCCAGATCTCACCTATTTTCTATTGAAGGTGAAAGCAAAAATCCCGCAAACTAACGGTTGCCCTCACCAGGAGTGTGTTGATGACTTCATACTTAGTCAACATCTTGCTTGTAGACGATCACCTCAACAGTCTACAAGTGCTCAGTCTCTTACTGGCCCGTCAAGGCTATCGAGTTCGCAAAGCCACAAGCGGGCAGATCGCGCTGCATACGATCCAAGCAGAACTGCCCGATCTGATTCTGTTAGATATTCAAATGCCCCAGATGGATGGCTACGAAGTTTGCACAGCGCTTAAAGCTGACCCAGCCACACGACCTATCCCCATCATCTTTCTGACGGCATCAGACGACGTTGCTGACAAGGTTGCCGCCTTCAATGCAGGGGGCGTTGATTATATTACCAAGCCATTTCAAGCGTCAGAAGTGCTGGCTCGTGTGCAAAATCAACTCACCATTCAGCATCAGCAGCGACAACTGGTAGAGCAAAATTTATATTTGCAAGCAGAAATTCAAGAGCGTCAGAGGCTAGAATTTGCCCTGAGGCAAGCCAACCTAGATTTGCAACGATTGGCATCGGTAGATAGCCTAACTCAGGTGGCCAATCGCCGCTGTTTTGATGAGCACCTCGCCCAAGAGTGGCAGCGACTCGCACGCGAACAATTGCCTCTCTCACTGATTTTGTGCGATGTAGACTATTTCAAACACTTTAATGACCACTATGGGCACTTGGCAGGTGATGCGTGTCTGCATCGCATTGCCCAAACGATCGGTCAGGTGATCAAGCGTCCTGCGGATCTGGTGGCTCGTTATGGCGGTGAAGAATTTGTGGTGATTTTGCCCAACACCCATGCAGCCGGAGCCGTTTTTGTAGCCGAACAAGTTCAGACGGCGATCGCTCAACTCAAACTGCCCCATAGCAAATCTGCGGTCAACTCGTGTGTCACCCTCAGTTTAGGAATTACCAGCCTCATTCCCACTGCTGACCGATCTCCCCATGCGCTGATTGCAGCAGCAGATGCCGCCCTCTACACCGCAAAGTCTCAAGGTCGCAATCGCTGGCGGATGCATCTCTGTGAGCAAACCGCAGTCAAAAAATTGCCTTCACGATCGCAGGCAGATTTCAGTTTAGAACTGTGGATTAACAATAGTCCGGACAATTTTCTGAGCAAACGCTGAAACCCTTGATTTTTCGTTGGTTTAGCTACTGTCGAAGAGGACTGAAACCCTCATTCTGTCGTTGCCTATCAAAACTGTCCGGAGTGTTGGATTAAATAAAGTCGAGACTTTTTTGGAGTCGGGCATCT
>JAAUOZ010000238.1 GCA_012034655.1 Leptolyngbyaceae cyanobacterium CSU_1_3 | reverse complement strand
AGGGGTGTTCTACAACTCCGTTGCTGTGGCTTCATCCCACCGTGACTCTAAAGTCTGGGCTAGCGGTGCGAAGTCTGCTTAAACGGACTGGAACCCTGGTCTAGCATTCAGTCCCTTGAGTGGGCTGGGTTCGGTCAATCAAAACTGACAAACCCCTAGGGCGAGGGTAGAGTATTCGTGCAAGAGTTCTATTAAGTGAGTTCTATGACCTATCGAAATCCTTCTCCGGCGGTGGATATGATTATTGAAATCGTCGATCGTCCCCATCGCCCGATCGTGCTAATTGAGCGCCTAAATATTCCCTATGGCTGGTCGCTGCCTGGGGGGTTTATTGACTATGGCGAATCCGCAGAGTCTGCTGCCTGCCGCGAAGCATTGGAAGAAGTAGGGCTGAATATTACGCTCGTCGAGCAATTTCATGTCTACTCTGATCCGAGCCGCGATGCTAGGCAGCATACATTAAGCGTGGTTTACATTGCCACTGCCAAGGGCGCACCCCACGCTGGAGATGATGCCAAAAATGTGAAGGTGACGGAGATTTGGGATATTCCTGCAAACCTGTGCTTCGATCACGATCGCATTCTGCACGAATATCTGCAATATCGGCACTACGGCATTCGGCCTCGCCTATAAGATAACCCACCCACAAATTCTTAAAAAGACCGTGACGAATACAGACTGAGATGAAATTGCAAGCTAGGATCTCCTTAGGGTAATCTGACAAACCTTCTGACGAATCGGTAGTCACTCCAGCGTGAGGATTTTGAGATGTCAAAAATCTACAGCACTGAGGAGTTAGTCAAAATTTTGGCTGAAGAACGACGAGCTTGTATGAATGGGCAGCGTCTCAACCTGGCGGTGACTCCTTCTGGAATCAATCCGTTGATCGATCGCTTTGTCCGAGCGGAGGGCATCCAAAAATTCACCGCCTACAGCGATTTTCGCAACACGGTGCATCAATATCAGCGAGATCATCGCATCTCTGGCATTGTCTGGCAGCACTGCGCGATCAAAGGCAAAGTTTTTCAGTATCCCAAAATTGACGATCAGTTAATCAGCTTGAGCGAAGACCGACAGATCCTCAAAGCTGCCAAAGCCTCGATCGTCGCTTTTTGGCAAGACGTGACCCAAGACATGGATTTCTATCTGAGCCTCAACAATGGCAAGTTCTATCAGCCCGCGATCGCCCGCGATATTGAGCGCATCTTACAGCGATCGGAGTGGGCGAGCCTGAGTTATCAGGGACGATCGGACAATTTAGAAGTGATTCTACAACTCGGCTGGGGCAAGCCCGAAGAAGCGCTCTATCGTCGAGGCTTTCCTGACTCAGGCAGTGAATCGATTCATGCCGTCCAGGTGGGGCGAGTGCCGATCGGCTAAACATAAAGAAGAATCCTTTATAATAGACATCCCCTAAGTTTCTCTGAAATACCCCATCAGAAGCTCAGGTAGCTAAGATCAACCCATCAGAGAGTCAAAATTTAGGGCTATGCAATTTATCGATCAGGCAGAAATTCAGGTACAGGCAGGAGACGGGGGCGACGGCATTGTTGCCTTTCGACGCGAAAAATATGTGCCTGCGGGCGGCCCTTCTGGGGGCAACGGTGGCAGGGGCGGTTCGGTCATTCTCAAAGCCGATGCCAACCTGCAAACCCTCCTCGACTTTCGCTATAGCCGTCTGTTTAAGGCAGAAAATGGTCAGCGCGGCGGCAGCAACAACAAAACGGGCGCATCGGGAGACGATCGCTACATTGAGGTTCCCTGTGGCACGGTCATCTATGACGCAGAAACCAACGAAGTTTTAGGCGACCTCACCCACCCCGGCGAATCTCTGCTGATCGCCCAGGGCGGGCGCGGCGGCTTGGGCAACCATTGCTTTTTGAGCAATCGCAACCGCGCACCCGAAAACGCCTTCCCAGGGCAGCCCGGAGAGAACCGCTTCCTGCGACTAGAGCTAAAACTTTTGGCAGAAGTGGGAATCATCGGTTTACCCAACGCTGGCAAATCGACTCTGATTTCTGCCCTGTCGGCAGCGCGACCCAAAATTGCCGATTATCCCTTCACAACGTTGGTTCCCAATCTGGGTGTCGTCAGAAAGCCCACGGGCGATGGCACAGTCTTCGCTGACATTCCCGGTTTGATCGAAGGAGCGCACACGGGTGCAGGCTTGGGTCACGACTTTTTGCGCCACATCGAACGGACGCGCCTGCTGTTGCATCTGGTGGACGCAACCTCAGAAACCGCGATCGCTGACTATCAGACCATTCAGCAAGAACTCACCGCCTATGGTCGCGGTCTCCCCGATCGTCCCCAAATTCTGGCCCTCAACAAAATCGATGCCGTCGATGCCGAAGACCTTGCGTCGATCGTTGGTCAATTGCAAGCCCTTACTCAGACCACTATTTTCACTATTTCTGCGGTGACACGATCGGGTCTAGAGACGTTACTCAATCAAGTCTGGCAATCTCTGGACGACCTCCCAACCCAAGACTCTGAATTAGCACTGCTCATTCAACGGTAGACAATAGACCGCCTGCGTGAATCCGGGCAGTCCTGCTCACGAAGTGGGAAGATTGCCTAGGAGGTGCTTTAAAACTCCGTTGCTGCGGTTTCATCCCACCCGTGATTGGAAGTCTGGGCTAACGGTGCGAAGTCCGTTTAAACGGACTGGAATCTGGGTCTAGCATTCAGCCCCTTGAGTGGACTGGGTTCGGTGAGTCTTGGATGTTCAGGTGAGACGCGATCGTAGCCAGAGAATTTTTAAGCGCGCCCCAGGGTGAGGGCTTTCAGGAGTTGTGTATACAGGATACGACTCAAGGAGAGGGTAAATCTGGGTCTTATGTCTTATTTGAGTGGCAGCCTCTATTTTTCATCTCTGGTCTCGACTTTGATTCGAGCCTTCATCGCTTTTGCCGCCAGCGCATAGCCTCCATCTGCACCATCCACAAAGTGAACTTGCCGACCGTTACGCTCATAGACCAGACAGGTCAACAAGGCCCGATCGCTAACATGCAACCCGTAGGTGAGATGGTTCGATCGAGTTTTTTCTTCTAGGTAATCAGTGAGTTGTTGACGCTGCATCGAGTTGCCAGAAATAACCATTCGCAGCACGTCATCAAGCTTGCGGTAGTCGGTCGCTTCTGCCACAATCTGCTTATAGTTGCCCCACTCCATGCTGCCTATGTTGAGCTTAAATTTCATCAACAGCCAACCAAGCCAATTTTCAAGCTGAATTTTGATCAGATATTTCAGCTTGCCAAACCTGTTTTTTTGCGGCGCACGAATCTTCGTTTCTTTGAGCAGCGCAGTGCTGTCAAAGTTGAGATGGAGGCGATCGTGAGTAATAGGATTGGCACGATCGTCTCCATAAATCAGTTGAATTTTTTCAATCACTTCCTGATAAACATTCTGCTTGGCCAACACCAGCAAACTCACCGTTTCGCCGTGGGGGCTGGGGATGTCTTGCCAGCGACACTCTAGCCCAGAAAAATCGGCTTTGGGCATGGCAATATCAGGAGCCAACGTATATAGACTAGACGTGGCCGGGTCTTTGACCAACTCGGTGGCGTAGGTCAAGCCACCCCCGATAAATACACTTTGACTATAGTTGGGTGACACTTTTAGCTTGGCAATATCGACGCGATATTGAGCCGCCACCACATCGACGACGGGCACAATTCCGACTCGAAGATTCATCGAAAATTCTTCTCTGGCGAGACTCTGAACTGCTAACAGCGATCGCTTCACCTGCGACAAAAGCGTAATCGGAATCAGCAGGGTTGCCCCGTCGCCACCAAACACAAAGGGCAAGTCAAGCTCACCTGCGACATTCAACACGGCGGTGATCGAGGAAGCCCCCAACAGGTTTACAGTTTTGTAGTGCCCTTGTTCGATCGCCTTTGTGGAACCGATAATATCAGTGACGACAATTAGCCAATCAGAGGGGACGGGAACATACTTTTTCGGATTCGCTACCTGGAGAAAGGTTTTGAGAACTGGTAAATTTGCATAAAAAGAATCGGTTGCCATTGTTAAAATTTCATAGGTTTATATGTAGTTTTTGATACTTATCTAAGCTTTTTACGCAATTAAATTTCTTGCTTAATTATGGACAAAGAAATGACAATTCTTCAGATACTTCAAGCCGATTATCAGAAATTTCCAATCGATCAAACCTACGAAATCTACGCTGAAGATGTATATTTCAAAGATCCAATGACTGAATTTCGCGGTCGCGATCGCTACAAGGCCACGATCGGGTTCATCAAAACCTGGTTTCTGAACGTGAAAATGGATCTCCACAGCATTCAACAAAGCGGTGACACCATCAGGACGGATTGGACGCTCCATTGGAACACGCCCCTACCCTGGAAACCGAAGATCGCCATCCCCGGCTGGAGCGAATTGCAAATCGCCAACAACCTGATTGTGTCTCACATCGACTATTGGCACTGCTCAAAATTTGATGTGCTAAAACAACACTTCAAGTCCTAGAAATCTTAGCGCCTTGCCTAGCCCCGACGATCGAAGCCCAATTCCTATGTGAGAATAAAGTTAAGTAAAAAAATGTAACCAATTCTCAGGCAGGACTCGATCGACCATGCGTGTAATTTTGATGACGGGCAAAGGTGGTGTAGGCAAAACCTCAGTCGCGGCGGCTACCGGGCTACGCTGTGCCGAACTTGGTTATCGAACCCTTGTCCTGAGTACCGATCCGGCGCACTCCCTTGCCGACAGCTTCGACCTCGAACTAGGCCACGAGCCAAAGCTGGTTCGTCCCAATCTTTGGGGCGCAGAATTAGACGCACTGATGGAGCTAGAAGGCAACTGGGGAGCGGTGAAGCGCTATATTACTCAGGTGCTACAGGCGCGAGGCTTAGAGGGCGTGCAAGCAGAAGAATTGGCCATTCTCCCCGGCATGGATGAGATTTTTGGGCTGGTGCGGATGAAGCGCCATTACGACGAAGGCACGTTTGATGTGTTGATCATCGACTCTGCACCCACGGGGACTGCGCTGCGGCTACTCAGTTTGCCCGAAGTGGGCGGCTGGTATATGCGGAAGTTTTATAAGCCGTTTCAAGGAATTTCCGTGGCGCTGCGTCCTTTGGTGGAGCCGATTTTTCGCCCTTTGGCTGGCTTCTCGCTGCCCGACAAAGAAGTCATGGATGCGCCCTACGAATTTTATGAGCAGATCGAAGCGCTGGAAAAAGTGCTGACGGACAATACCCAAACCTCGGTGCGGCTAGTGACAAACCCCGAAAAATGGTGATCAAAGAATCGCTGCGGGCCCACGCCTACCTGAGTTTGTACAATGTTTCTACAGATATGGTGGTTGCAAATCGGATCATTCCAGAATCAGTTACCGATCCATTCTTCCAACGCTGGAAAGAAAACCAAACTCAATATCGTAAAGAAATTCACGACAACTTTTCGCCCCTTCCTGTTAAAGAAGTGCCCTTATATTCTGAAGAAATGTGTGGACTGGCGGCCCTCGATCGCCTCAAAGAAACCCTTTACCCTGGCAATGAAGACCCCTCGCAGGTCTACTACAAAGAGACTACACTGCGAGTTGTGGCAGCAGAAGGCGGCTACAACTTAGAACTTTATCTACCAGGCATTGCCAAAAATCAGGTGGAGTTGAGCAAAACGGGCGACGAACTGAATGTGAGAATTGGCAACCATCGCCGAAACCTGGTTTTGCCCCAGGCCTTGGCAGCCCTGAATCCGTCGGGTGCGAAGATGGAGGATGACTACCTTAAAATTCGCTTCTCTGACCCTGCGAAAGTTTAACTGAGATCTTGTACCTGTTGGGACACTCACCTGCAATTTACGTCGGTGTCGATCGCTGAGGTTTGTTTGAATAGACTAAAAGCCCCAACAGACCAAGCTTCTTGGGTAGAGAAGACAGGAGTCTGAGTTTTTGCTCATCGATCGAATCTGGTGAAACTGAATCTTAGGCAGGCTGATACAGGCTTTCTTGTGGAAGAAATACGGAATTTTCTCACCTAATTTCCCTACCGAGGGGTAATACGCCGAACAAGAGTCGATCTAAAGTTCCAAAACCCGGAATTAGGCAGAAAGAGTCGATCGTAATAGTTACGCCAATCGTAGTTTCTTAGATTTCAGCACCCAAGCCTTAGTCAACAATTTCTCATTGCTGCCAATCTTCGGCACAAGTTCAGAAGCCGCAATTGAATGGAAGCTCAACTCGACCTGACAATTCGAGGCGTATATGCAGCCGTCGCCGCAGAAAATCCTGGACGACAACTAAATCCAATTCGAGGTGTGGGACTAATTACGCGATCGTTCTACTCCAATCCAACTGGAGAAGGTGGACTCTTCGGCAGTACCGATCAAGGAATCGTCGAACTAGAATATAAGCCCTCTGCTGCTGCCATTCGTTTAGCCTATTCAGGCGGTGAATTGTTCGACAATCGATTTAATGCTATTGGTGCAAATGTTGAATGGGCAGTCACGCCCCAACTAGGATTCTTCGGACGCTATAGTCGAGGAAACTACGATAACACAGCGTTTAATCATCTCAATCCTCGATCGTGGATGGCAAGATTAAGCCTGCGGAATGTTGGGAGAAAAGGTGCGATCGCTGGATTTGCCATCGGTCAGCCCTTGGTTGAAAGCCGTTTAGGAAGTGGAACTCAAACGAATTTAGAAGCGTTCTACAACGATCCAATCAGCAATAATCTCAGACTGTCTCCCATCTTTCAATTCGAGCGGATTGCGACAATCCAAGGAAGGTTCAACTGGTCAAGGCTTCGCCCAAACGGATGACTTTCACCGTACAAGCTATCTGCAAGGACTCGCTCAATTTTGAAGCCAAACTCAACTAGCTCCTCAATGATGCTTTGCGCCAACTGTAACTTGGTTTGATAGACATCTTCAGGCTTGAGTCGATGCTTGGGTTTGAAGACTTTGAACAATAACGGAACCGTTCACTGTCCCCCAATGCCATAGGCCTTGACCGAGACAATGCCACTCTCAATCTTGCCTAAGTTACCAATGTACTGTCGCGCCACGTAGTCAGTAATGCTGCTGACGATCGGTAAACCTGTAGGAATCGCAGCGATCGCATCAACTTGTGAGAGACGAACTTCTGTCGAGGGAGACGTTTTCTCAATTTCGCGGCATTGCTGATCAGAGGGATG
The DNA here is from genome assembly GCA_012034655.1 of Leptolyngbyaceae cyanobacterium CSU_1_3. Taxonomy (GTDB): domain Bacteria; phylum Cyanobacteriota; class Cyanobacteriia; order Leptolyngbyales; family Leptolyngbyaceae; genus JAAUOZ01. Next base: position 469 of record JAAUOZ010000238.1, on the reverse strand, counting down.
AATCGGCGACCGGAGTCCTTTATTTTGTGTTCTAAATCAGACGAAATCATCCCGTCATCCAGCAACGCCAAAGATGAAAGGATTCCCTCGATCGAACCTCACATACATGCGCGCTTTTGCGGAAGCTTATGAGGATGGAGAAATTATCCAACGCTGTGTAAGAAACACTGGAGGGCGCGAGTATAAAATTCTCGGCAATTACTCTTCCTGGGTAAAAATTTATCTTGCTGTTGAGTAGCTTGTGATCATTTCAGTAACACAAGGTAACTAGAGATAAACTTTTCTTTCAGTTATGGAAAGAATCTACATATTCACCTGCTCTATGTGGAGGAGGTTTCTACAGCCAGCAATTCCAAATTCAAATTTTGACAGGAAGAGCCACTGAGGCGAGGATAGAGGTTCATCAGCGAGAGCCGAAACATGGAGAGCCTGCCCCTGAGTTTTGCAGTGCTGCTGAACCACCTCTATG
>JAAUOZ010000237.1 GCA_012034655.1 Leptolyngbyaceae cyanobacterium CSU_1_3 | reverse complement strand
TGGAGCAAGGGGACACAGCAACTCAAGTCTTTACTCGCTTGTTTGCAAAACAGCACAAGTCAGTCTTTCCTGCCTAGTTCTCTAGCAACGTGTTCTATTTTCCTCTCATGACATCACAACACTCAAGTAATAATTGTTTTACTATCAGCAGTAAATCTTAGGCGAGTAACACTATTACGAATGAATCGAGCTGCACCATCAATGTATTGAGGTTGGTCGAATTTCACAAGTCTCTGCCTGACTACATTCCAAACATGAACTGTATCTTGCTCCGATGTAATAAGCTGTTTTCCATCAGAACTAAAAGCAATGTACCAAGGAGAACCATAGTCACCTCTAAACTCGGCGATCGACTGACCATCTACCTGCCATAAGCGTATCGCTCCTACGCCTCCTGTAGCGATTTGCTGACCATCCGGGCTAAACCTTATAACCTGAAAATCTTGTTCACGTCCTCTGAACTCGGCAATCTGATGCCCAGATAAATTCCATAGCCGCATGATACCATCGCTGCTGGCAGTGGCAATTTTTTTTCCAGTTGGACTAAAGCTCACACTGCTAATACTTGCATTCTGTTTCTGAAATTGAGCAATTTGCTTTCCACTCGAACTCCAGAGTCTGATCGTACCGTCATATCCACCTGTGACGATTAGCTTACTATCTGGGCTGAAGCTGAGCCTAGCAACTCGATCCCCTATTGGGGCAACTCCTCCCCTACTACTCGTTTGCAAAGTGTCTAATTTAGCGATTCTCTGTCCAGCAGTACTCCATAGATGTACGTTGTAGCTGTCATCAGCAACAGCATACTGTTGCCCATCAGGGCTAGTGGAAAAATCCACCAGAATACCGCTCAAGAGTGCTTCATCAGGCTCTATTTTTAACTCAGCTACCAATTGCCCCTCTAACGTCCAAAGACGAATTTTTCCAAAAAAGGTGGCAATTCTCTTGCCATCGGGAGTAAACGCTATGTCTCCCGGTGTACGTTTCTCACCATCCTGATTCTCGCTATCCTCAGAAACATCGAACTGCGTGATGAATCGCCCAGTCGCAGTCCATAAACGCACTATTCCATCTTCACCCAGTATTACAATTTGGCTGTTATTGGGACTAAACTTCAAGCTTCTGATTCCGCTCGAAGTCACCTTAAACTCAGTAATTAACTGACCAGCTAAATTCCATAAACGGATGTGTCCGTCTTTTTCAGCAGTCGCAATCTGTGTATGATCACTACTGAAAGCGCTATAACCTCGCGGAAGTTTGATCTGATTTTGCTCTTGAATATTAGATAGAATTGTTTGCAGAGCGACAATCGGACTAAAGGCAGGATATTTCTCCAGTGGACGACCATCAGAAACTTTTTCTTGTAACTCCCACCCGACCCGCAGAGCCGAGCGCAAAGCTTCTAGTTGATTCGATCCAAATTGTCGCAGAACATTTGTCCCTTGTTGTTCAAGGCGTGTTCCAAGTTGTGCTTCTGACCGTTCTACTTGAGCCTGGTTCGATGCAGCAATAGCTCTATTTGCCCTAGCTTCAGCGTTTCTTGTCTTCTCGTCTGCTAGTTTTCCCTGGTGCGTTGCAACTCTAGCTTGTTCTTCTGCCGTCTTTTTCTGTTGTTCTGCCACTTGTCGCTGCTGATTTACTTGGACTAAGCTACCCCTCACGTTGTCCAATTGCTCTAAAGCAATCTGCGTTTGGCGATTAGCGGTACGGGCTTCATGTTGTTTTTGATTTGCCTCTCGTTGGGCATCATTTTTCTGCTGTTCAGCAGTTTTAGCTTTTTGCTGTGCATCATTTGCCATATCCGCTTGCTGAGATGCTAAGCGCGTCTGCCAAGCTGCAATTCCAGTCGCCACAAGCGCACCAACTGCCAGTAACCCTAATCCTCTCCTACTCCAGTGGAGTTGGCTCTGAGTTTTTGCCAATGATGTTTAACACGCTGCTCCTCTTCTCGTGCCTGTGCAATCTCATCTTGTACCTCTAATAGCTCTGCTTTCGCTGCATCTAGTTCTTCCTGAATCGCTTGCCGGACTCGTTCCTGACTGGCTGCAAAAAAACTGTAATCCTCAGGACTTAACTGTTTGTCTTTTGCCCAAGTAAGTTGATCAATCAAGTCTTGTTGACAAAGAAGCTGCGTTTCATCTTGCTCCCCAGAGGTCAACCACTGATTTAACCTGGCGGCGTACGGGCGTAGACTTTCGAGTTGACAATTAACCCAGCTCAAATCAAAAATATGCTGATAAATCTGGTTATACACCTGCAACTGTCCTTGCTTACGTACTACCAACCCAGATAAACAAAGTGCTTTGTGATCTTCAGTTTCTTCGTTCTTTATTGTTCCGGCTTGGAGCATTTGCCGATATATTCCTAGCCAGCGTCCTACCTGCCGTTCATTGTGCAAGATTCGATCACGAATCGTTTTCAAATGCGGTGGCTGATCTTTTGCTTCCCAGTCTTCGAGAATCTCTGTCTGCACGATCAGTTCGACTCGCGCCTTTTCTTGTCCAGCGGGAATTCGCTCTTCTGCTTGAGCAATGCAATCACACAATTTCTGCGTTAAAAACGGCTGTCCCCCTGTCCAGTCTAAAACTGATCGCAGCACTTCCATCGGTCGATCAGCTTTATCTTGTAGTCCGATCGCGAGCGGCTCTGCTTCTTGCAGTTGGAATCCATCGAGTTGAATAGCTCGCGCTCCAATGTTGAAAGGAGTTCGCTGCTTGTCTTTCATCAAGTCAGAGGGCGTTGCGACTCCGATTAAAGCAAACGTAAGACGTTGATAGTTTGGGTCTTGCGATCGCTTCTCATAACAGTCCCGAATCAGTGCAAAGAAATCATCAGTCGGAAACGATAAACTGAGCAGGCTATCGATCTCATCCATGAAAATGACGATCGCACCTGGAACGGATGGCAGTAGAACGGATTCAATGAGATCTGCCAGTCGTTGAGTTGGGCTGAGGGAGCAACGTTCATCCCACCAAGTTATGAAGTCGCTGAATGAGCCAAGCAAGCCAAAACTTTGACTCAAGGTGTAAGCAATGCCTGTGTACCATTTTTCTAAGGTCGTAGTGGAACTGCTAAGCGAAGTACAATAGATCGTCGTACAAGCAATGCCTTCTGAGCGTAGACGTGCCATCGTGCGGTTTTGCAAGCTAGTTTTACCCATCTGCCGTGAATTAAACACATAGCAGAAGTTGCCCGATTTTAAGCCTTCGTACAAATCCACATCGGCTTGCCGACTGACATAACTCGGTGCATCTGACGCTAAACCGCCACCGACCTTGTACTCATACTGCATGATTTACACCCTCGAAGACAAGCATCAATTGACAAAACGCGATCGCAGGTCAAGCTGCTGATCCTTGGTCAGGTTTCTTTAGGACTTTGCTGAAATATTGGTAATAAAGCTGATTACAAGGAACCGCACCTTCAGCATCAAGTTTCACTAATCCCATGCTTTTGAGTTTGAAGCGAATCGAAGGTTTGAGCGTAATGGGATGATTCGCATAAACGATTTGACGCATCGCTTCTAACAATTCGGGATGTTGCTTTAGTACGTCTTCACAGCGAGAAAGATGATTCTCAAAGAACCCAGTTGGAGCCGTTGCCGTTTGGCAAAGTTCGAGCAGCGTGCAATCGCCCTGAGCAATGTGATAAAGCGCTAATCGAATCAGAAACGGATGCCCACCGAGCAAGGACATGAGCGTTTCGCTTTCCGAAGGTTCCCAGGTCAACTGATGTCGCTGCACTAAGGTTTGGACTTGCGAGAGTGTGAATTCAGGGACTTGCGATCGCAAGTCCCACATTGAAGGGGGATTGATTGAGATCCATCGGAACATAGACTTCTGTGGAATGCACAATCACGAGACGGAGACGCGACCAAATTTCGTTGCGCTTTGCTTCTTCGTGAAGCGCCCGCAGTAAACCAAAAAAGTCTCGGAACACTTCAGGATGCTCAAATAACAACTCAACTTCGTTAATAGCAAGGGTCAAAGGGGCAGAGAGTTGAGGCAGCAGGCAGTCTTCAAAGTACGCTTTGCAGGCAGTGTTCCCGTCTAAAAATTCCCAGTACTGCTGCATTGCCTTCGGTGAGATTCGTAACGCTTGGCTGACATTTGCACAAAACCAGCTTAGGAACTGATTGCTACTGTTAAAGACTGATTGTGGTGCAGATTGAACATCTACAATAGCCGTGCGATCGCCATTCTGGTTGGCTTGCTGCATTAGTCGCGCCATTAGGGAGGTTTTACCCATTTGGTGGGGCGCTTTGATCCGAATTAATGCGCCTAGCTTTTGAATTTCGGCATAGCAGCGGGACTCGATTGGGGGTCGCTCGATGTAGAGCGGAGATGAGATCGCGACTTGTCCCCACGGCAGTTCCGACGCGATAATGGGTGAGGCTAGCTTTTTAGGGGATTGAGTGACGGCGGCTTGCGAGGTTAAATCTGCGATCGCTTGCCAGTCCAAGTTCAAGGCATGACACAATTCAACAAAGTTGAGGAAGTAGATGCGTTTGCCCGTTAAAAAGTTGCTGACCGTAGTTTGGTTTAGATTCACTGCGTCAGCAAGCAGCTTCTGGGTGGCATAACCATTTGCCAGCAGCGAACCATTGACTTTTGCAAGACAATCCTCTCGAACCCTGATAGACCGAACCATAATCTAATTTTTTGCTTACGTAATTTCCCTTAGACTTTAACAGGCTGTAGAGTAGGTGACAAGTAAAATCATGTTGAGTCCAAAGTCCATACGAACACCATACGAAGTCCATGATCTCCAGCTTCAACTCCCTTAACAGCAGGATTTAATAAAGTGTTTGGGATCAACACCTTTAAACGTAAATGACCGGAGAACATTCACCGATGACAGCTTATGAGTATCGTGTCGGCGGCAGTTTGCCCGAAGATGCACCTACTTATGTCGTGCGACAGGCAGATCAAGACCTATACACTGCGCTGAAATCAGGCGAGTTTTGTTATGTTCTAAATTCTCGACAAATGGGAAAGTCGAGTTTGTTGCTACAAATAATGCGAAGGTTGCAAAACGATGACATTGCTTGTGCTGCGATCGATCTATCCGGTAGCAGTAAGGAGACTTCTGAAGAGCAATGGTACTCCGGCTTAATCTGGAACATCGTCAGTGAGTTGAAGTTACGCGATCGCATTTCGATTCGCGATTGGTGGCAAGACCACGATCTGTTACCCCCGGCTCAACGGTTTCAAGAGTTTGTTGAAACTGTTTTGCTTGTGAAACGTTTAGAGCAGATTGTCATCTTTATTGATGAGATCGATAGTATTCTTCGATATGACTTCAAGGATAGTTTTTTTGCAATTATTCGATCGTTTTACAATAAACGTGCAGGGCAACCTGAATATAATCGCTTGACTTTTGCACTCGTGGGTGTGGCAGCCCCAGCAGATTTGATTTCTGATGAGCAGACGACTCCGTTTAACATTGGTCGAGCGATCGAACTAACTGGATTTCAACTGGAAGAAGCTGCGCCGTTGGCTCAGGGATTTGTGGGTAAAGTTGCTGATCCGCAATCGGTGTTGAGCGCAGTACTGGCTTGGACAGGTGGACAGCCGTTCCTGACGCAGAAAGTTTGTCGATTGTTAGTTCAGTCGGAAGGGTCGAGCGATTATCCCGAAGGGGGAACTGCTTCGCAACGCACTGTTTCAGAATGGGTGGAGCAGGTGGTCCGATCGCAGATTCTTGATCAGTGGGAAGCACATGATGAACCGGAACATCTGAAAACAATACAGGCGCGATTGCGAAGTCGAGAAGAACAGCGATCGCGTCTTTTAGGTTTGTATCAGGAGCTGTTACACTGCAGGGAACTTGTTGCGAATGAAAGTACCGAGCAGCTTGCATTGCGCTTAACGGGTGTGGCAACTCGGCGCTCAAGCCAGTTGCAGATTTACAATCCGATTTATCGATCGGTGTTTGATGCGGAATGGGTCGCACGGGCATTGGCGGAATTGCGACCTTATGCGCCTGCGTTTGAGGCATGGATTGCGTCTAGAAGGCAAGATCCATCACGATTGCTGCGGGGGCAGACTTTGCAAGAGGCATTGACTTGGAAGCAGGGGAAGAGCTTGAGTGTAGCGGATGAGGCGTTTTTGGATGCGAGTCAGGCACAGGAAAGACTGGAGACTGAGCAAAAGTTGGCGGCTGAGGCTGAGGCAAAACAGATTTTAGAAACGGCAAATCGGCGGGCAAATCGGCGGTTAAAGTGGAGCGCGATCGGGCTTATTCTAGCACCGGCAGGCATAATTGCTTCTATCGTTGTCGCACAGCAACAGATTGGATTTGCTAAGAAGGCGGTCGGCAATAGTGAGAAAGCGCAAGATAATCAGAGAATTGCTGAGGAGCAGCGATCACAAAGCAGAGATCCGGGCGGGCCAGCAGGGTATCGAGATCAGTGAAGGTCGCGCTGACTTTGGCTCCTTGCGTTGCTACTGTCTCGGCTAGCGCAGCTGCATTCTCATCCCAGAGCAAGATCTCCCCCACTTCGGGCAGGGCTTGCAGGGTGCGCAGGTGAGCCAGCGCGTGCGGATGTTCCAGCCCCAGCAGCGCGGCGGTGACGGGCGGTAGGGAAACAGACATTGTTTTAGTCCAATCGAAAAATCCTTTTTTCTAGGACGCACCCGGATTTTTCGGGCTGTTTGACAGGCAATCCTATTGCCAGTATGATCGATTCCCATGTTGATCGTAATACAGGTGCAAGTACCTGTCAAACGCTTTTCGCACCTACCCACCCCGCCCCCAAACCTTACCTTTACCCCCATCTTCTCTTACCCGAGAAGAGCGTCAGTAAAATCTTCTGGGAAGCTGAGAGCTTCCTGGAAGATGCCAGCGGACATATTCGTCTGGGCACACGGGTGGATAAAGCTAAGCTCAAACACGGAGGAGAACTGTGACCGAGATAAAAGGAGAATTTGTGCCGAGTGCCGCTGACGAGGCTATGCCGACCGCGCAACAGGTGGTGGAAATTGCCGAAGAGTTCTTTCGCGACGGCTGTGTCCTTATTCCCAACATCTTTACCGCCGCTGAAGTGGCTGCCTTGCGCGCCAAAACTGATGAATATGCGCTCAACCCCGACCCGCAGAGCAAACACACCTCTTATGCGGGCAATGCCTTTGTGCTGCGCTATTGCCACGAGATCGACCCGCTCTTTCAGGCGATGACGACCCGCCCCGCGATCCGGCGCATTGTCGAAGCCATCCTCGGCGCCAACGCCAAATTCAACGCCATGAATGTGATCCGCAACGGGCCGGGACAGGCTATCTCGCGCTGGCATGTGGATGATGTGCTGGAGTTTCCACTGCCACCGGACATCCCGCGCTTTGACGCGCGCATCCGCATGCCGGTGTGTGGATGACAGTGCAGGTGGCGCTCAGCGACATCGACGAGCTGGCGCATGGGCCAACGCAGTATGTCCCGACGAGCCATTACTCCGGGCGCAAACCCAACGCAACGCTCGAGTTTGACGGGCATGCCCCCCAGTCGGTCTTCTGCAAAGCAGGCGCCATCTATCTGACTAACCATCAGACCTGGCACCGCGGCGCGCCCAATCTCTCGGAACGGGTGCGCTATATCATGCAGATCCAATATGCCCAGCACTGGGCCGATCGCCGGTTCCGCGGTG
>JAAUOZ010000032.1 GCA_012034655.1 Leptolyngbyaceae cyanobacterium CSU_1_3 | reverse complement strand
ATGCCATGCAAGCTCTTCTAAAGCTTCTATGGCTCCAACAGCTTCATCTGGTGCATCTGAAGATACAGCCTTATTTTTATCAGCATCTCGAACTGTCCTAACAATTTCTTTGGGAGCAAGATCATCAAGATTGATCGAAGTTGAAACTAAAGACCATACACCGCGTGCTGAATTCTGCAAAAGCCCATACTTCTTCAGATAAGTTCGACTCCACGCGAGTCGGTACTCAACCTCGCTTTGTGATGTACTGCCATGCAGAATTTCAAGCACCTTATCAGGGACATTGAGAATCTGTACCACTTTTTCATAAATCTCCTCAGTTGTGCCAGACCCACCCAAACTCTGTAGAGCCTGAATTGTGGGCAGAAGCATTGAGTCAAAGGTTGGAACTGAGGAGGCAGATCGCTTCATATCAAAACTGTTGAGTCGATTTACAAAAATACTGCTCTGTCAAATATAAATCGTCACTCAACATCTACAACTGTTTTGCGATCGCTCATCCTTCAGGCTCAAGTACCTCACAGATAACTTGCTGATACGCCTTAACCCAAAGACTAAGCCAGCTAACGGTGAAGTTGTGCGGCGGCAGATAACCTTGGATTCCCCCCGATAACCTCTTTCCCGTCCGCACCAACGCAGTGTTAGGTGGCTGGCAACGACAACCTAACTACTCTGAAGTAGAAGATTTTGGGTTGATCGCAAACTCTAACTGCGAACGGTAGAAACAATGGACGGTTCTAATTGACTCACAGACACCTTTAGCAAGGACACCCGCCCTTGGGGCGGGCACACTCATCAAGCCCCCGCTTTGCTGATACATGATTAACTCGCAGAAACTTAGGCTAAATTAGCGGATAACATCACGATCGAATTTATCCAGGAGTGGGCTATGTGTGGAATTGTCGGCTACATCGGAACCCAGGCGGCAAGCAGCATTTTGCTCGAAGGGCTGCGAAAGTTGGAGTATCGAGGCTACGACTCAGCCGGAATCGCCACAGTTTTAGAAGGTGAAATTCACTGTGTCCGCGCTAAGGGCAAGCTGATTAACCTTGAAGAAAAGTTGGCTGGCGAAGACAATCCCGCTCGGCTGGGCATCGCTCATACCCGTTGGGCCACCCACGGCAAGCCCGAAGAATATAACGCTCACCCCCATATGGATACTGACAAGCGCATTGCAGTCATCCAAAATGGCATCATCGAAAATTACCGCGAACTGCGCGAAGACCTCAAAAGTCGAGGCTGCGAGTTTCGTTCTGACACCGACACCGAGGTCATCCCCCATCTGATCGCCGAACAACTTGCTACCCTCAAATCAGATTCATCTCATTCCTCATCTTTGCTGGAAGCGGTTCGTCTGGTGGTCAATCAATTGCAAGGGGCCTTTGCGATCGCCGTCATCTCTGCCGATTCTCCCGATGAGCTAATTGTGGCTCGGCAGCAAGCGCCCGTCGTGCTCGGATTTGGGCAAGGTGAATTTTATTGCGCGTCAGACACACCCGCCTTGGTTCCTTACACTCGTGCGGTTTTGCCACTTGAGAATGGCGAAATTGCCCGGATGACTCCTCTAGGCGTTGAGATTTACAGCTTTGATGGGCATCGCCTCAAAAAAGCCCCCCGCACCTTAAATTGGAATCCCGTTATGGTCGAGAAACAGGGCTTCAAACACTTTATGCTCAAGGAAATCTATGAGCAGCCAGGAGTGGTGAGAGCCTGTCTGGAGGCTTATTTTGATGGCGATTGGATGGCTGTAAACGCTGCAAAATCGCCCACCCATTTGGGATTACCTGCTGACCTACTAGCAGATTTACAGCACGTTCAAATTGTGGCCTGTGGAACCAGTTGGCACGCGGGTCTAGTGGGTAAGTATCTCCTCGAACAGGTGGCAGGAATTACGACTACAGTTCACTATGCCTCAGAATTTCGCTATGCACCTGCGCCGCTGACTCCGAATACTTTGACGATCGGTGTCACCCAGTCTGGAGAAACCGCCGACACGCTAGCCGCCCTAGAGATGGAGAAAAAGCGTCGATCGGGCTTCACCCAAACCCCAGAACTGCTGCCCCGCTTGCTCGGCATCACCAACCGTCCCGAAAGTTCTCTAGGGAATTTGATTTCTAACATCATTGACACCCACGCAGGCATCGAGATTGGCGTTGCAGCCACCAAGACTTTCATCGCTCAGGTCATGGCATTCTACGCCCTGTCGCTCGACCTCACCTACCGTCGTCAGGCAAAATCGCCCGCAGACCTCGAAGCGTTGCTCGTCGGGTTGCGCCAACTCCCTGCCCAGATGGAGATGGTGCTAGAAAGTCAAGAACGCTACATTGAGGAACTGGCCCACGATTTCGCCGAGACCCAAGACTTCATCTTTTTGGGACGAGGAATCAACTTCCCGATCGCCCTCGAAGGAGCCTTAAAACTCAAAGAAATCAGCTACATCCACGCTGAAGGCTATCCGGCGGGTGAAATGAAACATGGACCGATCGCGCTTTTGGATGCAAAAGTGCCTGTGGTCACGATCGCCATGCCCGGAACCGTCTACGAGAAAGTGCTCTCCAATGCCCAAGAAGCACGGGCGCGCGATGCTCGGCTGATCGGTGTCACCCCGATGGATGAACAAGAAGCTGCTGACACCTTCGACACGCTAATTCCTGTACCCCACGTTGATGAGTTGCTGTCGCCCATTTTGACGGTGATTCCGCTGCAACTTTTGGCATATCACATTGCTGCAAGACGCGGATTGGATGTCGATCAGCCCCGAAACCTGGCGAAATCGGTAACGGTGGAGTAGGAAAGGAGGGATAAAGAGAGGAACCAAATCTTGATGGTTTTTTGATCCCTCAAACTCAACTTGACCGGCAACGTTTAAGCGGTTGCCCCTGCTGTAACAAACTGCTCAAGCATGTCTGGTTGCATGAAAGACCGATATTGGGCTGCGAAGGTGGAGGGTAGAAACTCCAACAACTGTTGGTTTTCTATCCAAACTTCAATCACGCTAAAATAGCCCTCTCGATCGCAGGTCTTAACATGCCACCCTTCACGCTGGGCGATCGCGTGAACTTGCTCTTCAGAAATTGGAACTGAAATCGCGGCATGAAAAGCGCTGTAGGTTAGGGTCGGTGCTTGCATGGGACTCATCCGAAAGGTTTCCCCCGGAATCAATTCAGTCCCTTGAGGCAGCACCTCAACCATCGTTCCGTGGGGGTCAAAGTTGAGTGCGATGTAGCTGCCTTCGTAAGCGGGAAAAGGAAACGCTTGCCCCTGGCACAGTTCAGCTATCACTTCAGCGACGTGTAGGGGCTGTTTGGCAGCGATCGAAATGTGGTGAATCATGTGAATCTTCTCAACTGAAATTTGTGTTGATTTCCACGATTCGCCCAGGGCAATTATGCAAAAGTGAACTACCACACACCGACCGCTAGGCGTTACGGTGGGGGCTTCCTAATTCATCCCTAGCCGCCACCGACGATCGTCACGATTTCTAACCGATCGCCCTCTCCCATTTCGGTGTTTGCCCAAAATTGGCGGTGCAAAATTTCGCCGTTATATTCGACGGCAATCAGACGCGGGTTGAGACCCAGTTGCGCTAGAAGGTCTGGCAGCAGGGTTTTGGGGGAGCAGGTATGCGGTTCACCGTTGACTTGCAGCGTAATGGACATAGATGGATAGAAAAGAGCAATTTGATTTATCGATCGCCATTGTCCCAAGCATCGCTCCCCGTTTGCAGGGTGGCGATCGGTTTGCGGCTAATCTGACTGAGTTGAGCCAAGAAATATTGGGTCGCTAGGGTGGGCTGTTCTGCCTGCATGATGGCCCGCACCACAGAAGCGCGTTTTGCCCCAGCCGCCACTACATCCTGAATATTGGTGGTGTCAATGCCGCCGATCGCAAACCAGGGAATGGGCGAATGATTGGCCGCATACTGCACATACTCCAACCCGGCGGGCGTTTTGCCTGCTTTAGTTGGAGTTTCGTAAACCGGCCCAACGCCAATGTAGTCGGCCCCTTCGTGAATAGCGCGGTGCAACTCGTCGGCGTTGGTGGTAGAGCGACCGATAATTTTCTGCGGGCCCAACAGTTGACGGGCCAAAGGCAAAGGCAGGTCTTGTTGCCCCAGGTGAACGCCATCCGCATTGGCTGCCAAAGCAATATCCGGTCGATCGTTGACGATTAGCAAGGCTCCATAGCTGTGGCAAAGCTGACAGAGTTGCTGAGCCGTCTTCAGGCGGAGGCGATCGTCTGCATCTTTGTCGCGATATTGGACGATCGTCAGCCCACCTTGCAAGGCAGCTTCCACCGTAGTCAGAAGGTTTTCTGAAGGAGCCGTAACCAAATAAAGCAACGACTGCCGCAAAATTTGGTGTCTCTGATAGGCCATCAGGCTGCTCTCTAGGGTGTAGACCTGATAGCGCACCTGCTTGACTGCCAACGCCATTTCGACGCTGTAAACCTTGCCATACTCCTCTAAGACCCGCAAAGATTCTTCAACGCGGCAAAAATTAGCTTGCAGAACGTGCTCAATGCTACGCCGCGACTCTTCTTGGGGATGGGTCAAGTCTGTGCCCGGATCGTCTGGTGTATTGCGAGCAGCCCGCAGATCGGAGGTGTGCCATTGAGCAAGTGTCTGCCGCAATTGCTTGCACTGCTCCGTCAGTTGCGAATGGTTCAACCCAAAGCGACACCATTCTTCGATCACCCGCAGGCCTTCACGGGTGCGATCGAGGTTGGCATCCAAAATTCGATAGAGTGCAGGGTGTGCAAATTGGCTGCGACCGTCTGTATTGCCCATTGGAACAAACCGATTAGTTTTTAATACGTATACAGGATGGGAAGTTCCCACAAGCCTGGGGATCTGCGAGTTAGTCATGTACCACTAGCCAGGCTTCGACTGCGCTCAACCTTCAACCGTCGAGGGTTGAGCAGAGTCGAAACCCGGTTCACTGGTATTTTATTTTCACGCGAACCCTCTATACTTTCGCCCACAATTCCTCACAGTTCTTTAAGATTTGTAACGTTTGTCACGTTCAGGAAATCTGTAGACAAAATTGAAGGATTGTTTTTCGAGCGTGTGAAGAATGGAGTGTCAGTCAGTGTGGAAGTAGATTCGCTGCCTGAAATCTAACTTACTGCACAACTGTCATCACCGTCACTTCTGGCTTGAACTATTGAGCCGTGATCCTGAAGCCGTGGATAGGAGAAAAATTGTGAGTTCGATTCCCCCTCAATGCATTCACTCGTGTGACGAAGTTGCCTGTGCTTCTTCGGTGAAGTCTTCTATCCCTGAGTGGGGAAGTGCGGTGTCGGTGCTCTGTCTGTCGGGGTTGGTGACGATCGTATCCCCTACCAGCGGTTTGGCGGCTCCTCCGTCGATCGCACCCCAGCCAGCGACCACAATTGCCCAATTACCAGAAAATCTGTCGCAGTATGCTGTGCTGTTTGTCAACTCCACCACTGGCAACGATCGCAATACTGGCGGCGAGCAGGCTCCCCTCAAAACCATCACTCAGGCGTTGAAAATCGTTCAGCCTAATACCATTATCTTACTGTCACCCGGAACCTATAGCGCCGAAACAGGAGAAACGTTTCCGCTTCAACTCAAGCCAGGCACGACCTTGAAGGGAGAACCGCGCGATCGCGGCCAGGGGGTGATCATCCAAGGGGGAGGATTTTTTCTCAGTCGCACCTTTGCCCGACAGAATGTGACGATCGTCGGTGCAAACCAGGCGGGGCTAACCGGAGTAACGGTGACAAACGCCCATCCCCAGGGCTATGGGCTATGGGTTGAGTCTACCAGCCCGGTGATCACCGACAACACCTTTACGGGTAGCGGTCACGATGGCGCGTCGGTGGTGGGCAGCAGCGCGCCGATTCTTCGCAACAATTATTTCTACCAAAACGGGGCCAACGGCATCACGATCTATGGCACGTCTCGCCCAGAGCTTCAGGACAATATTTTTGAGAAGACAGGTTTTGGCATCAACATTGCCCAAAATTCGGCTCCCCGGCTGACAGGAAATCGGGTCACGCAGAACAAAGATGGCATTGTGATCCAGGGCAAAGCGCGACCGATTTTGCGAAATAACGTTGTGGATGGCAACGATCGCGATGGCATGGTGGCGATCGCTCAAGCTCGCCCCAATCTTGGCACGGCGAATGATCCAGGTAACAACACCTTTGCGGGCAATGCTCAGTTTGATATCAATGCCAAAACCAGTAGCGAAACGATCGTCGCTTTTGGCAACCAGTTAGCCTCCAACAAGGCCAACGGCAAGCTAGATTTTGCCGGAACGACGATGATGGGGGCGGCAGATATTCCCGTTGCGCCTCCGACGAGTGGGGCGGCAGCCGTGCCGTTTGGGCAAGAGCTACCTCGCCTGCGATCGCCTCAAGCGCTAAAATCTCCTCAGGCTCCGGCGACGACTGGCAGTTTAGACACGATTCCTGTTTCTCGATTGGTCAGCCCCCCTACGGCGCAGAGAACCCCCATTTTTTCTCGGCCTGCGGCCACCAGCCTGCGACGGCTACCCCTCTCCAAGGAGACGGCGGCACAGATTCAGTTGGCTCCCCCAATGGCGGCGGCGGCTCCCTTAATGTCGGCTACTCCCAGAGTCGCCTTGGGGAACCGTTCCTCAAATTCGAGTGGGGCGATCGAGATTCCTGTGCCTGCCCCCGAATCAGGAACGATCGCGGCGGCTCCGATGGCTCCACCGTTGACGACCGCAGCCATTGCCAGCCCTGATATTCTTCCTGTTCCGGGGGCGGATGCACCGATCGGCAATGTTGGCGGCATGTCGTCTGTCCCAGTGTGGCGCAACCCAACCCAGCAGGCGGCAGGGAGTCCACCCATTCCGCCGAGTCGGTCTGTGGCGCTGGCGTTGCGTTATCGGGTTGTCGTCGTGGCCGAAGATGAGGGTCAGCAGGCGCAGGTGAAAGCGATCGTGCCCGATGCCTTTTTGGTTTCGCTCCGAGGACGCACCCTGCTCCAAGCTGGGGCATTTGGCGATCGTTCTAAGGCAGACGAACTGCTGCAATCATTGCTAAACCAGGGACTCAAGGCCACGATCGAGCAGCTTTAGGGGTGTCGTTTTACGAACAAATGATCCCCTAATACAATCCGGCGCTAACCGTGGGATGCCTCCACCCTCTAAAATGTGGAGGAAAACCAGAACTGCCGCGATTACAACAGGATTTTCTATTCATGGACATTGTGGAATTTTTTGCTCAAAGTGCTGGTAAGTGGTCTTCGCTGAGAACCAGCCATCACCCAGCATTGAAGCAGCAAGAAGGAGGAAAGTCAGACCTTCAGATCGATCTGCTTGAGAAAAACGACCCGGCGGTCATTCAACTCTGTGAACTGTACAAAATTGACTCGACTACGGCATTGTGTGGCGTGCAGATTGCTTGGAACGGTACTTTAGAACCGAAGCAGCAGAAGCGATCGGGTTCAACGGTGCTGGTGGCGATCGCCAATCCTGAAAACCCCAAGGTGGGCCGTCTGCTGCGAAAAGTTGGCCCTGCCACCGAGCAGGTTCCTGGTACAGGTCGCTATGAAATGGGCAGCGGTGACGAACTAACCCTGATCATCGAAGACAACACGATGTACTCTAGAGAGCGAATCTGGTTTGAGAGTCCTAATGTCCGGTTGCGGCACAACATTCTCAAGCAGTCTGACGGCTTTGGGATGGCTTCATTCTGTTCTGAAGTGCGGATGGGCGGCGCAAAACCCCCAACCCCAACCTCAGATGCAGCAACCAATTCCTGATCGAGATGGCAACCCCTCACCCCCGCGAAACTTCCTCAGAATTTTGCTCTGCTACGGCTCTCAGTTTGGTATGAAAATCGGGGGCAGAACTGATGGGCATAAACTGGTGGATGGGGGGCGGATTGTCGTCTGCGTGGCCGTTCTCAGAATTTTCGGTCAGCAGATCAGGGGCGACGGACTCGATCGCTAAATCTGAGGCAACGGGCGATGGCTCCGTCAGTTCTTCGATCGCCTGAATTTTGACCAGCGCACTGGAGAGCGATTCTACCAGGTCAAGGGGGGCGATCGCGCCTAAGCTTTTGACCCCTGACGAGACCGGCAAATCAGCCTCGTCCTGCACCTGCCCTGCCAGGGCAAACCACGCGGGCACTGGCTCTGCGATCGGTTCTAGCTCTGGGGAAGGGTCGGCTAGAGAGGGTTCGCTATGCGGCACGATCGTCGGTTTAAATTCCAACAATCCGGAGGGCTTGGGGTTCAAATTTTTGGGGAATTTGTTGCAGACCAATCGCTCAAATTCGTAGTTAAAGTGATATCGAGGTTGGTTTCGCCGCTTCCAAAGCAGTAGAATCTGCGATACCGAAATGGCTTTGTAGCGCCCCTGATAAAGGGCTTCGATCACGGCCCAGCGAATCCAACTGGCAGAAAATTCTTGCAGCCAGTGATTGGTCAACTGGCTGGCGGTTTGACGACCCAAATCAAAGCTGTAGTGGGTTAACAGATCTGTTGCATGGGCGATCGACGCTTGATCAGATTCGGGAAGACTGTTTGCCAACTCCGTCATAGACCCTTATTACAGCAGGGATTGCCTCAAGGGGCAGAAAGACTAAAAAGCAATTCCTAAAATTGGGAATGCACGGTCAATCTACCCTGAGTTTAGATTAATTCATACCTCAAGTCTATTCGGGTAAACGCTGTATCCCCCCTTCTACAGGGATCACTCCACTGCCCGTAAAAGGTTCGCTGCCGCCCGACCAGTTGAAGTCACTGATTCGCAAACTAATCGAACCTAGCTCCAGGACTGGGTTATAGCGCAAAGCAACGTTGTAGCTGCGACGGCTATATTCCAACACATAGTCTGTACTAATTTCGCGGCCGGTCTGCACGTTGTAAGCCGTCTGAAACCCAAAGCGGAAGGGGCCGTAGATTTGCTGCGTGATGCCTGCGTAGAGAATTCTATCGTCGGCTACCCGATCGAACAAAAACGGAGACAAGCCATCCCGCAAAACCTGGGTATAGGTGACGTTGAACGCGGTGTAGTCTAAAAATGGCTTCGTGAAGTTGCCCACCTGCCCAGAAATACCGATGCTGGCATTCAAATTTCGCTGAAAATCGCCATTACTGTAAGCACTACCCACACCCGTAAGCCCCAACCCTAGCGACAGGTAGGGCGTGACCGGAGTGGCAGAATAGCGCAACCCCTCCGTAGGCGTGGCAGGGGCAGCTTTGCCCTGCCAGAGTAGAAACCCACGATTGAGGGCGGCACTGCCCTGAAAGCGCCCCAAACTAATGCGATTGTTACGGCGACCTGGCTCTAGTAAATCAGCGCGATCGGTGTCGGCGTTGACATATTGATAGCCCGCCTGGTAGCTGAGATTGATGCCAGTGTCACCCAGGGCAATATTGGGGGAGAAAAACAGCGCCCCAATGCTGCTTTGGATGTCTTGAAAGCCGAGGGAATTGTTGAACAGACGATCGCGATAGCTGGCTTCTAAGCTCAGGGTATGCGTCCCGACAAGCTGCTGGGCCCGCAAACTCGCCCGCAAATTGTCTTCTACCTCGCCCAGATCTAGACTGGTGAGCACCGCCGTTCCCCGCACGAGGGTGCGATTGCTCAAGGGAATGTTTAGCTTACTTTTTAGGCCAAAATTGTCGAGTGTAAAGGGGTTGCCGCCATTTGTAATCGCCTTTTGCACGAGAAACTGAGGCGTGATCGTAAACTGAGTTGCCCCCCCTGGGAGCACTTCAATTTCTCGCTCAACAAAAATGCCACCGCGATCGGTGCTGTCAAACCCGAAATTAACCAGGGCAGGCTGACGCTGATTGCGATCTAAAATGACGCGATTTCGCAGCAACGGTAGAGAAAAGCCACGATCGAACACGACACGGGGGCGAGTCGCCACCACTTCATCGCGCAGGGGAGATAGTTTCCGTAGTTGGGCCTGTTCGGTTCGCAGTTCTAGCTCTGGAGGCGAGTAGGGTCGTTGGTAATGCGGACATTTTTAGCCTGCCAGCCTTCGGGGTAGAAGGAAATTTGCTCTGCTTCAAAGCGTAGCCGTCTGACCTGCCCGCCGTTTGAGGAATCAACAACGCTCCACTAGAGTTGCGACGCGAACCCAAAGTGACATTGGCACTGCCCCCACTCGTAACTTGCTGAGGCTGGTTGGCAAAGACACGATCGCCTACCGACCCGCGAGGCACGGTTCCCGATGTGATGTCTGTGGGCAAATTAGGATTAAAATCGGTCGCGGTGGTCGGCAGAAAAATCTCCCCGCTGGCTTGCTCAACGGTTCCTTCTTCTTGGATCAGGTTGTAGCGAAACCGTTGCCCCCTCAAGATTTGGTCGCCCCTGGTCAAAACGACGTTGCCCTCGGCGATCGTAAGACGGTTGAGCAAATTGACCTGGAAGCGATCGCCCGTCAGCAATGCCCCGCGAAACCTGAGGGAGACCTTGCCCTCGGCGGTAAAGATCTGTCGCCGTTCGTCGTAGTCTTGGCGATCGGCCTTTAGTTCCAAAATTCCTTGATTGCCCAAGCTCTGGACGGGCACATTTCCCGGTGGGGCGGCTGGGGGGGCTATAGGCGCGGAGTTTGCGGGCGGTGGCACGACTGGCGCAGGACTCGCAGGCGGAGCCACGGGCACAACTGGAGGCTGCGACGGAGGCAAGGGCGTATCCTGAGGCGGCGCAGATTGAGCCGAATCTGGGGGCAAGCTTTGGGTCAGGACTTGTGACCCTTGAGGCGAGTTCTCCAAGCTTTGGAACGCATCTTGGAGTGTGACCGCACCACCCAAAGCGGCAGCCCCCTCTGGAGGAAGGCTTTGCAAGTCAGAATTTGGTAAGTCAAAATTTTGCAGATCAGAATTTTGCAGATCAGCCTGCCTCAACTCTGCAAACTTGGGCTGCAAAACCTCTGGAGGAGCAGGCTTGGCCAACGCCATTGTCAAGGCAGCCGATCGCAATTGAATCGCTGAATGAACTGCTGACTCAAGCCTAGAAGGAGCGACAAGAGATGGCGGTTCGGGGGGGGAACCGGATAAGGCATACGTTAAGCTACTCGATCGAAACGCCCGACAGATACACCGCATTAAGTATACAGATAAGGAGGACAGCCTCTAAACCGCCTCCCTTCTGACGGGCCAGCCCTGGATCTATTCCATATCTCTCCGCTTGGGGTTCCGAGACGGGTCGCTAGAAAGAAATCCAAAGAAAAACAAGCCGACGAAAAATGCGACAACGATGTAAACCACTACTTTCAGCGCCAACATGCTGATATCTCCAGAATTATAAAAGGTTGGAAAAGTTCCGTTTGAGACGGGATGATTTCTCTATCTTACTGGATGCTGGGCCGCAGAAAACTGGATCAAGCACGAGTCAGCCAGTTCCAGATGGCAAGCAAAGTTTTTTCGATCGCAGCCATGCCGCGATCGAACCAACCCAGAAGGCGCTCTAACGGAGATTGGACGTAGCCGATCGGAGTAGCTGGGGTGTCAATCCAGCTTGAGTGAGTTGCTGCGCGCGATGGCGGGTCATTGGGGTCGCGGTATGGCTGAAGGTGCGATTCTCTCTCTGGTTGGCTGAGTCTAATCGAACTCCCACGGGTCTGAATAACCTGGGTCTGACCGACGATCGCCGCACTATTTCTATCCGTGTTTCTCAGGGGTTGGGCGATCGCTCCCGGTTTGGCAGCTTTGGTGAGGTGACTAGATTTTCGCGAAACCAGGTTGGCGGGCCGGGGAGGAGATAGGCGATCGAGCCAACGATGTACCGAGTTGCCAAAACCGATTGGCCTCTGAAACGGCAAAGCAAGGGTGGCATCGCCCTGGGGCAAATCTTGGGCAGGCAGATGGGCAACTGGATGCAACCTACGATCGATTTGGGGCGCAGACGATCGCCCTTCTAGCGCTGCGTCGGCTTGTTTGGTGGGCAATGATTTGTGTGTACCAAACAGATCAGAAGTCGTTAGCCACAGATCTTCCCCCCTCTGCGCTTGGAGGTGGAGTTTAGGTGGGTGAGTTTCGAGTCTTTTTTTGCCTGGGCTGCCAAAGAAATATCGCACGGCCGCCCAAATTAACGCTTCCAGTTCGCCGAGTCTGGGCAGTTGACGAATTAGCTTGTCAACGTCGCTGGAGGCGGGCATTCGGCGCGGGACAAGATGGGCAGGATTGAACGCCACCAGCCCCACCTCTGGGGTAAACCAATCTAACTCGATCGGCTGCCTCACCCACGTCGCTTCTTGAAACAAGTTGGCCGCGATCGCCACAGGGCTAGTCTGCACCCACGCCATGAGTTGATGGAAAAATCGCACCGGAGGAAGGGAATTAGGACGATCGACGATCGCCAGCGATGGGGTTGCGCCGATCTGTTGTTGTCGCCACGATCGCCAGAAGGTAGCCATCTCCCAGATCATGCGCTCTCGTAGCTGGTCTTGCTGGGCGATCGTCAGAATATCCACAATCTGGTTGTCGCCTGCCACCAAGACAAGTTTGCCCGTCGGGATGAGGGAGGCGATGCCGCAGATAGAAAAGGAGAGGGCAGGAGAGACCACAAGGGCTGCCTTGGGCACGCCCCGTGAGAGAGAGGGGGAAGGAGCAAAAAATAGCAGACGGGCGAGCAGGCGCTGGAGGAAGGAGCGAGGGGGACGATCGTTGGATTGTGCGGCTTCGGTTCCTTGGAGGGCGGCTAAGACTTGCTGAATCGGGGTATCGATCGTCAGAGAGGGCGAGGGGCGATCGTCGTCGGTTGCTTGGGTGAGTTGGTGGAACGATCGCTGAATGGTTTGGCTAATTTGCCGCCCGATCATTCGTGTAGATTGAAACAGGGCGTAGACTGGGTAGAGCAAAATTTGGGCGCTCCAGATCGTTGCCACCTTGGTGTGTCGCAAGATGGTTCCAGCTTTGTCAGCAAATTTTTGTGTCTGCCGTGAAACAAAGTTAAATAAATGGCTTTGGAAGCGACCAGAGGAGGAAGACATAGACTCAGAAGGACGGCTCACCGTCTGTGTAGCGGTTCTAGGCTGTGGGGCTTCAATACAGGGCTTCGGTGCAAGAAAATTGTTAAATGTTAAGGTCTTCAACACAACGTCTACAGTCAAAAGTCTATCGCCTAAAGCTCGTCTCTGTCCGTTTATTCTGCGCGAAACCCAAAGCCCGATCGATATGCTTGATTCTGCACAACTTTCTGAGGCGATCGCCCAACTTCGTCAACTCACGCAAGTCGATGTGCAAGCCCAATGGGGCTGCTGGTTTGAGGAGTTGTCTCTTTTGGAGATGGGTCGATCGGAGGGAGCGATCGCCCAGCTTAACGGCCGAAATCATATCCCTTGGCCCAAGGGTCGCCGGGTGGCATGGTTTCGTCAAAAATTTGTTTTGCCCCAGTGTTTGCAGCAGACCTACCCGCTAGCCGGGCTGAAGCTGCGGTTGGCGTTGACCTGGTGGGCAGAGGTGGCGCAGGTGTATGTCAATGGCGAATTGGTGCAGGAGGGCGATCTGTTTGACCATTCGGCGCGAGTGGTGTTGAGTGAGTCTGTTGTGCCGGGAGAAGCGGTGGAGGTGGCGATTCGGTTGATCAGTCCGGGTCACGATGATGGGGCATTGGTGCGATCGTGTCTGGTCTACGAATCCGACGATCTTGATCCGGGGTTTGTCGCCGACGAAATTGCGGTTTTGCAAAGTTATCTAGAGGCGTTTGCGCCCGCAGAATTGGCAGAATTATCCGCTGCGATCGCGGGGGTCGATTGGTCAATGGTGGGCGATCGACCCAAATTTGATCAAGCGTTGCTCAAGATGCGCGATCGTCTGCAAGCTTGGAGCGATCGCCTCAAGCAGCACACAATTTTTCTGGTTGGCCACGCTCACTTAGACATGGCCTGGCTGTGGCCGATAGACGAAACCTGGAATGCAGCCGAACGCACTTTTACGTCGGTTCTCAACCTCCAAAAAGAGTTTCCAGAATTGACGTTTTGCCACTCTACCCCTGCCTTATATGAATGGATGGAGCAAAATCGCCCCGATCTGTTTACCCAAATTCAGCAACAGGTGAAAGCGGGAAAGTGGGAAATCGTGGCGGGGATGTGGATTGAGCCAGAATTGAACCTGATTAGCGGGGAATCGATCGCTCGACACATTCTCTATGGTCAGCGCTATTGTCAAGAAAAATTTGGTGCAGTGAGCCGGATTGCCTGGCTACCCGATACCTTTGGCTTCTGCTGGCAGTTGCCTCAATTGCTCAAGCAAGGTGGCATCGATTATTTCGTCACCCAAAAACTGCGCTGGAACGATACCACGAAGTTTCCTCACGAAATATTTGAGTGGCGATCGCCCGATGGCAGCGAGATTTTGAGTTTGATGTCGGCTCCGATCGGCGAAGGCATTGACCCCATCAAAATGGCAGCCTACGCCTGGGATTGGACAGCCAAAACTGGAATTTTCGAGGCGCTCTGGCTTCCTGGGGTGGGCGATCATGGTGGCGGCCCGACCCGCGACATGTTGGAGATTGCCCGACGCTGGCAAATGTCGCCCTTCTTCCCTCGACTAGAATTTACAACCGTCGAAACGTTTCTCGATCGCTTAAACCCCAATATTCAAAACACAGAGCAAACCTCTCTTCCTAGCTGGAATGATGAACTCTATTTAGAATTTCATCGTGGTTGCTACACGACTCATGCTGACCAAAAACAACACAATCGCACCTGTGAAAAAACACTCTATCAAGCAGAGTTGTTTGCATCGTTGGCAACGCTGATCACGGGTAATGCGTATCCGAAAATTGAGCTAGAAACTGCCTGGAAAAAAGTTTTATTAAACCAATTTCATGACATCTTGCCAGGGTCTTCTATTTCGCAAGTTTTCGTGGATGCAAACCGAGAATGGGAGACAGCAGAGCAGATTGCTTCAGAAGTTAAGCATCAATCTTTGAAGGCGATCGCATCTCAAATTTCTTTTCCACCATCGCCTCACCCCAAGGCAAAAGCGATCGTAGTTTTTAACGCGCTAAATTGGCAGCGATCGCAGGTCGTTACAATTTTTGACGACCAAGACCAACACAAAAATTGGCAAGTTTATAACCCTGAAGGGCAGTTGATAGAAACAGAATGTCAATATTATATTCAGCCACAAAAGACATTTTCTCTGACTTCTTTTTTAGCGAACATTCCAGCGATCGGCTTTCGTTGCTTCTGGTTAACCCCTTGTGAGGGAACTTGTGAAGAAACTTGTGAAGAAACTGTTTCTCAAAACCATTCCTCTAGAGAACCTTACACCTTAGAAAATGTATTTTTGCGAGTCAAAATTGACCCAAAAACAGGAAACTTATCAAGTATTTTTGATAAAATCAATCAGCGTGAAATTCTGCGGGGGGCAGGCAATCAACTTCAAGCATTTCGAGATGAAGGTCAATACTGGGATGCGTGGAATATTGACCCTAATTATCAAAATCATCCCCTTCCTTCAGCCAAAATTCTTCACATAGAACCTGCAACCCATGACAACTTTCAATCAAGGCTTTCTATTCAACGAAAAATTGGTCAGTCTGTTTTTTCTGAAAGCTATAGTTTGAAAAAAGATTCTGCGGTGTTGCAGGTTTCAACATCCGTAGATTGGCAAGAGCGCCATGTTTTAGTCAAAGCAGCTTTTCCGTTGAATTTAGAAGCTGACACTGCGACCTATGAGATGTCTTCTGGCGCAATTCAAAGAACGACTCAGCCAAAGGACGATCGTGACAAAGCTAAGTGGGAAGTTGCCGCTCTGGGATGGGCAGATTTGAGCGAGGCGGATTATGGAGTCAGCATTTTGAGTGATTGCAAACATGGGTACGATTGCCAGAGCGATCGCCTTCGCCTGACGTTGCTCAGAGGTGCAGAATTTCCTGATCCAGCAGCCGATCGGGGCCGCCACACCTTCACCTACGCCATCTATCCCCATGCGGGCAGTTGGCAAGCCGCCCAAACGGTTCACAAAAGCTACGAGTTAAATCAGCCGTTAGAAGTTTTGCAGCTCGATCGCCCCCATCCACAGGGCACGCTTGCACCCACTGCCTCACTTTTGGCTCTGCAACCCAAAAATCTGATTCTCAGCGCCTTCAAACCGTCGGAAGAGAACCCAGACGTATACATTCTCCGATGCTACGAATGCCACGGCGAAGCCACTGAACTGAAGTTAGCCAGTGATTTAGAAATCAGGCTGGGCAACTCAGTAAACCTTCTAGAACAGGTCGATCGTTCATCTACCCCCTCGATCTCACCCTGGAAAATCAAAAGCTTCTCAGTCTTGCCAGCTACGCGATCGCAGCCTTCGAGATGAGAAGCCGTTGATTTTTGCCATGAAACTTAATTAGTCTTCGTGATCCTCAAAGGGATCGTTCAACTCCTTGGCTGGGGGGCCAAAGGCAGTGTAGATTGCGTATCCGGTCAGGCTGACGATCGCCGCGCAGATGGAAATGTTAAGAGCTATTGCGGGTTCCATATTGAGATTCAAATTATGAGAAGGATTCCTCTATACTATTACAAAGAATTTACACATTCCGTCAAAACAATCATTAAGTAAGGGGAGCTATGGCACAGCGGACTCGATTAGGCGATATTCTAAAGCCCTTAAACTCTGAATATGGCAAGGTTGTCCCTGGTTGGGGCACAACCCCAGTGATGGGAATTTTTATGGCTCTATTCTTGGTCTTTCTGCTGATCATTTTGCAAGTTTACAACTCGTCTTTGCTTCTCAACGATGTCAACGTCGATTGGAGAAGCTTAGGCGGCTGATTTTGGTTGAGCAGCTTGAAATATTTGCTAGTGCATTCATCACCTCGGTATGTCCGAGGTTTTTTGTAGGCACTTAGGAATGAGGATTGATTAAGGTGCAACTTCTCACCCTCACCCTACCCTTTCCCTAGAGAGAGGAGTTTGGGGTGAGGGCGAAAGCCCAGCTTAGGGATAGACTTGCTTGTATTGCTCAGGCTCAATGTATTTGCCATCACATTCAGATTTAGCGCGAATCTCTTTGGCAACAAAACGATCGTTCTCAAATTTGTAGCGCCCAAACGTGCCACAGTCACCCAAGCCACGCCCTTTGTTGAAAACGGTGAGTTCTCGATTGGCTGCGTTATAGGTAGGCAGACCGCCGAGGGTATTGTCCTCTAGCCGCATTTTTTTGCCGCCGTCTTCCCAAACCTTGAGCAGCTTGAGCGGTTTAGATTGTGTTTTGCCAGCCGTTTCGGTGAGCAAATAGTACTCATATCCACCCTGATAAGCGCCTAGCATACACATCACTTGCACGATATATTTGCCGCTCGCCACTCGAAAAAACTGCGATCGAGCCAGTGCATCCGGCTGAGCACTATCAGGGCATTGCTTGAGCCGATTCACCAGGCGAGATTGATAGGGAGTCAGTTTGCCTTCAGCTTTGGCTTTTGCAGAAGGCGACCCAGCAAAGGCTGGCTGAGCAACGAATCCTTGAGTAGCAACGAGCGCGATCGCACCCACTTTGACCCCGACTTTAAGCAGATTGAGCAGCATTGAATCTTACCAAAATTTCTACCGAAGCTTTTACCAGACAAAAAAGGGGCTGCCAAACCGTTAGCAACCCCTACTTAACAACTAACAGTTAGTACTCCGGAACCGAAGCATCAACCTCCTGGCTCCAGGCAGTAATTCCCCCTTTCACATTTGTGCCTTCAATTCCGGATTCTTTGAGAATTGCCAGCGCTTTGGCCGATCGTCCCCCCATTTTGCAGTGAGCAATCAGCTTGTGACCGTTAAGCAATTCTTTCACCCTCTCCACGCCTTCTCCGCGCTCAATGTCTGGTAGGGGCACAAGCACCGAACCAGGAATCTTGGCGATCTCATATTCATTGGGGTTGCGAACATCCAGCAGGATATATTCAGCCCCGATCGCGCCTCGATCTACCAATTGCTTCAGTTCTTGGACTGTCATTTCTGCCATGTTGGCCCGCTCCTTTTCTTCGGCTGCTTTTGCTTGAGGAATCCCACAAAACTCTTCGTAATCAACCAGCTTGTCAATCACAGGCCGCACCGGGTTGGGGCGCAGCTTTAACTCTCTAAATGTCATGTTCAGCGCGTTATAGAGCAGGAGCCGCCCGCTTAAGGTTGTCCCCTGTCCTAGAATAATCTTCACCGCTTCGGTGGCTTGAATGGTGCCAATAATGCCACACAGCACTCCCAATACGCCGCCCTCCGCGCAGGAAGGAACCAAGCCGGGTGGGGGCGGTTCGGGATAGAGATCGCGGTAGTTTGGCCCGCCTTCGTAGTTGAAAACGGTCGCTTGACCTTCAAAGCGGAAAATTGAACCATAGACGTTGGGCTTGCCTAAGAGCACGCACACATCATTCACCAGGTAACGAGTTGGGAAGTTGTCAGTGCCGTCGATTACCAGGTCGTAGGGTCGAGCAATATCCAGAGCGTTCTCGGCGCTGAGGCGTGTCTCATATAAGTCAACCTGGCAGGTAGGGTTGATCTCTAGAATGCGATTTTTTGCCGACTCGATTTTAGGTTTGCCGACCCAGGAAGTGGCGTGAATGATTTGGCGATGCAGGTTGGAGCTATCTACCGTGTCAAAATCGACGATGCCGATGCGGCCGATTCCGGCGGCGGCGAGGTAGAGCAACAGGGGAGAGCCGAGTCCGCCTGTGCCGACGCAGAGAATGCTGGCAGCTTTGAGGCGTTTCTGGCCGTCGAGTCCGACTTCGGGCAAGATGATATGCCGTGAATAGCGAGCGTATTCTTCTTTGGTTAGCTGGAGGTCATCCAGGTTGGGGTTTAGCATGATGGCAGTTGATAGGGCAGATTCGATCGAAACGTTAGTCAAAACACACGGTCAAAACACACGGTCAAAACAATGCAGTAGGGCAACCGACAGTCACAGCTAGAGAGTGGTCAGCACGGCTCCAGACTATCGATCGCCCGTGCTCATTCGTTCCCGACGAAGGGGTGGCATCTCAGGAATGACGAAAATTTCTTCGGGCTGAAACTGATGATCGTCATCCAGCGTCCAGCTTTGCCAATCGATCGCGGTTCCTGCTTGCACCGAGACGATCGCATAGGAATATTGCGGCCAGGCAAGGTTTCGATCGCACTCCGAAGGCACGGCCGGGTTGTCTGGGTGCGAGTGATAGATCCCCAGGATGCAGAGGGAGCGATCGCGGGCGGATCGCATGGCGGATAACATAGCGTCTGGGGAAATTTGATAGCGGCGAGTTTTGCTCAAAGTTTGCTCAAAGGTTTGATCTGAGGTTTGAGCCAAATCTCGATCGTCCCCAGCCCAAGTGTTCTCAACGATTTGAACATCAACCACAGTTTTGCTCGTCACACCCTTGCCCAGGACACCCTTACTCGCCACCCTTGGATGACCCAAGTGACCCAGCAGCAAGCCACAGCACTCTTCGGGGTAGGTGCGTTCTGCATGGGCGACAATCGTTTGGAGGTGATGAGAGCCGAGTTTAAGAACCACAGAAATGCCGGAGTTTCACCAGAGATCTATCCTATATCACGATCGCGAAAAGAAGCCTGACGGCGTTGTAAAGTGTCGCAATTGAGTAAAGCAATGTAAAGATCGATCTGCCTATCCTATAAAGAATAAAGCCCAGGTAACTAGTGTCCGTTGTCATATTCGTAGGGAACGTCATCAAGGATATCGCCACCCTCACCGAGTTGATGGCGATAGAGGTCAGAACCCCAGTTGCCAGCTAATATAGTCGTTATCTTCTCTGCCCCAGATAATATTGCTGCCTATTGTTGCCGCTCCAGCGCGTTGTTAGGTTGCTCAGGTTACTGGTTGAGGCAATTCACCTAGATTGATCGTTCAAGCGATCGCATTTCTCTTTATTAAAGCCCTAGTAGCACTTAGCTGAAATCCACCCACTCTCCCCCTAAAACTCCACACCCTACACCCCTAAACCCCACACCCTAAACCCCTACACCCCTAAACCCTCCAGTGGTTGCCAAACTTACGCCGCATTCTACTAGAGCTTTTTTGAGAGCAGTATTGACAGCTTCCCTATCTGAACAATGACCAATTTTCTTGCGAATCCTATAGTCTTTGACAGTTGCAAGATTATCTGCAACTATGACCGAGTCTGTTTCTAGCCCCACTTGCTTTCCAGCAAATCTATCGTTGAGATTTCGACTGGCAAGAATGTGAATAACGTGGCGTTGCTCAACGGCGGGATGCTACTAGCCAAGCTCTCTTCAATTCGCTTCTTCACCAGGGATTGCCGATCGTCGTGAAGCCTGCCCAATAGTAGGGATGCGAGAGGTCGGTGCTTGCGGTGGCTTCTAGCTCAGAGGGCAGCACCATTCCCCGTGCTTGACGGGCAAACTAGTTTTTAAGTTGACCTGTTTTTTGAGCATGGCAATCTGTGCCTGGCGCAGGGCTTCGGCTTTGATGGGGGCCGTTTTGAGATAGCGGTAAAATTCTGACATCAGCACGAAGGTTCCGGCATCGCTGACTGCCCAAAGACTGGCGATCGCCGCCTGAGCACCCGACTGCACCGCAAACCCCGCAAACCCCAACTCTGCCCGTGGATCGCCCAAGGCCGTTCGGCAAGCGCTCAACACTAACAACTTCACTACCGGAATTCGGAAATCTAAAAACTTGACCTGATCGAGTCGCAGTTGAGCATCCCAAAATTGGATATAAGACTCTTCGATGGCTCCAGGCGAAAATTCGGCATGGGTCGCGAGGTGAATGATGCCATAGGGCAAAGCTGCCCGTTGCGCTTTTAGATTGGATAGAGTGAAATCTTGGTTGAGCAGAGTTTTGCCCTGCCAGAGATTGTTGGTGATCGCCGAAAGCTCGATCGGGACTGCGGGCAACGGCGTTTGATTTTTGAACTCAGAAGCCCCCATCGCCAAAATTTGAGTGCCAGCCAGTTTGGCAGCGCGACGATCGAGCAAGTTGAATGCCGGAATGATGGCCAAACTATATTTCTCAATCAAAAATCGCTGCCCATCGTGCAGGGCGGACAGGGGCGCACTGCGTAGCCCAGTGCCGAGACAGAAGATCAGCGTATCGACCTGTTGGGCTGCTAATTCCGATTCAAGGGGGGCAATCATCCACTGGTAAAGCTGCCGAGCGGGTGGTAGGTAGTCGCTCTCGTCGCTTTCGCGATTGACCACGCCCATTCTGAAGTCTTGCATGACCTGCATCAATGCCGATCGATTGGCCGCAGCAATCCGCCGATGGACGGGTGCAGATCGGGGCGAAATCAGCACTAATTCTAGGGCAGTCGGGGTTGGGATGGCATAAAACAATGCCGTGGTTTTGCCCGTTTCTTGGCGAGTTCGCTCTAGGGCGCGGGCGATGGCATCCACTTCCAAACGTTGACTTCTCAGCCGCCCCTGATAATAGTCTTCATACTGCTGCTGCCATCCGGTCTCGACCAGGCGCACTGCGGTGGCGATATCTTTGCGATCGAATGCCTGCTTCAACTGCTGCGGATTGGGACGCGGCGTAATTTGTGCCGATCCGCCGGAAGGAACTATCAGAGAGAACGTTAAATTCAGACCAATACACAGCCCCACCGTCAAGCAAAACAACAGAATTTTTTGAAATCCTTTCATCACTAGTGACCTCGTTTCTGAACGATCGCACAATCAAGTTTTTCCACGTTAACCAGAACGAAGCGATCGTTCAAACCTATCCTTCGATCGCGGCAATAGGCAATGTCTCTTCAAAAGAATCAACACAGGGGGAATAAGAGGTGAGGGCAAAATTTTTGGGCGCGATCGCTGCATAAACGATCGTTCTGTTGCGTGTAAACCTTTTGTAAACCTTTGGTTACTCAGATTGAAATGAAGCCTGAGGAATGCTGGACTGGTCCTTCATCCTTCCTAATCAGACCGCCCTATTTAGCTGGAGATTTATATGTTGAAAGTTGCCCCCCTTGTCAAGCGCAGCATTGCTCTAACGACTAGCGTTGTTATGGTTGCTGCGAGTGCTGGCAGTCGCGTTCAGGCTCAAGAGCCGTCAGAAATCAAGTTTCAACTCTATCCTATCGAGCAGTTTGTGCCTTGTATGGCGGCAAATCCCTATGTCACTCCTACGGTTGATGTGACGGTTAAGCGAGGCAATCGCAACGACTTGATGAAACTGACCCTGAAAGGCTTTAAACCTGGGATTCAGTTTGACTTGTTTTCCCTCGAAAAAAGTTTGCAATTGGCAGATGGCACGATCGATCCAAACTTTAGAGGATTTGGTCTGGTTTGGTATCAGTCTGATCTCAGACCGGGTACGACGATCGTGAAAACGATTTTACTCGATCAGATCTTTGGTTTCGACTCTGCGGTCAATCTCAAACCTACCAAAACCTTTCACCTGGGCTTCTGGTTCAACAATCCTGAAGATGCCAAAGAATGTGGATTTGACCCATCTAAACCCACACCGTTTAATGGCGAACAAAAAGCCGGCCCACTAGCATTCATCACTCGCCCTGTGCTTCCGGCTGGCTTAGGCCCGTTGTGTACCAAGCCCAACACGTCTACCACACCAGCAACCTGCGATCCATAACAAGCCAATCAAACCCTCGACTTCTGGCTCAACACCAGCGTTTGGCAGTCAACCAAGGCGATATTCTGACAATCATTGACCGCGAAGTCACGAGGTCGATCGTGTATTCCAGGAGCATGGCATTGCCACGCCCCAACCGAACATCAGTTCGACGACTGAACTTTTGCCCTCACCCCAAACCCCTCTCCCCAAAGAGAAGGGAGCCAGAAGTCTTGTTCCCTAGACCTTTGCAAGAGGTCTAGAGTGAGGGCAAATCTGACGGTTCATCCCTCGATTCTGCAACGCCCTTTTTTTGAGAAATTGCCCCAGAGGTCGAGGATCTTTTATGCTTCGATTCCACCCCACCCGAAGTTCTACGCGCCGACGGCCTCTTTGGCGGCATACATCACTTCTACGGTGATTTCAGAGAGGCTGCGCTCACGGGCAAATTTTTCGGTATTTCGCTTGATTTTGCCGCGTACAAAGCCTGGCACTTTGTTCAGTTCTGCCTGTGCGTCTTTTGTCCAATTCATGTCCGAGTCGGCAGACATGCCTTTGGTGATCACTTCTTTGGTATCGTGACCGCCGAAGATCTCCAGTAGGTGATCTTCCATACCCAGGGTGAAGGAGTTGTAGACCAAATCGGCAACTTGATTGGTTCCCTCGTAGGCGAGAAATGGCTTGTAGCCGATCGGAAAATCTTGGACGTGAATCGGCGACGAAATCACTCCGCAAGGAATCCGTAACCGCTTACCCACATGGCGTTCCATCTGTGTGCCAAAAATGGCAGAGGGTTCGATGGCGGGCGATCGCGTCGGCAATTGCACCGTTGTCATCGCTGATTAACACTTCGTCGCAGTATTCACTCACCTGTTCGCGGAACCATTTCTCGTCGTATTTGCAGTATGTTCCTGCCATGACGACGTGAATGCCCATTTCCCGTGCCAAAATTTTCGTCATTGCGGCAGCGTGGGTATTGTCGCCAAACACGACTGCTTTCTTGCCGGTAAGATTTTGGCAATCGATCGATCGTGAGAACCAGGCAGCCTGAGACACATACAAAGTTTGGTTCTCGATAAAACTTTCGTAATCTACATTTGCGCCTTGAGCGTTTAGCGTTGTTTGAATTTTACGAATACACCGCGCCGTCTCTACCACACCCATCGGCGTAATATCGACAAACGGCATCCCAAATTCTTCTTGCAAAAACTGCGCTGACATCAAGCCAATTTCTCGATAGGGCACAAGATTAAACCAGGCTTGGGGCAGATTTTTTAACTCGTGTACCGATGCCCCCTCCGGAATGACTGCATTGACTTCAATTCCCAACTCTGCCATCAATCGCTTGAGTTCGATGCAGTCGTGCTGATTGTGGAAGCCGAGGGAAGAGATGCCGATGAGATTGACGGAAGGATTCGCGGTTTTGCCGATCGGCAGTTCACCCTTCTTTTTGGCTTTGGCAATGTAGTATTGGACAATTTGTTGCAGGGTACGATCGGCGGCTTGCAGTTCGTTGTAGCGATAGTGGTTTACGTCTGCCAGCATCACGTCGCCCTTAGCATCTAGCTGTGCCCGCTGCACAAAGTTGCCCAAATCTTCTTGCAAAATGCTGGATGTGCAAGTAGGGGTGAGCACAATTAGATCGGGGTGTTCTTCGGCATCTTTGCGGGTGATGTTGTCTACCACTTTTTCTTGAGAACCGCGAGCCAAAACATTGCGATCGACGGAACTAATGGTCACGGGTGTAAAGTTACGATCGCGCTCCAGCATCGATCTCATGACGTTGAAGTAGTCGTCACCGATCGGAGCGTGCATGATGGCATGGACATTTTTAAAAGAACTGGAAATGCGGAGAGTGCCAATGTGTGCGGGGCCTGCATACATCCAGTAAGCCAATTTCATACGCTGTCTCCTAAATCTGAATCTCGAACTGAGCTTTATCGCCTTTTGATTGTCTCAAAGATGGTGAAATCTTAGGCGATCGAGACTTTTGACTCAACGCTAGTTTTACAAGAAATAGACATCGCCAAACTTCTCTCCCAGAGGGAGATACAGAGATTAAAAGCCAGAACCAACAAGGGAGCGATCGCAACGATTCTTATTGCTTCGTGATGTTCTGCAAGGGCCTACCAGACAATCGTCAATCCACAGTTCGGGTACGCCCTAGAACAGGCACATCTAAACTCATCGGCTGTATGAAGCCCAAAAATGGTGTCTGTTTACTTCGATGCACGATCGAAAATCTACGATCGAAGTACGACAGACACCCAAAATTTGAGTCTATTGAGTCTATTAAAGTCTCTTAGAACAATCCCAAAGTCAAGGCTTTGCTGACCGGGAAGGTTGCACCAATTCCTAACCACATCGTGACAACAGTGCCAAACAAAAACACCGCCATTGCCACAGGACGACGGAAGGGGTTTTGGAACTTGTTCACATTTTCGATAAATGGCACAATGATCAGTCCCAGGGGCACAGATCCCATCAACACCACACCCAGCAGCTTGTTGGGTGCAATTCGCAGAATATTGAACACAGGGTATAGATACCACTCAGGCAAAATTTCTAGGGGAGTGGCAAAGGGGTTTGCAGGCTCACCAATCTGAGCGGGGTCAAGCACAGCCAAACCCACACAGAGAGCGATCGATCCCAGAATGACCACCGGGAAGATATAGAGCAAATCGTTGGGCCAGGCAGGTTCACCATAATAGTTGTGACCCATGCCTTTGGCCAACTTGGCACGCAATTGAGGATCGCTGAGATCCGGCTTCTTAACAGTTGCCATAGTGGAAAAGGTTCTCCTTAAAGGATGGAAGTCAGCAGGGAGAAAAACGGCAAGCTTTGGATCTTAGATTGGCAGTCCTAAAATGGCTCCGCTTTGACACTCTAAAACCCAAAATTCTTACAAAAAATCTTACAGTGGACCAGAAATGCCTTGCTTGCGGATCATCAAGAAATGCGCCAGCATAAACACGGCAATCAGCCAGGGAAGAACAAAGGTGTGAGCGCTGTAATAGCGAGTCAGCGTAGATTGCCCCACGCTAACACCGCCCCGCAGCAAATCAGCAATCAGAGTTCCCACCACAGGAATCGCTTCGGGTACACCGGATACGATTTTGACCGCCCAGTAGCCTACCTGATCCCAGGGCAATGAATAGCCCGTCACCCCAAAGGAGACGGTAATCACCGCCAAAATCACCCCCGTTACCCAGGTCAATTCGCGCGGCTTTTTGAAGCCACCCGTCAAGTAGACCCGGAAGGTGTGCAAGATCATCATCAGCACCATCATGCTGGCAGACCAACGATGAACCGAGCGAATTAACCAACCAAAACTGACATCATTCATGATGTACTGTACCGACTCAAAAGCTTCGGCAACGGTTGGTTTGTAGTAAAAAGTCATTGCAAACCCAGTCGCAAACTGGATTAGAAAGCAAGTTAACGTGATTCCACCCAAGCAGTAGAAGATATTGACATGAGGCGGCACGTACTTACTGGATACATCGTCCGCGAGTGCTTGGATTTCAAGGCGCTCCTCGAACCAGTCGTACACATTTGCCATAAAGCAAGCGTTCCTAAAAGATGATTGCTGTTCATACAAAAATGTAACACAGCACCAGGGTGGATTACCGTCTGGGAAAGGTTTGTTAGGCGAAGTTTGCGCGGATTTGGACGATCGCTTTTACCTTTAAGAAACACATAAATATTTGTAACGAAAAGCTTAGTTATAATAATTCTTAAACTACTAGAATTGCGATCGCTTTAAGAAATAACGTTTTAGATCGAAATATCTGGTCGGATAAAAGCCTCAAGCTAAATCCTAGAAAGCTTTCCCTATCTAGGATTTGCTCACCTAAAGCCTCGGATTCTGAAGTTTAGAGTAGAAATTTAATAGCGTTTGCCGCTAATATCGTTCGGTATGAGAAAACGATTTCCTTGGGTTCGCTCACTGCTGGGGTTTGGTTTGTTGCTGGCGATCGCCCTGGGCGGGTTTGCTCCTTCTGCCTACGCGCTGACGGAAGAGCAACGGCTGGTAAACGAGGTTTGGCGGATGGTCGATCGCTCCTATGTCGATTCCAGCTTTAACCATCAAAACTGGTGGGCGAT
This sequence comes from Leptolyngbyaceae cyanobacterium CSU_1_3, assembly GCA_012034655.1. Classification (GTDB taxonomy): domain Bacteria; phylum Cyanobacteriota; class Cyanobacteriia; order Leptolyngbyales; family Leptolyngbyaceae; genus JAAUOZ01. The sequence continues at coordinate 13,290 of JAAUOZ010000032.1, read as the reverse complement.
TCGCGAGAAGTATCTCAAGCAGCCGATGCCCAACCGCGAAGCTGCTTACACCACGATTCAAAAAATGCTGGCTGGGTTGGATGATCCCTTTACTCGGTTGCTCAAGCCCGATCAATATCGTAGTCTGCAAACAAGTACCTCCGGGGAGTTGACGGGGGTAGGGTTGCAGATTGCCCTTGACCCTGAGACCAAACGGCTGCGAGTGATTGCGCCAGTGGAGGGTTCCCCGGCTGCCAGATCAGGCATTCGACCGGCTGACAGCATTTTGACCATTGATGGCGTTTCCACAGCAGGCTTGTCGCTTGACGAGGCGGCAGAGCGGATGCGAGGTACGATCGGGAGTCACGTCCTGCTCACCGTTGAACGAGACGGCGAGATAGTTCAGGAAATCGACCTGGTGCGCGATCGCATTGCCCTTAATCCTGTTTATGCCGAGTTGCGCCCTCAGGAGGATCGGAAAATTGGCTATGTGAAGCTGGGGCAATTTAACGCCAACGCCACGGCTGAAGTAGCCCACGCGATCGCTCGCCTAGAAAAACAGGGAGCCGATGCTTATATTCTCGATTTGAGAAACAATCCGGGTGGGCTGTTGCAGGCAGGCATTGAGATTGCTAGGCTGTGGGTTGATGAAGGGACGATCGTTTATACCGTCAACCGCCAGGGAACGGTGGGCAGCTATGAAGCGATGGGCGAAGCGCTGACTCGCGATCCATTAGTGGTGTTAGTCAATCAGGGAACGGCGAGCGCCAGCGAAATTCTGGCAGGAGCACTGAAGGATAACGGACGCGCCGTAATTTTGGGTGAGAAGACCTTTGGCAAAGGTTTGATTCAATCGCTGTTTGATTTGTCGGATGGGTCGGGGCTGGCGGTGACGGTTGCCAAGTATGAAACGCCGAACCACATTGACATCAACAAGTTGGGGATTGTGCCCGATCGTGTCGTTCCCCTAGAACCAATTACGCAGGAGCAGTTGGGTACGTCTGTCGATCGCCAATATCAAGCCGCTGTCGAAGCGATTACGTCTAACTCGCTCTTCGCGGATGCGACATAATCTGTTCAACCCTTCCTGCTTTCTCCATTGTTGCCCAACCCTATTGCTGCCCAACACTGAGCGAACTTATCACGATCCGCTACATGGCGCGATCGCCCTCAATAGCGGCGACCCCACCGAAGCGTTATTGATTCAACTCATCGACACGCCTGCCTTTCAGCGATTGCGACGGGTGCGACAGTTGGGGCCGGCCAGTCTGACGTTTCATGGGGCGGAGGGGTCGCGGTTTACCCATTCCCTGGGGGTGATGGCGGTGGCGCGGCGGGCCTTCGATCGTCTCGCTAAGGCCTATCCACAGTTGCAGATTCACCGCCCGATCGTGCTCTGTGCGGCGCTTTTGCATGATATTGGTCACGGCCCCTTCAGTCATACCTCAGAAGAAGTGTTTGGCAGCAACCATGAGCACTGGACGCGGCGGATTTTGCGCGAGTCGGGGCCGATTCGCAGACTTTTGGATCGCTTTCATCCTGAATTGATCGACCAAATCGAGCAGGTTTATCTCAAAAAATATCCGGTTCCCCTGGTGTGGCAGTTGGTGTCGAGTCAGTTAGATTGCGATCGCCTCGACTACCTGATGCGAGACAGCTATTTTACGGGCACATCCTACGGCAGAATTGACCTCGATCGCATTCTGATGGCGCTGCGCTACGACCCGGTGACTCAGCAGCTAGTGGTAGCCCAAAAAGGAATGGCGGCGATCGAGCATTATTTGATCGTTCGCTATTTTATGTATGCCCAGATTTACAACCATCCCAAAAATATTGCCGCCACCTGGGTGTTGCAGCAAATTTTTTCGCGTGCCCAAACTCAACTTCAAACTGGAACCATCACCGCCGACGAGACCGTAACCGCCTGGATGGGGGCAACTGCGATGAAATGTCCCTCGCCCAATATCTCTCAGGCGACGATGGGGTGTTTGTCTATCATTTGCAGCGCTGGCAACACTGCACCGATCGCGTTCTAGCGGATCTGTGTCGGCGATTTTTGGATCGAGATCTGCTCAAAGCGTTGGATGTGTCTCATTTGCGAAAGGACGATCGGGCAATTCTGCTGCAAAAAGTTCACTACAGGCTGACCGAGGCAGGGTTTGAGGCAGAACTGTATGCGGGGTTGCGGGTGGCGGTGAGCCGAGGTTATACGCTCTATCAGAAAGGTATTAATCTGCAAACCTTGACGGGGCTGCGAGAGATTAGCGAACTGTCGCCGCTGGTGCAGACGTTAACGCAGCCTCTGCAACGGGTCTGGCTCATTTACCCGCGTGAGGTTGAGTTTGATGTGTTGGCGGCTGTTTCGCAACTCGCTGTCACTGCCGTCAAGCCGTCAGAGGCTCAAGGTTAACAGGTGTAGCCGCGTTTACTAGAGAAGTCAGCACGCCCGTCTGTTCTTGACCGTTAATCGCTAGATCGCTGTAGCAGAGAAAAATTCGTTCTTCAGTTCTGCCTAGCAAATCGAGCAGAATTCGTCGTAGACGCTGTTCGTTGGCAGTCTGAGTGTCGTCGATCGTCCAGGCTTTTCCTGACCAATTTTGCAGAAACAAAGGTGCGCCAAACAGCGAATCGACTCCACTGAGCCAGCGACTCGACCCAGCATCTAGCCAAAACTGCCAGCGATGGGCACGCCGACTCGATCGATACTGAAACACCGTCGCCAACGTCACCGCATTACTCGCTAGCCCGATCGCCTTAACCGGAAACGGATTAGCCGTCACCGTGCCCTGGCGCAATAGTTGAATAAAGCGGCTCACTGTCAGAGAAGCAGCCATATCCGATCGCTGGGTTTGCCAGTCACTCGTTCGATCGCCTTGCAGATCGCTTTGCCGCAATCGACCCTCCACTTCCCAGTAGTGTTGAGCCGTTTCGATCAGTTCTCTCAGGGCGGCAAGTTGGTCAAACGGCAATGGATTGCCCCCCAAAAAGAAAGTCTGAATAGCCCGATCGAGCAGCACCACCGGACTCGAAATCAATCGCTGTTCTCGCTGCGATCGCTGCCCCTCGACCCATTTCACCACGTCCTCGTAGGCGTTCATTGCTTCATAGCCCAACCGATCCCACCGAGAAAAGGTGTGGGCAGACAGCAGGCGAGGCAGGTCGGGATGGGTCTCAAAGCAGTGGTCAGCCAATAGCCCAGCCCGTACCGGATCGATGGCAAACCCTCTCCACCGTTGACTCAGCACCACCAGCATTTCGGCGATCGTATCGCGATCTACCAGCCGGCCCAACCCTGGATACACCAGTGTCAGCAGCGTGAGGAGCGATCGCACGATCGGGCTGCTCGATAGGGGACGCTGATCGTTCAAAGATTCGACAGGGATGCCTCTGCGGGCGAGGATGCCAGCCAGGGCATAGCGAGAAATGGCATCAATCCCCGGCCCGATCAGGGCGATTTCGCGGGGCTGAATTTGCCCAGACTGCACGGCTTTGCTGATCAGTTCGGCGGTTTGCCTGAGCAGTTGCGCCTGGGTTGTGGTCTGCACCGTCTGAATCGAATCGGGCAAACTCGCAAAGAAGACCGGATCGGTGGCCAACTCCACGATCGAGGTGCTGAGGCTTTGTGCTAAGGCAGAGACAGGACGGCTCAACACTTCCTGCTGACACCGCTCCGCCAGGGCTTGCATGTAGGCGGGGTCGGCTCCCAACCCCAGCCGCACCGCGCCGTCGGGGTTGAAGGAAAATGCCCCCACACCGTTGGCTAAAAGAAACTCAAACAGGGGGCGAGCGATCGCAGGAAATTCATCTACATCATCGGCCAGCACTGCCTGATAGCGCTGAGACAGATGCTTTTGGTAGGTGCGATCGGTGAGCAAATAGCGCCAGTAGAGTTCTGCGATCAGACTGTAGGTGAGCAGCCCCCGGCGTAAGCACCAGGTTCGCCACTGTTGCAGCATGTCGCCGACGATCTGAGGAGAAAGTGGCAGTTCAGCATTCTGTTCATTTAACCGAGGTAAGCCTTGCTCTAAAAGGGTGGGAATGTCTGCGATCGACACGCCGCTCAGAGCCGCTAGCTGCATCAAGTCCAATACTCGGCGAACGAGACGAGATTCTCGAATGCCCGTCTGGGCGACAATCTGGTCTAGCTCAGGTTTCCACAGTCGCGTGGCCAGTTCTTGCTCATTTTCGGGGCGAAGTCTCACCGGAAACTGGGCCTTGAGCCCTAACACTCGAATTAACAGCGACCAAAACAGCATCACTTCGTCTTCAAAAAACCCCAGGGGGGTCGTCGCCCGAAAGGGGCATTTGCCCTGGGTTGCAGTCGTGAGCCGATCGACTAACTCTAGCCGCGTATCTCCGATCGCAGCCAGTGCCAACACATTTATAGGGGTTTGCGTGTTGCTATCCACCCCAGGCAATACCCACTTGCAAAACTGCTGCACTAGGCGTGTTGTTTTGCCACTGCGAGTTTCACCAACCACCCAGATAGAATTTGTTGGAAACACAAATCAGCCTCAGAGGAATTTGTTACGATAGCTCACTTCAGTTTCAACGCTCACTCTCAGCGCTTAGCCAGAGAGAAATAGGCTATTTTCATACTAGATCTTCAGGAACAGTGATCCTAGAATAAGGGGCTGCGACGATTGGTAGAAATAGCGGTAAAGTCGATCGTCAGCACTCTCTACAGCACCCTTCCGTCCGAGCCATGAAGACATCTATTTTTTCTAAACTAAAGGGCTATTTACATCGTGCAGAACGATGGTATTTAGAGACACCCGATCGGGCCCTTGACCAAGCCTACAACGCTGCTCTAAAAATCAAAGCTGTAGAAGATGAGCACTTTGGAGGTCAAAAAATTTCGCCGACAATGGTCACAATGACCTCTAATGTTTTTGCCTATTTTGAGTCTGATCTAAAAAAGTACCTCAAGATTATTCGCCTCAGATTACTTGAGTTTAAGCAAAGTCGAAACACGTTAAATCTGACCAATCCTAATGCTTCAGTTCATCAGTCAAGAACCTTTGAAACTTCAGAATTCATCACTTCTCGACTGGACTGGAGCGCAAAAGATTGGTCAGAAGTTACGTTAGAAAAATTAAAATTTATTGACGAGATTTTAGCAAAATATCAATCCGAAAATTTCTACACGACTTTAGACTCAACTTCGTTAGTTCAAGTTCAAAATAATTCTATTAGAACCGTAAGTGACGCACCCAAAGCACTGACTGGGCAAGAAAATATACCTCCAGAACCAGATACATCGCTTGACTTTGAGACGATTACTGACAAAACAGGGTTGCTGCCACGATCGATTCTGAGCACACTAGGTCGCCTCAGACGAGACTTAGACCCCAAATCAGAAGTAGAAATGGTGCAAAATTTTCGTGCTTCTAAGGTTAAAACAGTGCTCGCATTGAGGTTTATTTTAATCTTAATTTTAATCCCGCTTTTGGTGCAGCAAGCGACTCGCAACATCTTTTTATCAGACAATTTAGCCCTTGGAGGTTGGATTGCCAAACAGTTTCAGTCTGAAAGTGAGGGAGAAATTTTTCTCAACTCTGAGATGACTGATCAAGCCCTCCGTGAGCTTGATCAGTTTGAGGAAAGGCTCAAGTTTCAGAATTTGGTCAGCGAAGCGATCGGTCGTGCGCCCATTCTCAAAGAAGACATAGAGACACGAGTTCGAGAAAAAGCCAGCGAGATTGCCAATAATTTGCGGGCGAAAGTGCAGATGCTGTTAAAAACTGGATTGCCGATATTCTAGCGACCATTACCTTTGCGATCGTGCTAATTCGGTGCAAACGTCAGATCGAGGTTTTGAAGTCTTTTATTGATGAAATTATTTACGGTCTGAGTGATAGCGCTAAGGCATTTATCATCATTCTCTTTACGGATGTGTTTGTGGGGTTTCACTCTTCTCATGGTTGGGAAATCTTGCTCGAAGGTATCTCAAAACACCTAGGTATCTCTCCCAGTCGTGATTTTATTTTTCTATTTATTGCTACCTTTCCTGTCATTTTAGATACTATTTTCAAGTACTGGATCTTCCGATATCTGAACAGAATTTCACCGTCGGCAGTAGCAACTTATCGCAATATGAACGAATAGAAAGCTTTGAGTTTTGGCTCGTGATGGGCTGACGAATCTTTTCCCTCATTCTCTAAATTGCTTTTCCCACACACTGCGAAAGGTTGTCAAAAATCTTGCCCCCCTTCGTGAGGAGGGCTGTCCAGATTCACGCAGGTTTAATGGACGACCAGCCAGGTTTCGATGGCGTTCAGCCTTCAACTATCGAGGGTTGAGCGCAGTCGAAACCCGATTCACTGGAATTTTGTTTCCATGCAAACCCTTAGGTGGTTGCTTTTTCTAGAATCAGCTTCGATCGCTTCACTGTTTCTGGAATTGTCACCGGGTAGTTGCCCGTAAAGCACGCCGAGCAGAATTCGTTGGGGTTTTCACGGGTTGCTTCTAACATGCCTTCCCAACTCAAATATTGCAGCGAATCAACCTCAATTTGCCTGGCAATTTCTTCGACCGATTTTGTTGCTGCAATTAGGTGATCTTGGCTGTCGGTGTCGATGCCATAAAAGCAAGGATGGGTGACAGGTGGCGAAGAAATCCGCATATGCACTGCGATCGCCCCTGCATCTCTCAGGGCTTTGACGATCTTGCGGCTGGTGGTTCCGCGAACGATCGAGTCATCGACAATCACAACTCGTTTGCCCTCCAGTACATCCTTAAGGGGATTTAATTTCATGCGAATGCCCGACTCGCGCATGATTTGCGTTGGTTGAATAAACGTGCGCCCGACATAGCGATTTTTGATCAACCCTTCTGCGTAGGGAATGCCCGACGCTTGCGAGTAACCGATCGCCGCCGGAATGCCAGAATCAGGGACGGCAATCACAATATCTGCATCCACTAGTGACTCTGCCGCCAACCGACGACCAATCCGCATCCGATAGCTGTAGAGACTTTCGTTGTGCATGATGCTGTCGGGTCGGGCGAAATAAATCATCTCGAAGATGCAAAGCTTGCGCTCTGGCTGCGGGGCCCAATGGAAAGAGGCCAACCCTGCGTTGGTGATCCAGACTAATTCGCCAGGTTCTACGTCGCGCAGATAATCGGCTCCGATGATGTCTAGCCCGCAGGTTTCGGAGGCGAGGACATAGCGAATAGGAGCTTCGGTCGTATCTCTAGGGAGCGTGCCAATCACCAACGGGCGAATGCCATTGGGGTCGCGGGTTCCAATCATGCCGATCGGAGTGCCAATCGTCAGACTAAAAGCCCCCTCACAACGATGGAAAGCGCTGATCGCTGCTTCTAGCCAGTCTTTACCTTCGTTGACTTCGCCTGCGATCGCCAGGGCAATCATTTCTGAGTCGGTGGTGGTCAAAAAGTTGTGGTTTTGCTCGATCAGTTCTTCGCGCAGCTTGGCGGTGTTGACAAGGTTGCCGTTGTGGGCAAGGGCAAGGCTGCCCAGCCGCGTCTCAACGATAGCAGGCTGAGCATTGACGACGCGACTAGAGCCAGTCGTGGAGTAGCGGGTATGCCCGATCGCCAAACCTCCAGGCAAATCTTGCAGGACGGCTTCATTGAAGACCTGCGAAACCAGACCCATGTCTTTGTGTAGGTGAACGCGATCGCCGTCAAAGGTGGCGATTCCTGCCGATTCTTGACCCCGATGCTGTAAGGCAAACAGCCCAAAGTATGCCAGTTTTGCAGCGCTCTCCCCCGGAGCATATACCCCGAAAACTCCACAGGCTTCTTCTGGTTTATCGGGTTTTGAGCCGTGGAGGTCTGGATCTAGAGACTGCTGAAAGGAGTAGCTATCCGAAAAAGCGTCGTCAGGCAGCATATTTTTTTGGCGCATGGTGGACGGGGATCGTTGGCAATCGGGCAATCAAACGGCACGAAAGAACAAATGAGAGAGAAAAAACTTTAGATAGCTTAATATCTACTTAATATTCTCATACATCTACGATAAACAGTGGAGAATTTGAGAAACCCCTTTCTCTGAAGCGGCCCAAGCTCTACGGTTTAGTTCTACCGCTTAATTACACCGTTTAGTTACACCGTTTAGTTACTAGTGGGAAGGCGGAATGATGGATCAGACGCAGTTCGACTTTGCTCAATGCTCAATGGAGGAAGATTGAGCAGAGAAAGGTTGAGCAGGGTCGAAACCCGGCATCTAGTTTGCTTTAATTTCACCCCACTCCTTCCCTATGATTCAAAAGCAGTTCTGAGAATTGAGCATCCTCCAGTTGCATGACTTCATGCTGCTAAGCGCTCTTCGATCGCCGTTGACCACGTGTGAGTCATCTGAGCGATCGGCGCGTCAATTAATTTTGAATAGTCTGTTGTCGTATATTGCACCGTGATACGAAGAGAATCGCCAGACACTGCGCCCAGTTTTTCCCAAGGAGTGGCGAGTGGTTGCAGATAGCTTTCCCATTCGGTTTGGTGATCTGATGCAACAGAAACCACAATTCGTGCGCCGCCTTCTGCAAACAGGAGATGGTCGAGTCGAGTCGAGGGCTGTGCTGTCAGCACAACATCTGCGCCCTGCCCACCGCTAATACAGGACTCTGCCAGGGCGATCGCCAACCCGCCTTCTGAGCAATCGTGAGCCGATCGTACCCACCCCCGCCGAATGCCTTCTCGACAGGCAGCTTGCACGGTTCGCTCTAGGTGAAAGTCGGTTTTGGGAGGTTGACCTGCGATCGTTTTATGAATCGTTGCCAGATATTCAGACGCGCCAAGGGTAAGCAAATCGGACGGTTCGCTCGTGCCAATTCCTAGGAGATAGATCAGATCGCCTGGGGCTTGCCATCCCTGTCCGGCAATCTGTTTGAGGTCGGCAATAAAGCCAACCATGCCGACGACTGGCGTGGGATAAATTGGGGCGGGCTTGCCCTCTGAGTCTAAAGTTTCGTTGTAGAGCGACACATTGCCACCCGTGACGGGCGTTGAGAATTCGCGACAGGCTTCGGCGAGACCGCGACAGGCTTCGGCGAGTTGCCAGTAGCCGATCGGCTTTTCGGGGCTGCCAAAGTTTAAGTTATCGGTGACGGCGATCGGGTCTGCGCCGACACAACTCAGGTTGCGGGCGGCTTCTGCGACGGCAGCTTTTGCCCCTTCATAGGGATGGAGGTAGACATAGCGAGGGTTGCAATCGACGGTGGCGGCAACAGCTTTAGACGGGGAGGTAGACGAATCGAGAAAGGCAGACTGAGGATCAGCAAGCGGGCGGACTCGGACAACGGCCGCATCGGCTCCACCGGGCAGAAGAATGGTGTTGTTTTGCACCTGATGGTCGTATTGGCGATAGATCCAGCGTTTGGAGGCGATCGTGGGAGCATCCAAAAGCTGCAATAAAATCTGCGTCCAAGTGCAAGATTCAGCCTGCATCTGAATGCCTTGTGGGGTGCAGTCGGGAAGTTGATGGGCTGCCCATGTCCAGGCTTTTGGGCGTAGTCGGGCGGTTGGGGCAACAGGTCTCGATGGTAGATGGGGGTGTTGTCTGATAGGGCAGTCGCGGGAATTTCGGCAGCGATCGTGCCCTGAAAGAGAATGCGAACGATCGGCTCGGCGATCACCCTTCCAGCGACGACGGCATGCAGCCCCCAGCGATCGAAGATCTCGATCAGTTCCGATTCGCGTCCTTTGTGGGCGACAAACAGCATCCGTTCTTGCGACTCAGACAGTAAATACTCATAGGGAATCATCCCCGTTTCGCGCACCGGAATCAGATCCAAATCTAGCTCAATGCCTACGCCACCTTTGGCGGCCATTTCTGAAGTAGAGCAGGTGAGTCCCGCCGCGCCCATGTCTTGGGCCGCCACCACTGCACCTGTTTTGAAGGCTTCCAGGCAGGCTTCGATCAGTGATTTTTCTAAAAAGGGATCGCCGACTTGCACCGCAGGACGATCGTCCATTGATTCATCGCTCAACTCGGCGCTGGCGAAACTAGCTCCGCCCATGCCGTCTCGCCCAGTGGTGGAGCCAACATAGAGAACTGGGTTGCCCAACCCTTTTGCGCCAGATTTGACAATTTCGCTGGTTTCCATCAGCCCCAACGCCATGACATTAACCAACGGATTGCCAGAGTAAGCCGGATCAAAATAGACCTCGCCGCCCACGGTGGGCACGCCGACGCAGTTGCCATAGTGACTGATGCCTGCCACCACGCCCGTAAAGATTCTGCGCGTTTTGGCATCCTCCAGCGACCCAAAGCGAAGTGAATTGAGGAGGGCGATCGGTCGCGCCCCCATCGTAAAAATGTCTCGCAAAATGCCGCCTACTCCTGTTGCGGCCCCCTGAAAAGGCTCCACCGCAGAGGGGTGATTGTGCGACTCGATCTTGAAGGCCAGTTGTAGGCCGTCTCCCAAATCTACAACTCCCGCATTCTCGCCAGGGCCGACGAGCACCCTTTCGCCTTCGGTCGGAAATTGACTCAGTAGGGGACGGGAGTTTTTGTAGCAGCAGTGCTCTGACCACATCACCCCAAACATTCCGAGTTCAGCTTTGTTGGGATGGCGATCGAGCCGGCGCACAATTTCGGCATATTCTTCGGGCTTAATGCCTTCGGCGGCGATCTCTTCAGCCGAAAAAGGAGCGGGGGTGTTGACTGACATAAAGGGGGTTGCGAATCGAGAACAGGCTTATTCTATCGGTAATTTTGCTGGACTTTGGCTTTTGGGCGGCTTTTGGGCTTCAGGGCGTAGGAGGAGAGCTTGGGCAAAGGGTGTGGACGATCGCCGCAAAAATCTGATCAAAATTCCCCTGGGCGATCGCAAATTCTGGCCCATTCCACCCAGGAAGTTGAGGGTGATCAAGCTGATTTTCATTCAGATAAACGGGATATCTCACTTCAATTTGCAGCGCTTCTACATCGGGCATCTTGCCATACCGTCGCGTGATGTAGCCGCCACTAAAAACTTTGTTTCTCACCACCTGGTAGCCTTTGCTTGAGAAACTTTGCTCAACCGTTGAAATTAGAAACTCTGAACAGGTGCGATCGTAGCGATTGCCCAAGCAAATTTGATCGTCTATCAACCCCAAGAAACTATGTAAATCGAGTAGATAAACTTTGCCAAATTGATCAATCTTTTTTTGTAGAATCTTACCCAACTGATTGTGATAGGGATTGTAGAATTTTTTGACTCGCTCTTGAATATTTTCTGCGGTTGGCAAGGTCTGATAAATCGGTTTTCCAAACGCTGTTTTTTCAGGGATTGCTGATGTCCAAAAGTCACCAAACAGAGGTTCTTTGGCTTCACGATTGAGGTCGATGACGTAGCGGCTATGGGTCGCTTGCAGCACCGTAATTCCCAAGGTGGGCAGCGATCGATACAATTCTTCCAAATGCCAATCACTATGGGGCAAGGTGGCTAAATGTTCGGGCAAAAATTGGGTTGCAATTTGATCGGGAACAAACAACCCACTATGGGGAAGATTGGCCACGATCGGCACTGCCAATTTCTGTGGCTCATGGGTGATGAACAAATCCATGCGAGAAAATTATAGTTTTCCTTTGATCCAGCTTCGCAGCAAAATTAATGCCTGTGCTAATCCTAGCGAATCGCTTTGTTCTAGAAACTCTAAAACTCGCTTGGCAGGCAAAAATGGAAACAGAAAGCTATTTGCAGACTCGATGTATTGACCATCTTGCAATTGGTAAATTTTTAAACTGCCTTTGAGTGCGTCATCTCCGATCGTCGTCACATATTGCCAAATTTCTAGAACACCCATCGCCGCATAAATAGCAAATCGATCGATCGTCCCTTTCGTAATGGCGACTTCAACCACAAGATCAGGGGGCGCAACTTGTTCAAGGTTGAGTTCTGCCCGGCGGCGCATCTCAACTTCGCGATCGAGGTAATAGCACGACTCTGGCTGAATGCAACACGCTAAACCAGGACGCATGAGCAAAACAGAACCGATCGAGTTAACCTGCAACACCAATTCATCCGCAAATACTAAAATCAGCGACTCCAGCAGGCGGCTACAGCGCTCGTGCTCTTCTAGGGGAGTCATCATTTCGAGTTTGCCGCGATCGTAGGTTAGTCTGGCAACTCGCTGGCTGCCCAACTCTGCTAGAAGTGTCTCAAACTGGGGCCAACTCACGCCAGACAGCGTTACTCTTTTCTCGGTCGGAGTTGGTTTTTTCGCCATGCCAGCTTCCTGATGAATGCCATTTCGTCGATCTTACTGCGATCGTTGCCCCCTCCCAGCATAAAATTTTTAGGCGTAAAGTTTTTAACGGATTTTACCGACGATCGAAGTGAACAAATAGGGTGAATAGAGAGGGTGGTTGCAGACCGTTAAAGTGGAACTTGAGTCTGAATTAGGCTGAACTTTGGTCAGGAGAAAAACTGTGATTCGCAAGCTATTTAGAAGGACGTTGAAGTATTTTTTCTGCTCTATTTTTTTGGTCAGTTCTCTGTTAGCGATCGGTTACTTTACTCCTAGAAAATGGAGCCACCCAACCTCCCAAGATTGCCAAACAAGCACTCATAAAATCTATGTTTCTGGCGATCAAATGCACGTCAATTTAGTTTTACCTGTGCAAAATCAAGTTTTTAATTGGAATCAATTTATCCCGACGCAAACAATTGGGCGATCGCCACAAACCTATCGTTATCTAAAATTTGGGTGGGGCGATCGTGACTTTTATATGAATACGCCAAACTGGTCAGAAGTCAAAATTACCAGTGTTCTACGAGCTTTATTGATGCCCGGCAACCCAACCGCCTTGTATGTGCAAGGCTACTCAGAATTTCCTCAAGAAGACGGCGTTACCATCAAATGTATCGGAGTCACCCAACAGGATTACTTAAGGGTAGTTAGCTTTATTCAAAATTCCTTTCAGCGCGACCAGCGCGGCCAGCCTATTCGCATTCAAGACGGCTACGATGCAACAAGCGGCTTCTACAAAGCCACGGGATATTATTCGATCCTGCGAACCTGCAACACTTGGTCAGCCGATGGTCTCCGAACCGCCCATCTCAACACGCCGCTCTGGTCAGGGCTTGCCCCCGCTGTGATGCGACACGTTCGTGGCTGCACCTGCGAAGAGTCGTCAAAATATATAGATTAATAAACTGTGTCAACAAGTTGTGCCAACAAATTGTGTCAACAATCAGCAATTCCAAATTCAGAAGGGTTCTATACTTTGTCAGGGCATAAAATTAAAGATTTTGGACGGGGTGCAGGGGTGGAACCCCTGGCTGGGGGCGCAGCCCTCACACCCCTTCTAAACCAAAATCTATAGGCTGACGCAGTATATATCGTTTCAACGATCGCTCT
>JAAUOZ010000236.1 GCA_012034655.1 Leptolyngbyaceae cyanobacterium CSU_1_3 | reverse complement strand
CTCATCCCCTAACCCCTGCTCCCAAAATGGGAGCAGAGGAACCCATTTTTCTCCCCTCGCCCGCTCTGGGAGAGGGGTCGGGGGTGAGGGCTAATGGCAGGCATCTGACATTTAATTAAGTCTGTCTACTTACTTGCACAAAGTAAATTATTGAGCAAGGCTTGTTTGATCAGTTGCCATCAATAGCTGCACCAATTTTTCTGTAATTGGGAAACCAGTTTTCTGCTCAAAATGGATAAACATTGGACTGGGGTTTGCTTCCAAAAAAACGTACTCGCCGTTGGGTTTTACACGCCAATCGATCGCAGTCCATTTGAGTGAGAAAGCCTGGGCGATCGCAACACATTGTTGTTGAATAAAATCTGGCAATAGGAAGGGAATTAGCTGTGCATCTAAGTCTTCGCGAAAGTCTACTGAGCTACTACGAATTTCTGCTGTATAGACAGAATTAGCAAGTACATAACTCCGCACGTTTGTGCCCCAAATATATTCTTGAAGGGTGATAGGTGCAATGCTTAGGGCAAGCTTTAGACGGCTCGGCTCCAAATAGTCTAAAGTCAAAAATTGAGTATGAGCACCTCCACAAACAGGCTTAAAAATAACCTTCTCGTGGGCGATCGCAAAGTCCATTATCTGTTGTGGATCGTTGCTAATCAGGGTTGCTGGAATCTTCACCCCCAAGGATTGAGCCATTGCTAATTGCAGTGGTTTTTCTTTATGAAACTGATAGGCTTGCCAGGAATTAACCCACCGAGCAGGGCAAGCTTGGATCAGCGATCGTAACGTACTCATAGCATCATTTAGCGCAATATTTTGAGCCTCTGCATCCTTAAGATTTGGAACATGAACACCTGAAAAATTGCGCCAAAATATACTGTGAATCTCTTGAAATTTGAGCGAACGATCGTCTGATAGTTTTAAGGACCCGACCCGTGTGTCAGGCTGCCACGAGAGCTTAACCTGAGTCGGAAACAGGCGCGTGTCCCAGTAATCGACGATCGCACCTGCCTCTTCAAGTGCCTTCTTGACGTGCGCTGCATGCCCATCTCGTGCACTTCCTAAGATCAGAATATTCATGCACCCATTACCAGAAAATGACGCAGCCACCCGCTTCATGCAGCGCTTTTGTGTAGGCCGGAGGCGGACATCCCCCATTTTCATCCCGTCGGTGAGTGATGTGAGGGGGTCTGGGAATCTCGCAAATCGGCGGCTTAATCGGTGGGTAGATGGGTTTTGGGGGTGGGCAGTAGCCGCCTTCTTCGCCTAGCGCCAGAGTCGTTACATCAAAGCCGCCGCCAATTGAGTGGCTTCTTGCTCACTGAGAACTTCTTCGAGGTCTAGGTCGATGGGGGTTAAAGCGCAGAGAGTTAATTCAAAAGGATGGGCCATAAAATCCTCCAAACACAATAAGTGAATACAAAATCTTTCAATTTGGAGCTTTATTTTGAGCGTGGTTAAATCAGGCTTCAAATCTATTGATCTTGTGTATAACTTACACCAATTAAATTGAGGCAGGCGGCCATTTTGGCTGGTTTTTTCTATTATTTGAGATCAACTTAAAAGCAAGATGCTCAAATGCTGGGCGAGGCATTTTCGGTCTGATGCAGCACGTAAGATAATTCTCCAGTTAGCCACTCGTTAAACAGGGTGGCTAGAATATTTTGGCGGACATCAGATGTTAACTGAGCAGGAACAAAATCTTCGACCAGCAAAAGATGATATCCCTGCTCAGTCTGAATCGGACGAATGATTTCTTTGAGGTTCGCTCCAAACACAGAAGTCGCGATCGCAGGCTTCAAACTCCACCGATAAAGCAACCCTTCATAACCACATCGACGGCGACGTTCTTCGTCTACATCATAATCATGGGCAGCTTCATAAAAGCTGATTTCGTTTTCCTCAATTTGGTAGAAAAGTTCTCTAGCAACCTCCTCGTAAGGAACAATAATTTGATAGAGCAGGACTTGATCAAAATTCAAACGGTTTTGCACAAAAAAACTTTCTACTTGTGGCTCAAATAGAGCTTGCTTTAGTTTTTCAGTGAGCAGACGATCGTAGATTCCCGCTTCCCAATCGTCTGCCGAAATCATTTGTTCTTTGAGCCACGCGATCGTATCTACGGCCCGTTCTAAGTGCATTTCTCGACGCATCTGTTCCGCTTCTGCTTGAATTTCTTCAGGCATGACTACAAGTTCTTGCGTTTGAGCAGCACGATCGACAATTCTTTGATATAAAATTCTCTGGCAAACCTCTTGAAACTGTAGATTCTTCTTCAAGAAAGCTACAATTTCATCGGGTTGAATGGACAAATCTAATGCGGGTTCAATCGACGAATCTGATGAGGAAGCCATGCCATTTTCAATCTGAGAAAGCGTCACTAAGTGGGTGCAAAAAAGTCATGAACTGATTTTTTAAGCTGATGCCTCACGCTAATCATTTAGATTAGATTCTCCACCCAATGGTTAAGTTTTTGCAGTTACGCTGGAGGAACTAGAAGCCGAGCCACCATTAGTATAAATTGTAACTGCCACAGTTTGGTGGGTCGTGTAAGCAGGGTCATCGGGAGCGATCGCCGTGCTTTTTGCTTCTGCAACGGTGCGACGATCGGCTGAAACAATTCGTTGAGTCAGAATGTTTGGAGTGCCCATGGTGAATCCTTTTTGCTTCAAGTTAACATAACGCTTGAACGCTGACTAACCGACATAGATAGCCACACTGTCAAATTGATAGGAAGCAGACTGGTTGCCTGTTTTGGCAAAAGCATTTGCCTGCGCCTGCGCCTCAATGGTCGTGTACCCTGAGCCTGTATGTTTGTTTACAGAGGTATGGGTGTAGGTTGAAGTCAACTCACCAGACGCGCTGGCACTTGCCACCGCAACGCCATACCGGGGAGTTGCAATAGCAGCACCATTCGCTCTAGCACGAACACCTCCCACAAGGCTATTAATTTCAAAAATTTCTGTCAGGTAATTTAGGTCAGAAATAATCACTGAGTCCTCCAATTTAGAGAATTGTTTGGATTAAGTTTGGGTGTCTGGAAACGCAAGTTTACAGGATTTCTAATCAATGGAAAGCCACTAAAAACATATTCAAGCATACGTTTTTAGTGGCTGATCTGTGAGGCTTCATAGTGATCCAATTGAAAGCATGGAGTTTTTGAGATAGAGACTTCTAATCTATACAAATTAGAGACTCACAATGCCTTCTCAGGATACATAGAATTGTCATTCAAACTTACTTAAATCCTGCTTAAATCCTGTTTAAGGCAGTTAAATAGCAAAGGGAAGATTGCTACTATTGGCTGACAGAAAGGGAATTGCTAGAAGAGGAGTAGTAAGTTGTGTTGGTGTTTGTCTTGGTAAGGGTGGTGTAGCCATAGGCAGTTGCCGATGCCCCTGCAACATTGGTGTAGGGTGTGAGCCAAATATCTGAATAAGCTTTGATGATCACTACATCTTTCTCGAAAAAGCTAGGGGGCTTGCTAGGACGACCTGCGCCTGTGATGGTGGTTTCTGAAACGATTTCTAAGTAGTTGAGATCAGAGATAATCATGGGATCGCTCCTAAAAGATTGGTTTTTCTTGTTTACAACTCTGCTTGAGTTGATGTTTATAAGATATGATTTTTCAGTTTGTCTGAGGGGTCATTTTGGCTCATCTTTCAGGTTAGATTTTAGAAAGCTTAGTCAATTTTTTGATTAAATTTATTTTTAATTAGGGGTCATTTTGGCTTATCTTTTATTAGCCAAAATTTGCAGTCAATACGTTGAGCAGAGTCAAAATCTACGGATAATATAGCGAAGGGTTCTATTTTTACAGAGGGGCTTTAAGTTCCTCTATAAGGCAAAATAAAAGACAAAAACTTACTCAACTCTTTTACGAATTGAGTAAGCCACCCAATAATATTTTGAACTGGTTTTGGGGCCCTATGAAGCGAAAATGAAGCGAAAAGTTAGCCAGCCAGAAAGCCTTGGGTTCTGGTGGATAAGGAGGATGCAAATGTCCCACCTCCACCTTGCGTTGTTGCCCCTACGATCGCGGTTGAAGTTGTGACGCTTCCATCGTCAGCTTGGTTGATGGTAGAGACCATCATTCCTGGCATGTCATTGAGAAAAAACACCAGATCAGGAGGAGATTGAAGTTGCATATAGTCTCTCCTGCTCAAGCCCAGGCTGGGGCGGTTGGCGTTGAGGCGGAGTAACATTGGGTCAATCTCGCCTCCCAAAATGTGTTCTCTATCCGTGAGAATTGTGAAATGAGCTAAATCAGTAATGTGCATGAGATGAATCCTCTACTCTGTATATTTCAATCACCCTAATTCTGCATGAAGGTCGAGCATTCTAGAGAAGTGCGAGCTTTTTTAGGCATTGCTGGAAAGGATGAATTGTCCTTTTTACGAAGTGGGGCAAATCCTTTTCTCAGATTCAATCATGCCCTTCTTTATACTTTTCTAAGCTCTCCTTAGGTATAGTCAACTTCTCCCTATAAATGGGGGCATTTTGACTCATTTTTTTGGGAATGGGTGTTAGGTGATTTCTAAAAAAGGTTTCACCCGCCGACCTTTGCCCTTTGACTTCGCTCAGGGCACAAACTGGGTGAGCGAAGTCGAAGACAGCGGGTCACTTATTTCCCAGAAGTCTCCTTATTAAGTCACGATCGTGGCCGGTCGATCGCCATCTAAACTGGAATGAACCCCAGTCTACCGCTCTGTTAAATAAGTGCGGTGAGTTGAGTAAGTTGTAAATGATGAATTTCGCAATTGAGCAATGAGCCATTGATCAAAACATCCGCCGCGAATTTCAGCTTTTTTTTCTTGCAAAACTTCTAAATAAGACAAGTCAGAAACATGATTTAAGCCGGCCGAGAAAACTGGCTCAGTCGGGCGATCGCTGCGTCGAATTCCCTGAACGTTTTCTCGAACGAGTCGATTGTAAGTTCGTCGAGGAATATAGTGGCACGGGTTATAACCTGCAAATCGTAAAATCAACACACAGGCCCAGGAATATTTTCCTTCTAGAATGGCAGCAACTACTTGATTGAATTGCTCAGGATTCATCGCCTTGTCGATTTTGCGATTAGGATTTTCTGGATGGTGAAGCGATCGTTCCATAGGTTCCTCCGAGAAGATAGAGCAAATTAGTCTTTAGACAATTTTTAGGAAATCATTGGACGCGATCTACTTTGCGTCTCATTGGTTACGCTTTACTCAAAATTTTGCTCAGTGCTGGTAAGGGTTTCACCCGTTGACACCCTTTTGAAATTTATAGGTTGATACCAGTTTGAAGTTTCTTGAGCGGATCGAGCATGACATCAATAATTCGACGGCGGCGCGTAATAATTTCTGCACTGGCGGTCTGCCCTGACTTGAGCGAAACCTTTTGTTGATCTTTGATGATGTAGGTGCGGTCTAGTTGCACGTCTAGGCGATAGACCTGACCCAATCGATCGTCCGATCGCGCGTCGGGCGAGATGCTGACGACACTTCCACTCACCATTCCATAGTCTTGGTAGGGGTAAGCATCGAATTTGATCTGTACAGGCATTCCCACTTTGACAAAGCCTGCTTCCTGGTTGGGCAAAATCGCCGACAAGACCAGAGGTTTGTGGCTGGGCGCAATATCAGCGATCGGTTGCCCCGGTTGCACGACTTCTCCCACATTGCGAACATGAAGCGCCGACACAACTCCACTGGTGGGCGCATAGACATAGCGCTGCTTGAGCTTAGAATTGGCAGCCACCCGCATCGTCTCTAAGTTGCTAATCTTGGCGCGAATTTGGGTGATTCGCATGGCCAGTTCTTGTGCGTTTTGTTCGGCTTTTTGCTGAACTTCTTTCTCCTCTGCCTGTTTTTGGGTTACACCTGTCTGGAGGCGTTCTATCTCAGTCAGAGAGCGGTTGAGTGCCCCTCGGTGTTCGGTGATGGTGCGCTGACGATCGCGCAGACTTTGTTCGAGTTGAAAGACTTGCTCTTGGGCGATCGCTCCTTCGGCTACTAGGGGCTGAAATTTAGCCAACCGCATCGATTGAGCAAAGGCATCGGTCTGCAATTGAGAAAGTAATTCTTGAGTTGTGTTGATATTGCTCTTGGCTTGGGCGACTTCGACCTCTTGAGCCTGGGTTGCAGAACGGGTCACTAGAAAGTGAGTCTGGGCTTGCAGGTGTGTCTGGGAGAGCAGGGTCTGAGCTTGACTTAGCTCAGTCTGAGCGGCGGCGAGGTCTTGCTCTAAGCGTTCGATCTCGTGGGTAGCCAAGTCGTCGTCAAGCTCGACCAAGACTTGGCCCGCTTTGACAAACTTGCCCTCTTTCATGATGAGGCGAGATACTTTGCCAAGCTCGATCGGGTTAACTTTGTAAACTTCGCCCTGAGGGATCAGCCTGCCTTGGGCACGAGCCACTTCGTTGACCTGACCCAAGTAGGCCCAGGCAGCAAAGCCGATCGAAAAGGCTATGCCTGCGATCGCCAGATGCAAAGGTAAGGCAGACGGCGGCTGATCGAGAACGTTGGTGAGGGGGGGCAGACCAGTTGGGGTGAGCGACAGGCTGCCGAGAAGGAGAGGCAATGACAGAGGACTGACGATCGAGGGACGATCGCCCATCACTAGGGGCAAGGTGAACCATAATTGACCTCAAAGCTCAAATCTATTAAGTGAACTAAATTCAGTAATTCAGTGAAATCAATGATTTTAGAGTCGATTTCTACAATCAATTATTTCAGTGTTTTATCAGTGTTCTAAAAAAATGACTTGCAGCGTTATGTGATTTGATGTCGCAGCTTAAAAAAAGATTGTATTCAAGATTGAGATTTCGTCTTCACCCTGAAATATTACAAGAGCAATATTAATCATTCAATAGGTAACTAGCTATTTATGCTCTGGTTCACAAAGTCTTTAAATTGTGTCAATAAGTCAATCACATCTCATGAGTTTTATTAATATCAAAATTGTTCATCAAAGTGAATTAGATTTTTTGCTGAGCTTTACGTTCGCATATTCCAGAAAACTCTTTTTTACTCTTGCTAAAAACCGTAGAAGCGCTTTGTAGAGAGAACTAAAGGACTTGTAGACAAATCATGTACTCCTTTAGGGGCACGGCAATGACATGCCCCTACGAGCATTCATCTTGATCTGATATTTTATTTTCGTACTTGCCCCTAATAGCGATCGTAACCATCTCGATCTTTCTGCTCAAGTTTCTCTCTAAAATATAGATTGAGAGAAGGGCTTTCAATCTTTTCTAAGGAATGTGGATTGATCAATGCCGGAGATCTTCGCCCTCATTCCCTAACTTCTTCTCCCCCGCTCTGGGCGAGGGGTTGGGGCGAGGGGCTTTTGAGTTTTGTCAGTCAACCAGGCTAGAGACCAAAAATTAGAGATCAAGCTGCTGTTGAGCTAGGTGATAATAAAGCCCCTGAAGGGCAATTAGCTGATCATGGGAGCCTTGTTCTACCAAAACACCCTGATCGAGCACCAAAATTCGATCGGCGTTTCTTACCGTCGAAAGGCGATGGGCAATAATCACGATCGTTCTGCCTCGGCTAATTCTCGCTAAATTTTGTTGAAATCTACGTTCAGATTCGGTATCGAGAGAACTGGTTGCCTCATCTAACAGCAGGATAGGCGGGTTGCCCAACAGGGCGCGGGCGATCGCAATTCTTTGTCGCTGCCCCCCCGAAAGATTTGC
>JAAUOZ010000235.1 GCA_012034655.1 Leptolyngbyaceae cyanobacterium CSU_1_3 | reverse complement strand
ATAATTTTACTAGTTTTGGGGATTTTTATCTTGATTATTAAGTCAATTACACTAGTATTTGTATCTGGTTACTAAATCCTCTAAAGCCTTTGTCCTATCTTGATTATCAAGGTTGTCTCCCCGTCAGGTGAATTAGGCAAGATTTGACCGCAGCTTCTAAACCTTTCTGGTGGCCAACATCTAGAGCGATCGGCAAGTTTACATTAATTTGAAAATTGTCAAGACGAACGGGTGTCTCTGTTATCTTGGCTGCCGAAACATTAATGTTTAGTCCCGTAGCATCTAAGTTTCTGGTTTGCAAATATTTAACTGCATAAAAACCTACGCAACTACCGAGCGAAGCTAGAAACCATTCTGGTGGAGTCATACCAAGGTTATCGCCACCATTATCTAGAGGTTGATCGCCCAAAATCTGATGACCTCTAGCACTGGCTTGAAATTGGAACGGTTGGTCATCGATATTGATCAGAGGAGCGTCACCAAAAAAAAGCTGTCAACTTAAAATAAACCAGCTACAGTTCCAGCAGTGCAGCGCGATCGCTTTAGTTTTTTCAAGATTAATTACTGACAAGAATCAAATATCAAGCCAAGTATATAGATTTAAAAATTACTACTTCACAACTTCCTCAGTTTGTTTTCTTATCCTAAGCTTGGAAAAAACTCGATATATACAACCCATTACACATTGTGCTGATTGCGGTTTCCCTGTTTATTCAAACCAACTTTAAGGAGGTTCGCCTGAATGCAGAATCAAATCACTCAATCGAACGCGACTGCATCGCCCACGAGTAATACTGGGACGGTGTTATCCGTGCGGGGGAGTGTGGTAGATGCCCGATTTCCGCAACGATTACCCGCTTACCTCAACCGACTCAATGCAGGTGAAAATGGCAGCGTCATTGTGGAAGTCGTTGCCCATCTGAATGCGGAGGTAGTCCGTGGCATTGCCCTGACTCCTACATCGGGTTTAGCGCGGGGAGCGCCTGTGGTGGATCTGGGACACCCCTTGCAAGTGCCTGTAGGGCGGGCATTACTGGGACGGATGTTTAATGTATTTGGCACACCCATCGATAAGCGTGAACCCTTAACGGATATCGCGTGGCGATCCATTCATCAAGCGGCGGTACCCTTGATGCAGCAGTCTACCCAATCGGAAATTCTCGCAACGGGAATCAAAGTTATTGATGTGCTGTCTCCTATCGAACGGGGTGGCAAAGCGGGTTTGTTTGGTGGTGCGGGGGTGGGCAAAACGGTGCTGATTACGGAAATGATTCATAACATGGTCAGTCAGCATCAGGGGATTAGCCTATTTTGTGGGATTGGCGAGCGCAACCGAGAAGCGGAAGAACTGTATCGAGAAATGCAAGCTGCTGGGGTGTTAGAGAAGACGATAATGGTTTTTGGACAGATGAATGAACCCCCTGGTGCTAGGTTTCGAGTTGGTCATGCGGCACTGACAATGGCGGAATATTTCCGAGATGAATCTCATCAGGATGTGCTGCTGTTGATCGATAACATTTTCCGCTTTATCCAAGCAGGGCAGGAAGTATCGGGGTTGATGGGGGAATTGCCCTCGCGGGTTGGCTATCAGCCGACGTTGGCGACGGAGTTGGCAGAACTAGAGGAACGCATTACCAGTACTAACAATGGGGCGATTACTTCTGTACAGGCGGTATATGTGCCTGCTGATGACTTTACCGATCCAGCAGCAGTACATACCTTTGGGCATCTTTCGGCATCGATCGTGTTGTCGCGGAAGCGTGCCAGCGAGGGCTTCTATCCAGCCGTCGATCCCCTGCGATCGAGTTCCAAAATGTTAATGCCCGCGATCGCAGGAAAACGTCATTATGAAACTGCCCTTGCCGTGCGACAAACCCTGGCAACCTACGAAGAGTTAAAGGACATGATTGCCATGCTGGGGATTGCAGAACTCTCTGCCAGCGATCGCGCCAATGTTTACCGCGCCCGTCGTCTGGAACGGTTTTTAACCCAACCCTTCTTTTCTACCGAACAATTTACTAGCAAATCGGGCAGATTGGTGAGTTTAGAGGCGGCACTGGAGGGGTGCGATCGCATCCTTAACGATGAGTTTGCTGATATATCCGAGAGTTCCCTATACATGATTGGCAGTATTGAGGAGGTGAAATCATGATGCACCTCAAACTAATCCTCCCTACTGAAATTCTGCTCAACCAGACTGTTACTAAAGTGACCGCCGAAGGGAGCAACGGTTCTTTTTGCCTGTTGCCTCAGCATATCGATCTAGTAGCAAACCTGCTTCCTGGCATCCTGTCCTTTGAGTTAGAAACTGGGGAAGAAGTGTTCTTGGCGATCGATGAAGGTATTTTGATTAAGCAGGGGCAACAGGTGTTGGTTTCCGTTAGAAATGCGGTGAGAGGAGACAATCTAGAAACCTTGCAGCAAGCAGTGCAGCAACAGTTCCTCCACCTGGACGAACGAGAACAACGGGCGCGAAGTATGCTAGCACGACTAGAAACCAGCTTTGTTCGAGAGTTTATGGAATTGGGAGGATCTCATGAAACCGTTTAACCCTTCAGAATCGAAACCTCCTAATAATCACGAAGCGAATCACCTTCGGCATCGCCACCAGAGCAAGTTTGAGCAGCAGGTTAGAGAAAAATCGAGGCGTAAAGTGCAGGCGCGACGGGAAGGCGATCGCACTATCTGGTCAGGACTGGGTTTGTTTGGCATGGTAGGCTGGTCGGTAATGCTACCGACGTTATTGGGGATTGCCCTGGGAATTTGGATTGATAAACGCTTTCCCAGTCCCTACTCCTGGACACTAATGTTGTTGTTTGTGGGCATTGTTCTGGGTTGTTGGAATGCTTGGTACTGGATTCAGCGGGAACAACGCCATTAATTAATCACGAAAGAGTATCGCTATGAATCTTTTTATGAATACGCTATTACCTGATTTACTGGTATTACCGCTTGGCTTTGTTTTAGGGATTTTTTATTTCAGTTGTTTGTGGTTCACCGTGCAAAATTTGCCCCGCACCCAACATCCTGTGTTGCTCATGGTAGGCAGTGGGGTAGCACGGTTGATTGTTGCCCTGGTAGGATTTTATTTAATGGTCGGCGGTCATTGGGAACGATTACTCATTTCTCTGGTAGGTTTTTTATTAGCCCGCACCCTTCTGATTGCTCGCTGGCGACCGCAAACGTCCCTTGCGGATCTGGTCTTGGAGGATGGCAATGGAAATCACTCCTGACAGTATCGTATTTTATACAAGAGAACCCATAGTTCTCAATGCCACTTTACTATTCACCTGGCTGACAATGGGGTTGCTAGTGGGAGTATCTGGATGGGTGACAAGGCAGTTATCCGTTTGCCCGCCCCTACCTGCCTGGCAAAACTTATTAGAAATGGTTGTCGATGGAATGTACAATCAGATTCGAGATATTACCCAGCAAGACCCAGAACCCTATCTATCTTTTGTGGGAACACTGTTTTTGTTTATTGTCACTTCCAATCTACTGACGGTTGTTCCTGGCTATCATGCGCCAACGGGTTCTCTTTCCACTACGGTTGCATTGGCACTCTGTGTGTTTGTTGCCGTTCCCATTTTTGGCATTCGTCAACAGGGATTAGGTAACTATTTGAAAAGTTATCTCGAACCTACCCCCATCATGTTGCCCTTTCAGATTATTGGTGAATTTTCACGCACTTTGGCCTTAGCGATGCGACTGTTTGGCAATATCATGAGCGGTAATTTATTAGCAGCAATTTTGCTATCTTTGGTACCGTTGTTTGTGCCGATTGTAATGCATGTGTTGGGGCTAGTTTTTGGTGTCATTCAAGCCTATGTTTTTTCGGTGTTGGCACTGGTGTATATCGCTTCAGCAAGTAGTGTCCAACAACAAAATCATCATGTTTCTACACAGGAGAATGATTATGAGTGATTTAGCCCTAATCGGTTCGGTGGCAATGATTACAGCGGGTCTGACTATCGCGATTGGTTCAATCGGGCCTGCTTTGGGGGAAGGATTGGCGGTGGCAAGGGCTTTGGGGGCGATCGCCCAACAACCCGATAAAACAAACACCATTACCCGTACCTTGTTTGTGGGGTTGGCAATGATCGAATCGACCGCTATTTACTGTTTAGTGGTGTCAATGATTTTGTTGTTTGTCAATCCCTTCTGGAATCACTTTTTAGGAGGTTAAGGTGCTGATTAACTGGTTCACCGTTTTTGCCCAAGTATTAAATTTTCTGATTTTGGTGGCACTGCTGCGGTGGTTTCTCTACAAACCCATTCTCAAGGTGATGCACAAACGTCAGATTCAGCTTGAAGAGCGGTGGCAAGAGGCAGAACGTTTACAAGCTGAGGCACAACAAGCACTCATTAATTATCAGCAACAACAGCAGGAAATCCAACAGCAACAAGTCGCATTACTGGCAGAGGCACGAGTAACCGCCGACCAAGAAGGTCAAAACTTGTTGGCTCAGATGCGGCAAGAGATGGCAGATCAGCGGGCAGCATGGCAGATAGACTTGCAGCAAGAACAGGATGCGTTTCTGCGCACCCTGCGTCAAAAAGTGATTCACCAAACCTATGCGATCGCCCGCCAAGCTTTGAGGGATATTGCCAATGCCGATCTGGAGTACCAGATAATTCAAGTATTCTGCGATCGCCTGCACCATCTAGAAGATTCCCAGCAACAGGCGATATCTCAAGCCCTATCTCAAACCAACTCAGGGATTCTGGTGCGCAGTAGTTTTGAAATACCAGCCGACCTGCGCCAACAGGTGATAGATGAATTACACTCCCAATTTGCGATCGCCCATCCGCTTGAATTTGTCACGGCATCCAACTTGCTCTGTGGCATTGAAATCAAACTAGCAGGACAGGAGATCGTTTGGAGTCTAGACACCTACCTGCAAACTCTGGAACAACAATTATCCAACGCCTTAACTCAGCAGGAAACATCCCACCATGAACACGACCTCCCAGCAGGTACAGGCTGCTTGCACTGATGCCTGTGCCACCATTGCCCAAGTTTTAGCCAACTATCAGGCAACTCTGACCATTCGCGAGACAGGCATCGTTGAGTCCGTCAGACCTGGAATTGCCAGCGTCACAGGTTTGCCAGGAGTCCGAGCCGATGAACTGGTTTGCTTCCCCAGAGCGGGAGTTGGCTCTGGCGGAGTACCATTGTTGGGTATTGTCTTTAACCTCGACCCAGAGGAAGTCGGCGTGATTTTGCTGGGAGACAGTCAGTACTTGCAAGCAGGAGATGAAGTTTATCGTACTGGGCGAGTGATGGATGTGCCAGTAGGTGAAGCACTGCTGGGGCGAGTGGTGACGGTAATGGGACAGTCGTTAGATGGACGCGGTTCCCTGGATATCGCGGAACGCCGTCCTGTAGAGCGGGAAGCCCCAGCAATCCTTGCTCGCGCTCCTGTCACAGTTCCCCTGCAAACTGGGCTAAAGGTAGTTGATGCCCTGATTCCCATTGGTCGCGGACAGCGAGAATTGATTATTGGCGATCGCCAGACGGGAAAAACAGCGATCGCCATTGATACCATCCTCAACCAGAAAGACCAGGATGTAATTTGTATTTATTGTGCCATCGGACAACGATCTGCCGCGATCGCCAAAGTAATTGCCACCCTACACGAACAAGGCGCAATGGACTACACCATTGTGGTGGTTGCAGCAGGACAAGACCCATTGGGTTTGCAATACATCACCCCCTACGGCGCAACTACAATGGCAGAATACTTCATGGAACAGGGACGGGATGTGCTAATTGTTTACGATGATTTGACCCATCATGCTCGCACCTACCGCGAACTTTCCCTGTTATTGCGTCGTCCCCCTGGTCGCGAAGCCTATCCTGGTGATATTTTCTATCTCCACTCGCGGTTATTAGAACGCGCCACCCATCTTTGCGTCGAGTTAAGAGGTGGTTCCCTAACCGCTTTGCCCATAATCGAAACCCAAGCACAGAATATTTCCGCCTACATCCCCACCAATTTGATCTCTATTACTGACGGACAAATTTATCTCTCCCCTGACCTATTTCAAAAAAGCATTTTCCCTGCGGTGGACGTGGGCAAATCCGTCTCGCGGGTGGGTGGTAAAACTCAACTTCCCGCCTACCAGGATGTCGCTGGAAATTTACGCCTCTCTTACGCCCAATTTCAAGAAGTGGAAGTCTTTGCCCGCTTCGGAACTCAATTGGACGAGCAAACCCAGCAAACTCTAGAACGAGGTCGTCGGATACGGGAAGTGTTGAAACAGCCTCAATCCCATCCTCTAAGTACAGCAGAACAAATTACTATTCTCTTTGCAGTCATTAATGGACTATTAGATATAGTTCCCTTTGACCAAATCAGTACCGTGGAACAACGTCTCTGCGAAGCAGTCACCCGCCAATTGCCCGATGTGTGCGATCGCCTTCACAGTGGTAAAGCTTTTACTGATAGCGATCGCCAATCACTGCTGCACACCATCCAAACTGCGATCAATTCTCCCTAGCCCCTCTGTTTTCCCCATGCAAACCCTAGAAGCTCTCCGCACCAAAATCAACAGCATCGAAGATTTACGCGCCGTTGTCAGAACGATGAAAGCCCTGGCAATGGCCAGCATTCACCAGTACGAAATAGCCAGAATCTCACTGGCAGACTACAATCACACCGTCGAACTCGGACTTCAGGCGTTGCTGCGCGATCGCCATTTTTCTGAAACCCCGATCGATTTGCTCCCCCTAACTTCCCCGCACCCAAATCATGGATTGGTTGGGGTGATTCTATTTGGTTCCGATCGAGGCTTATGTGGTCAGTTCAACGAGCAAATCGTGACCTATGCGCTAGAGCAACTAAATCACCGTCAAATTCAACCCCATCAGCGCCTGGTAGCAGCAGTTGGGGCGCGTCTCATCCCCCACCTGGAAACGGCAAAACAGCCCATTCAGATGCAGTTTTCTCTACCCAGTTCCCTTGCTGGAATAACTCGATCGATCCAAGACCTATTGTTGACGATCGAACAGTGGCGATTTCGCCAGAACAGCGAACCAGTAACTCCTATATTGGATGAGATGACAGAAGTGCCCCAACCCTATTTGGAACAAATTCTTCTGTTTTACAATCGATCTATATCAACTACTTCGTATCAACCGTTAACCCTGCAACTTTTACCCCTCGATCGCACCTGGTTGCATCAACTGGAACAACGCCCTTGGAAATCCTCGGCACTGCCAACTTTAAGTATGAATTGGGAAGCGTTATTTTCTGCATTCGTGCAACAATACCTGTTTGTTACGCTTTACCGTGCCACAGTTGAATCTTTAGCCAGCGAAAATGCTGCTCGGCTTTCATCTATGCAAGCAGCTGAGAAAAATATTGAAGAACGCCTAACAGATCTTAATGCTGATTATCGCTCCTCACGCCAAAATGCAATCACAGGAGAACTACTCGATATTGTGGCTGGATTTGAAGCCCTTAACCGACCTCGCTGCTGACGGGCATCTAACTAATTAGATTTTTAACTCTGCTTAATCCTTAAACGAGAAGTATTGGGGTGCGATCGCCAGTTAGAGATTTGAAAATTACTACTTCACAACTTCCTCAGTTTGTTTTCTTATCCTGAGCTTGGAAAACTTGATATATATATATCTGTTAGAAGTTTGTAGGAAGTATACTTATGAATAATAACC
>JAAUOZ010000031.1 GCA_012034655.1 Leptolyngbyaceae cyanobacterium CSU_1_3 | reverse complement strand
GCCCCGGCTCCCCAACCTGCACCCTTCGTACCCGAACCAGGCCCCCGTCGACCCCCGAACCTCGCCACCTGCCTCCCGCCGAACCGGCCCCCGAAACGCCCCCAGAGCCAGAGAAAAAAACCGCAGAACCTCAGCTTGCGAGCACTGGCCCCCTCAGTCGATATCTTTTGGAGTTTAATCGCAGCCCCGTGATTGGCAATCGATTTCGCCTAGAGGGGGTTTATTCAGAAGCGCGATTGGGCTTTACTCGTCCTAAAAATTGGCAGGTAAAGTCTGCACAGGCGATCGTGCATTTTCAACATTCTCCAGCCTTGCTCGCCAACAAATCAAACCTGATTGTGCGGGTTAACGATACGAGTGTAGGCAGCGTGCCGTTAAATCTCAAGCAAGCTCAGACGGGTGAAGCGATGGTCAATATTCCGGCCAATTTGCTTCAAGATTACAACGAAATTACGATCGTCGCCCAGCAGCAAAACTCTCCCACTTGCTCTAACCCCGAAGACAAAAGCCTTTGGTCAGAGGTTTTGTCTGACTCTAAACTGGTTTTCGACTATCAAACTCAGTCAATTCCCCTCGACTTTAGCCGCTATCCCTTCCCGTTTTTTGACAACCTGGGGCTAGATGCCAGCCGGATCAGCTATCTCGTACCCTCAAAAATGGATGAATCCTGGCTGACTGCCTCCAGTCGCTTTCAGACCCAGATGGGTCGGCTGGCTGATTTTCGTCCCCTGGAGACGCAGTTGGTCAAAGATCTGAAAAAATTTGCCTGGAACGATCGGCTGGTAATCATCGGCACGCCCGAAACCCAGCCAGCCCTGAAAGCGCTGAAATTGCCCTTTACGATTGTCAACAATCAGATCACCGATGGCAGCAAAACGCCCTTACCTGGCGATGTCGGAGTACTTATGTTGACCACAACTAGAGACGGTAGCGTTCCCGTTCTGATTGCGTCAGGCAACAGTGCAGACGGTGTAGCCAAAGCCGTACAGTTTTTGATTCAACCGCAAAGTGGGCAAATTGGCACAGGGCAAGCCATTCTCGTCAACGACCTGGTGGAGGCTCCATCCCCCGATCCGCGTGCCTGGTCACGGTATATTCCGACTGCCAACACCTTTCAATTGAGCGACTTGAAGGGCTTAGACAACAAGCCCTTCAAAGATGTGACGGTGCGCGGATCTTCGGCTCCTCCGGTGCAGGTGGCGTTTCGGGCATTGCCAGACGATCGTTTTTTGCGCGGCAGTTCGATGAATTTACGCTACAGCTACAGTGCTCAGATCGATCCCAAAAATTCGGCGATAGAAGTGCGAATTGATGGCGTAGGCGTGGGTAGCAAGAAGCTCACCTCCGATGCAGGCGCAACCAATGAGGCCTTTAGTGTCAACCTACCAGAAAACTTGATTCGCTCAAACTCGGTGATTGATGTGGCATTCAAGCTGTCGCCCAAACAAGCGGGTGAATGTGGGCAGGTGACAGACGATCAGCTTTGGGGAACGGTGCACGGCGACACCGACTTCAATCTGAGACGAGAGAACTCCATCCAATTGCCCGACTTAAAACTGATGACCACGGGGTTCCCGTTTACCGCTCCTCAGGATCTGTCACAAACGGCGATCGTCCTGCCCGACCAGCCCAGCGATGCCGACCTGATGACCTTGATGAGCTTCAGCGAGCGGATGGGGCGACTCAGCCAGGCGAATTCTGTCAAGCTCGAAGTCTACGAGGCGGGCAAACTCCCAGAATCAATCAAAAAAGAGCGTCACTTGGTAGGAATTGGCACGCGCGATCGCTTCCCCCTCAAAGAAGTGTTTGAGTCAGAGAAGGGATTTCGCCTGCTCGATGCCTTCACTCGCCAATCGGATCAGGCGCGAATTCAATCCGTCCCCGACAACGGTGGCGTGATCAAAAGCATCCTTTCCCCCTGGAATGGCGATCGCGTGCTTGTTGGGTTGAGCGGTCAGGAAGAAACTGGGCTGAAACAGGTGCAAGACATTCTTAGCAATGATTTGTGGTTCTATCAACTCAAGGACGACACGGTTCTAGTTAGTGCTACTCAACAAAATCTCTCGCCCTACGATTCCAACGCTTATCAGCTTCAATTTCTCCAAACCAGTTCCTCAAGACGCATCGAAGATCTCGACCCCTTAGCCAAAGCTCGTCGCTTTTTGCAGGATCACTGGTATCTGTTGCCGACGGGCATTATTGCTCTTTCGCTGGTGCTCTATGGAGTTGCCCAGCTTTACCTTAAGCGCGTTGCAGGATAGATCGCCATGACAAGCCAAACTTCTGAGCTAGAGCCAAAGCGATATCGCAGCAAAAGCGAGCGACTGGTCGCTTGGCTGGCTGACCTGATTCCTAATTTCTTCGATCGTACCCTCGGCGGCGTAGGGCGCACCCAGCTTATCTGGCTGATGGTGCTGTTGATGCTGCTGTCTGTGCCGTTGATCATCACGCCGTTAACGGTGTGGCAGCAGGGTCTTGTTGCAGTTATTCTCGTCGGGGTGGGCTGGTTGGTGGCTACCCTAGAGCAAAAACAACCCCAAGAGCAAACCAGTCAATATTTGCACCTGTTTATGGTGTGGCTAAGTTTGATCACGACCTTTCGCTATCTCTATTACCGCACTAACTACACCCTGAATTTAACCAGTGGTTGGCTGGATGCGATTTGTAGTGTTTTGCTTTATGTCGCAGAACTGTACGCGATCTTGACCCTCGTGTTGGCGTTCTTTCAAACTCTGCAACTTAAAGAACGCCGCCCCGTTGATCTATCGAACATTCCACCTAGTGAGTTGTTTTCGGTAGACATTTACATTCCTACCTACAGCGAGGATGTAGAGATTGTTCGCAAAACCACCCTGGGGGCACTGGCGATCGACTACCCCGCCGACAAAAAGCGCGTCTACATTCTGGATGATGGGCGGGCGGAGAAGCTTAAGTCGCGCCGAGAAGTCTTGAGAAGAATGTGCGAAGAACTCGGCTGTACAATGCTAACCCGCGACAATAACGATCATGCTAAAGCGGGCAACATCAACACAGCCCTGAGAAAAACTAGCGGCGACCTGATCCTGATTTTAGACTGTGACCACATCCCGGTCAGGCATTTTCTCAAAGAGACCGTCGGATTTTTCTATCGTCCTAAGGTTTCGTTGGTGCAGACTCCCCACTGGTTCTACAATCCCGACCCCTTTGAGCGCAACTTGCAGACGGGGGGCAAAATTCCGGTGGGCAACGAGCTTTTTTATAAGGTGCTGCAAAAAGGCAACGATTTTTGGAATGCGGCGTTCTTTTGTGGATCGGCGGCGGTGGTGCGTAAATCCCATTTGCTCGAAGTGGGGGGTATCGCCGTTGAGACGGTGACAGAAGATTGCCATACCTCGCTGCGGCTGCACTCGCTGGGCTATGAGTCGGTCTATTACGATCGCATCATGGTGGCGGGTCTTGCTCCTGAGAAGTTTTCTGCCTATGTGGGCCAGCAAATTCGCTGGGCGAGAGGCATGGCGCAGATTTTACGCATTGAGAATCCGCTTTTCAACCCTAAGCTCAGGCTGTCGATTCCGCAACGCATCTGCTACTTCAGCGCAACTTCCCACTTCTTCTATGGCTTTCCTCGGCTGATGTACGCCCTGGCTCCGGCTTTGTTTCTCGTGTTTGGCATCAATCCGATTCGCGGTTTGGGTCTAGAAACGCTGGCCTATGCGCTCCCCCATTTTTTCATCTCCACCTATGCCAACTACATCACCTACAAGCACGTTCGCTTCTCTTTTTGGAACGAGATCTACGAGTTTGCCATGTCCTTTCATGCGGGCCTGGTGACAATGCTGGCGCTGATCAATCCCAAGCTGGGTTCGTTTAACGTCACAGATAAAGGGCTTTCGGTGACACAGCGCACCTTCGACTGGGCTTCTGCGCGGGGGCTAGTGCTGGCAGGAGCTTTGGTAGCCGCTTCGATCGGGGCGGTTCCTTTTTGGCTGATCATTCGTCCCCAGGATGCTGAGGCGGTGTTGGTCAACATGATCTGGAGTTTCTTTAACCTGATTTTGATTGCGTCAGCGCTGCTGGTGGCGTTTGAGCAACCACAACTGCGTCGGGCCCATCGCCTCGATCGTAAAATTAGCGCCGTGATCTACAGCGAAGAACGCACCCTTAGAGGCACAACCGCCAACATCAGTGAAACTGGATGTCAGATGATTCTCGATTCCTGGTCAGATCTAGTGAATGAAGTTGAGATTGAACTAATTGGCGATTATGGGGCGAGAGCCTTTGTGACGGGGCAAATTATTCGCATTGTGCCAATCAATGAATCTCAGTCAATGTTGTCGATCGAGTTCATCAATCTGACCCGTTCTCAACTGGATGCCGTCAGCGTGGTGATCTACTCAGACGTACAAGAGTGGTATTCTCAGCAGCGCGACAATGTAGACGACCCGATGGAGTCGTTTCGATTTATTGCCAGCAGCATTGGGCGATCGTTACGCAAACGGGAGGCGGCTCCTAGCAATCTCAAGATGCGGAAGCCCATCCATGCCCATGCTCAAATCTACTGGCGCGGGCACTTCTACCAGGCAGTGGCCACGGAGATCAATCAGCGCAGCTTGCAGCTAGAAATGCCGACGGGTATGATTCATGACTTAGATGCATTAGGGCACAACCAGCCACTCGTTGGGTTGCTGCTCAGCCAAGATGAGAATGAGCCTACGCCCAAGCGATTGCTCGCTCAAGTGGATGATGTGGAATCTGTGGTCGATCAAAGGGGCAGTCGCGTGGTGTTAGAGATGAGCTTCCCCGCTCAAATCATGGAGCGACAGGAAACCAAGATCAAGCAACTGGTCAAGAGTCTAAGCTAAGGTCAGTTCAACGACTGGACTTTTGCCTCACCCCAATCCAATACATGGACTGTTAGAAGTTGCCTGAAAATAAAAGACCCGTGAATCGGGTTTCGACTCCGCTCAACCCTCGACTCTGCTTAACCCTCGACGGTTGAAGGTTGAGCAGAGTCTCAGTCTGGCGAGTGGTACATGATTAACTCGCAGATTCTTTAGCTTTAAACTTGAGTGGTTAGATCGCGCTCCTCTAACATTTGAGTTTGAGATAGTCTGAGACAGGGTCAATATTATTACTAAAGCGAAATGGCTTTCTTGCCGAATCATCGTCCAAAACAGCTTTCTCTCGGCCCTCTAGAGGCAGAAATTCTGCAAATCATTTGGGAGTTGGGCAATGTCACCGTCAAAGATGTTCACGATCGCATTCTCGCCAACCCCGATCGCGAACTTGCCTATACATCCGTTACTACAGTGCTCAATCGTCTGACCAAAAAGGGCTGGTTAGCCTGCGACAAACAAAGCCGCAGTTTTTCGTGGCGGCCCCTGGTGTCTCAGGGTGAAGCCAAAGCCCTCCAGGCCTATGAACAGTTAAATCAATTCTTGGCGGTGGGCAATCCTGATGTGGTTGCCGCCTTTGCCGATAGTTTGGATCAAGCCAGCGTCGAGCAGCTAGAAGCGATCGCCCAAAAACTACAAGCCGCACGCAAAGCCAGGGAGGGAAAATCATGCACTTGATTATGCTGTCATCTGCTCTAATTCTGGCGTTTGGGGTGCGTTGCCTCTGGTTTGACTCCAGCGATCGCGGGGTCCATCGCTGGCAAAAGGTTTTGGGGCTGTTTCTCTTCTCCCCTCTGCTGTTGCTGACTACGGCGATTGCGATTTTGTGTATGGGGCCGCGGGGTCAGATGGTGCGCTGGTGGGAAGGTTTGGGAAGCTATATTTTAGCGATCGGGTTTCTAAGTGGGGCGCTGATTTGGGTCGTGAAGTTGGCCCTAGAGGGGCGGCGATCGCTGCAAAAAATTCGTACTTACCCCAAAACCGAGCTATGCGGCGAAACGGCTCATGTCATGCCAGATTCCACGCCGTTTGTGGCTCAGGTTGGGTTTTGGATGCCAGAGTTAGTGATTAGTCAAGGTTTGCTCGAAACTCTGGATGCCGAACATCTTGAGAGCGTCCTGGTACACGAGCAGGGGCACACCTACTATCACGATACGTTCTGGTTTTTTTGGCTAGGCGGGCTGCGACGCTTAACCTGTTGGCTACCTCAGACCGAGGCGCTCTGGCAAGAACTGCTGATTTTACGAGAACTGAGGGCCGATCGCTGGGCAGCCCAAACGGTTGATCCCTTGCTTTTGGCAGAAGCGTTGTTGTGGGTGGTTAGTGCGCCTCAAATTCAGCCAGAAGGTCTTTGTGCTTCCTTTAGTAGCGCCGTTGTCAAAAATCGTCTGAATGAGCGAATTGATGCCCTGTTGAAACCTTCGGAAGAGGGGTCCTCTGAGGGTACACGATCGTGGCTGTGGCTCTTGTGGGTTTCGCTGCCTTTGTTAGCAGTTCCATTTCACACTTGAGCGAGCGTAGGCTAGCGGACGTTGGCCCGTGCCCCGGTTTGGGCAGTGTAGGCGATCGCCAGCCCATCGGCTGCATCGTCGGGTTTGGGCAATTCTGGCAGGTTGAAGATCATCATCACCGCTTGCTGAATTTCTGACTTCTCTGCCCCATATTGGGCAACGGCAGATTTGACCTGGGACTGGTGGAGAAAAATTGGCTCTGTCATGCCGCTTTCGGCGACGGCCAGTTCGATCACGCCTAGGGCCCGCAGCACTTTGCCAGCATTGGTGTTTTCTCTAGCAAAAACGGCATCTCGATCGCCACAAAGTCGGGCTTGAGCGCTTCGCACAGTTCGCACACGTCATCATGAATCTGCTTGAGGCGCTGGTAAACAGGGGAACTAGCCGGAGTGACGATCACACCATAGTCGAGCACCGTTTGATCGCAGATGGCCCCGTAACCGATCGTAGCGATCGCGGGGTCGATCCCTAAAATGGTCTTGCCTCGCAAGTCCAAAATGGGCAGGGGCAGGGAGGCGGCAGAAGGTTTCTTCATCCGTTGCGTGGGTTGAGGTCGGGTTGTGCTGGATGAATGGATTGAACCACAGATCTCGACAAAGCAGCCCTTCTGTAGAAGCACTGGCTAACAGGTTAACGTATTTTTAGCGTCAGTTTCGACGACTAGACTTTTGCCCTCACCCCCACCCCCTCGCGCGGCTCCTCTGTCTGCTTGGGAAGCAGGAAGCCGGGAGGATGAGGGCACTTTTGGCAACATCGAATTCACGTTAATTTTGCTCACCAGCGTTGAATTGTTTTCGCCAATTCTTCAAGGTCGAGATAGTCTGTAATAAAGCTTTTGCGAAGTAGATTCGGGGGAATAAATTCATCATACTTCTGTAGTTTGGGCGCTTCTTCTGGGTCGAGTAAATCATTGACGTTGATCGATCTTTCTGCAAACGATCGCAGTTCATATTCCAAATTTTCGACCTGGCATTTACCCAATCTCACAATCAGAAAATAAGGCGATCGTGCCTTCACACTTTTGATACCCAGTGCTGCTTTACAGTGGAATCTCAAAAATCGTTCTAGGGTGCGAAATTCGACCGTGCCTGCCCAGGGAAAAATGCAACAAATTTCTTCATCCAACAAGACCACTGGATGGCTAATTAATCCATTTCTTGACAGTTCACGGGCTGCTTTTAAGCGATCGTTTGCGCCTGATTGCAGATAGGAGTATGACGTTTTTTCCTGCAAAACTTGCTTCATGCGTTGCAGAATACGAGTATGAATATTTCCAGCGCTGCCTCGCCAGGAGCTAGATGTAGCTGTTTTTTGAGTCGATCGAACAGAAATTACTTTTTTCTTTGAATTAACTTCAAGCACTTCCCAAATTCGGCCCGCCAGCGAAAAGCGATCGCCCTCACTGGGTGGAACGACAATACTACCGATCGCCTTTGTTTCGTGCTTGACGGTATACTCTTCTATGTCAGGAAAAATTGCATAAAACTTGTAGTTTCGTGCAATAGGTTCGCCTGTCAATCCAATAATTAATCCTCCTTCAACAGTTTTTTGAATGTGATCAATTTCAATTAAATATCGCAAAATTTGTCGATATTCATCCTGAGTAACGGATCGAAATGGAGCCAGCGTCAAAACCTGCTGTGCCAATGCACCCGCAGACAATTCACCCAGTGCAGCCAGCACACTCATTGTTTGGTGATAGAGCAAGCTAAATGGATATTTTGCCGGGCGAATTGG
The DNA here is from genome assembly GCA_012034655.1 of Leptolyngbyaceae cyanobacterium CSU_1_3. GTDB lineage: Bacteria > Cyanobacteriota > Cyanobacteriia > Leptolyngbyales > Leptolyngbyaceae > JAAUOZ01. The sequence goes on along the minus strand of JAAUOZ010000031.1, from coordinate 31,876 downwards.
CTCAATCCATTTCTCTTCTAAATAAAGCTGAATAATGGCAATACACTGCAACAACTGCCAGGGAATTTGTTCGGGTAGCGATTCTTCGCCCGTGGGCTTATCTTCTGCACAAACAAATCGCATTTCTGCCGCCCCGCCTCGCCGCCCCGATCGTCCCAATCGCTGCAAAAAACTTGCCACCGAAGCAGGAGATTCTAACTGAATGACGCGATCGAGTTGCCCTAAATCAATGCCCATCTCAAAGGTCACAGTGGCAGCCGTTACCGCGGGCTTATCAGGGGTTCGCATCGCGGCTTCTGCGGTTTCTCTGAGCGCCGCCGAAATGCTCCCGTGGTGGACGTGATAAATGTCAGGACACCCTTTAGCACGGGCAATTTCTCGCAGGGCTGCGATCGCTTCCTCCGTGGCCGTGCGACCATTGGCAAACACCAAGCACTTGCGCCCCTGGGTCTGTTGAAACAGGTGCAAATGATAGGGATTGAACGCCGAATCTTTGGTCTCTCCCTGGGCGCGAACAACCAGCCCTGGGTCATAAAAATGCTCGATCGAAAGTTGAATGTTGCGCTGCCCGCCCTGAATGTTGGGAGTGATGACCGTTTGACGAGTGCCCGCTCGCAGCCATTCTTCTGCCAAAGCATAGTCGCCCAAAGTTGCCGACAGCCCAATCCGCCGGGGCTGATTGTTCGTTCGTTTGGCAAGTCGAGCCAACTGACAGAGAATCTGATCGCCGCGATCGCTGCCAATAAATGCATGAATCTCATCAATCACCACAAATCGCAAATCACCTAGAAGACGATCGAGATCATTACTTTTGTTGATCAACAAACTCTCTAGCGATTCGGGTGTAATTTGTAATATACCTTTAGGCTGAGATAACAACTTTTTTTTGCGGCTTTGCGTCACATCGCCATGCCACGCCCAAACCGGAATATCGGCATATTTCAGCAAATCATTTAAGCGATCAAACTGGTCATTAATCAACGCCTTAATCGGACTGATATACATCGCGCCCACGGTCACGGGTGGGTCTTCATAGAGCAGCGTCAACACAGGCAAAAAAGCAGCTTCTGTCTTTCCAGATGCCGTTCCGGCAGCGATCAACAAATGCGCCTCTGTGTCGAATAAAACCCGACAGGCCTCGATTTGCGCTTGCCTCAGATCAGTCCAACCATTGCTATAGATATAGTCTTGAATAAACGGCGCAAGACGAGTAAAAGAAGTTTGCATGATTGCGATCGTGTGAAACTATACAACCCAGGGATGATTACTAAAAACTGAGTTTAAGATCTGCAAAACTAAAAATTGCCCCACAGCGGCGATCGCTTGATTGAAGATAACTCATTTATATCTAGCAAAAATTGGCTGCATTGCTTGGCACACAAAGATGTGAACCTATCCTACTCGACACATCGGTCAAAAGAACTAATTTTTGTAACACAATAGAAATCTATCTTTAGGAATATTGAGGAACGTAACCAATGTTAGTTAGTCTGCACGGAGATCACCGATCTGCAATAAAACTGTGAACCTTGCTTGTATCAAGCTTGTACCAGTATCAAAAGCAAGCGCAAACCAGGGTGCAGCACACGTCGTAAGATGACGTTGATACTCAGACTGATAACGGAGATAGATTGGTTATGTTAAAGAAATTTGCTGCTGCAAGTGTCGTCGCAATTCTCATGGGGTATACACTCCCAGTGACGGCGCAGTCTACGGAAACGCTGCCCACCATTCCCTCTGAAAAGCCGTCTACGGAAACAACCCCTACGACACCGCCCGCTACAGAGATGCAGCCCGTGACACCGCCCGCCGCACCTTCACCCGAAACGACACCCTCCCCCGAAATGTCTCCTTCGACTACGCCGCCGATCGAAGCAACTCCTTCCACGCCCGCTCCGGAAGCAACTCCCTCTGCCCCCGCTCCGACTGAGGTGCAGCCTGCCACCCCGATCGCTCCTTCTACGTCTAGTCCTACGGTTACGCCGGCTGCGGATGCCAAGCCAACTGCGAAAACCATGGTGCTTGAGTCAGAGACTATCACTGGTATCACAGAAGTGTCGTTTCCTACGCCGCCTGTGACTCCGGCATTTTTCACCCTGCCGATGAAGTTGCGAATCGTCAAGGATGCCTCAATTACCAGCAACACCCCAATCACCGACAAAACTGCGCGCGACCTTCAAGCCTGGGCAGCCGCAATTCGAGCCTGTGCCGCAGACAAGCCCGCTTTTGTGCGTGTTGTCGATGATAAAGAAGTGCCCTTTATGATCAATGGCTCAGAGGGAAAAGTGCGGATGAATGCTAACGATCGCCCCGTTTGTAGCGCTTGATCTCTGAGTCTTAACTCTATTTTGAGGATGTGACTGACCGTAGTGCGATCACATCCTCTTTTTGGTTCGATTAATTTCAGCGTTGTTTTAGCGTTGATGATTTAATCTATAGACGTTTAAGAATATAGCTTCTTAGCGTTGATAGTTTAATTCATAGGCATTTAGAGATATAGCTTCTTAGCGTTGATAACTGACTTCAAATAGCGTGCGAATGGTGTGCGATCGCCCATTCCATCAAGATTTTGTATAGTTGATCTAAACTCAGTAAAATTCTGTAGATTCAGTGGTAGCTTGTATCCGAATATGATGCTACTGAGGTCAGATGAAACTTATTTGGATTCCTGTCACCGTCAGCCTCACGCTGTTGACCACGGTTTTAACCAGTGCCACCTCCAGCCATGCCGCCACGTTCACCCTCTACGATGGCTCCAAAAACACATCGCTCAGCAGCCAAGGCTGGAGGTCTTTCCGTCCCCCCTGGGGCAACTCAAACAGTCAGCGCAGGCACAACCACCCTCAACACCACTGCCAACAATGCCCTGCAAGCTGGTTACGCCATAACTGCCCCCGCCGCCTTTGCATTGAACCGTACCCGTGGCTATACCCTCGGCTTCAATGTGCAACTATTGTCTGAAGACCACAGTTCCAACGATCGTGCCGGGTTCAGCGTGATTGCTCTCGGCTCTGATAAGCGAGGCATCGAATTAGGACTGTGGACAAATTCTACCCAAAAAACGGGTTCTATTTGGGCCCAAACGACGGCGTAACCAAACCACCCAGATTCACCCGTGGCGAGGCCAATTCCTTCAACCCTGGTCGAGCCATGACCCGCTACGAGCTATCTATTTTGGGTGACTCCTACAATCTGTTTGCCAATCGCAACTACCAAGCTCCGATTCTCAGTGGCAAACTGCGCGACTATTCGCCCGAAGGCTTGTTCTATTCCAACCCTAATGCTCTTTTCTTTGGCGACAACACCACCTCCGCCAGAGCCAGTGTAAAAATTGCCCGCATTGATCTCAGCAATACCGCGATCGCCTTCAAGCCTGCCCTGCTTGCTCCAGCTATGGCGAGAACGGCCGCCTCGATCGCCGATGGGTCGGCTGAGATCAAGTTTCAAAATGCTGATATGAAGACTGTTGAAGTTCGACAGACTGAGGGTGCAAGCGCTGGCGTTCAAAGCTATAAAGTTCAACGGGCTGAAACTCCCCGGCTCAAAGTGCAAAGAGGCGCAGGCGACGAACTCCGCAGAAAAATTCCAGAACCCTCTGTGCTAGTTGGGCTAATTGGTCTTAGCGGGTGTCTTTTGGGCCGGCGGCGGCGGGAGCTATCGCCTCAAACGGTAAATTCAGCAAACCCTCCTTCTTGATCGGGCTGCGGCACTTTGTGTGGGGCGGCGGGCTGAAGCTGCCCCTGCAACAATTTTCCCGGCAACATCTGACCCTGCAACAACTGGGTGAGCGATAGTTTTGGGTTTTGATGCAAAACATTCAGCACCGTCATAAAGTCGCGAACAATTTCCCCCGGTGTGATCAGTTTATCTGCACCCACGCGATCGCCCATCACTCGCAAAAATTCTTGCAGGTCTTGGGTCGAAAGCCCCCTGGTATCCGCGTAGTGATTTTTGTGTAGCTCCGCCAAGCGCTGCAATAGCTGTAAGATTTGCGATCGCGTCAACGGTTCCAAACGAATCACAGGGGCGATCGTATCCACCAGACCCGATTGGCTAATCAGCCGACTCTCGGCCGTGCGCCGCTGCCACGCCGGATCGCTATATAGCCCTCGACGCGGATCTTCTAGAAACTGGGGAGTGCCGCCAATCAGCATTCCCAAATGACTTACCCTGCCCTGCATGGCATCGTTAAACATTGCCAGCAGCTTGTCATAATTATTCTGCCGCGACACGCTAGTAGTAATTTTGAACAGGTGAATCACCTCATCTAGAACCACAATCAGCCCCTTGTAGCCGATGTCAGCCACAAATCGCGCCAGCAACTTGATGTAGTCATACCAGGTGTCGTCGTCAATAATCACTCGCACGCCCAGGGCAGCCTTTGCCTCAGTTTTGGTTGAAAATTCTCCCCGCAGCCAGCGCAGCGCCGATTCTTTTTTGGTGTCGTCGTCATGGCGATAGCCCGACCAGTAGGCAATGATCACATTGGCAAACTCGAACCCATTCACCAAGTCAGAAACATCCTGGGTCACTTCCCGAATTTTTGCCTCCACCGAGCCATCAAACCCTACATCATTGGGTTTTGAGCCAGTCTCTTGAGCCACCTGAGTTTGAATTGCTGCAATCCAGCGCTCTAATATAGTTGCCAGTGCGCCACCGTCGGGTCGGCTCTTGGTCGAAAGATTGTGCATCAACTCGCGATAGGTGGCGATGCTTGCGCCATTCGACCCACTGAGGCGACGATCGGGCGTAATGTCTGCGTCTGCCACCACAAAGCCTCTTTCAAGGGCGCAACTCCTTAATAGTTGCAGCGTAAAGCTTTTTCCAGCCCCATACCGACCAATCACAAACCGAAATGCCGCGCCACCTGCTGCGATATTCTCCAAATCTTGCTGAAGCGTGGCAATTTCTTTTTCTCGTCCTACCGCAATTTGCTCCAACCCCAAACGAGGCACGACCCCTGCACCCAGGGCATTAATCAGGGCTGTTGAAACTCGTTTCGAGACTTTAGGCAGTGCCATAGGGTTTTGAGCAAAATTTTGAGCAATTGACTCGCACTCAGCGTATCACTATAGCAATCTTGGCGAAGTTGAGAGATTTTTATCGAGAGATTTTTGCAGTGCCGGATTTTTGCAGTGCCGTGCATTCTGCCTGACCTGCTGCCTCAGGACTCTATGGAGATGGCTGACGCACTTTTCAGTTGATCTGACAATAGAGCCATCACGGAACTCTTGATAAGTTCATCAATAATTTAGAGAAATTCATGGAAAATCCATAGATTTACAATTTCCTCATAAATTTTTTTACTAACTACTGACACTTGAATCAAATTAAATTTATCTTGTTCTAGGGAAGAAGATGAGAGAGAAAGTGAGTAATCATTCCAGTATTTTTTGAATCAACAGGGTCACATTTATCACTTCAGATGAATTAATGTTTTGGTATTTCCGCCGAATTGCCGAACTTCTCCGTCAAAACCCTGAAACCGGGAGCAATTTGTCCGGGGATGTCGTCAAAATTTGAGTAGTAAGAACTAAGTAGTACGGATCAAACTTTGATGAAGTTACCGCAGACGACTTAGAACTTCTACCGTCATTGCTTTGTTGCATCTAGACTAATTTCGACTCGCTCCTGAATTCGTATCACACCTTCGCCGGGGAAAGCCTCATGCACAAGCAATTTACACCTGCACTGGCAACCATTGGGGCTGCTGTATTAACGATCGGCATTGCCACCTCTGCCCAAGCGGTGGTTCTCAATCCGCAGTACCTTGTGGATGATGGAGTTGCCGAGAGCGCCGTCGGCCTGCGCCAGTTCGACGAAAAAACAGGGAATTGCACTGCCGAAGTGGGGACTGTACTCGCCGACTTTATGTGGCTGAACGAGTTTGAGGTCGAGCCAGAGGGTGAGTGGATCGATTCGGTTTCGCTAGCCTGGGGTGCGGCAACCGAAAATCCTTGCCCCAACCAAGAGACAGTGTTAGACATCAGCAAAGATCAGAACGGCAAGCCCAAAGTCGCCAGTCTTTTTCTCTATCAATATGACGAGAAAGACAAAACGCTAAAGGTGGTGTCGCAGGCACAAACCGAGGTCACACCTAAAGGACCAAGCGCCTTTGTCAATGTCAAGTTTGATCAGGCGAGACGGGTAGAGGGCAGATTTTTTGTAGGGGCACTGTTTCCAGAGCAACGTCAAGGGCAATTTCCGGCGGCCTTTGATACGACGATGCCGCAGGGTAAATCGTGGTTTGGGTCGGTCAACCTTATCAATCCGACTGGTAGCCAAGCCGGCGGAAGCCTGCTAGGGCCGAGGCTTCCGCTCAGCAATTTGGTTCCCTATTCGCTTGGCAACTGGCTGCTACGCGCCAACACTGTCCAAGATCCTACGCCCATCAAATCGGTTCCCGAATCGAACCCTGCAATCGGTCTTCTAGCGATCGCTGCCCTCGGAACCGGAGTCGCTCTCAAACGCAACCGCAAGTAAACGACCCAACCCCTGCAAACCGAAGTTGTTCAACTTTATCCCCCATTCTTCTCGCGCAGCGTAGCCCCCATCAATTTTCACCGTCTCGCAACACGACCAATAATCAACGTCTGCACCGTCTGGAGATACTCTTGCGCGATCGTCGGCACAGTTGAGCCTGAGCCAGGTTCGAGAATCATGTCGCCGATCGTGTCTAGCGCTTGTTCGTTGATGCCGTCGATCAGCAGTTCTGGCATCGTCAGGTTGTTTTCGGCAATCTTTTTGAGGGTGGGATTAGGATTCGTCTGTTCGGCGATCGCTCTCAATGCTTGAAATTGCGATTCTGAGAGCTGAGTGACCAATTGTGTCCATTCGTCGGGTGGGGCAGCAGAGCGCAGAGGGGCAGTGGGTAAGCTACGGGTCGTTTGGGCTTTGAGGCGTGAGGGTTTCGCAGGCGGGCTGGCGGTGATGGCTCCGCGCAGTTGCTCGATTTGCTGATCGAGTTCTTCTTTTTGGGTGCGGCGATCGAGAATTTGGGTTTCGAGTTGGCTCAGTTCTACATGCAGAGAGGAGATTTGTAGCTGCAACTGCTCGATCGCGATTTGCAGCGATTTTGACCCCGTTTCAACTTGCTGACGTTTGGGTTCGGCGGAAGTCAGGAATTGGCTGAGTTCCGATCGATAGCGCTCCAATTCCTGCAACTGAGGCTGCAACCTAGAGAGGTCAGATTCGGTTTGCTGTTTTTGGGTGGTGAGTTGGATGATGTCTCGAACGATCTGTTCTTTGAGATTTTTTTGCTCTAGGATTTGCGCTTGAGTTTGGTTCAGTTCTGCCTGGGCGGTGGTCAGATTGAGTTCGGCGCGTTGTTTTGCAGTTAGCGTTGCCGCCAGTGAGCGGTTCAATTCAGCTTCTTGGGCTTTGAGTTGCTGAATGTGGGTTTGCAAGCTGTGCGGGGAGGGGGATGATTTGGTTGTGGTTTGGGGCGTGGTGAGGTTCCAACTGATTTCTTCTTTGGGTGGCTGCAATGCCGTTTGAGGGGACGACTTGAGACGACGATCGTGCTCTTCCATCGTCGCCACCAGCGCATCGTAAGCCTCAGCCCGTCGGCGTTGTAGCTCGCGAATGTGCATCGTCAACGCTTCGGCTCTCTGGTGAAAAAACTGGCGATAGCGCTGCGCCGACACTGCCGCCCCTACAAAACTCGCAAATGCTGTGATCAAGCCCGTGGAGACCGCTCTGCCAACATCTCTTCCGATCAGCAAACTGAGACAAAAGCTGACGACCAGGGCAACAAAACTGAGGAGAAGGCGACTTTTGAACATAGCGATCGCACGTTGCAATCCTTGGGGCTAATTTCTTGTGATTTCTTTGTACCAAAGTTTACGCGCTGTTAGACAAGTTGGCACAGTTTAGCTAGGGGTCTGTCAAGAATTTTTTGAGGGGGTGAAAATTCCTTAAAAATAACCGCTTCCCTATTCCCGATCCATCAATTAAAGTCTGACAGACTACTAGATCGATCTGTCATTCTGAGTGTGCGATCGAAAATCTGCAAGATGCCGATCGCAAGAATCACAGTTAGCGCTAGAAGCTGCCAAAAAAGATTTGCAATCTGGGGTGACTGATCCAACGCCCAACCGCCCAACGGGGGAGAGATGAAATATCCGATCGCCCAACATTGAGAATTGACCCCTAGATACACGCCGCGCAGAGAGTCAGGAGCCAGATCCACCACCAGAGCCGACGCAACGGGCGTATAGGTGATCGTGGCGATCGCTAGCACACTCAACGCCAGCACCGCCCAAAACAAATGCCAGCTAGACACCCGACCTGTAATGGCGACGAGGGCAAACCCGACCCCCCAAAACAGCGCCGACAGCATCAACACCTGGGGACGACGCAACCGATTGAGGGCACGGGCGATCGGCAACTGACACACCACCGAAAACGTCAGATACCAGGCAAACAAAGCGCTAATTATGCCGGGGGCAAAGCCTGTTTTAGCATTGCCCATTTGCAGAAAATTGGTGAAGTAAAGCGGCACAGCGCTGTCTACCTGCACGATATAGCTCGTGAACATGATATTGACGGCACAATAGATTAGCAAGCGACGATCGCTGAGGGCGGTCTTCCATCCTACTTGAGCAGACGGGTGACTAGTGGACTGATTCGTCTCAGCGATCGAGCGATAGATCACACAAAAGAACACTAAAAATGAAATTCCATCGACGATAAACAATGCTCGATAGAACCCCGTTGTGCTAATTAGTAGACCGCCAAAAACCACGCCAATTGCCAAACCTAGCGCATCAGACAGACGAGTAATCGAATACGCTTCGTTGCGCTGAGCAGGAGGTGTCAGATCGGCGACAACGGCTTCAGTTGCGGGCCAATATAGCCCCATACCCATGCCCATGAACAAATTGCCAACGACGAAGATCGGAAAATTTTGAGCCAATGCCAGGGTAAAGGAGCGATCGCAGAAATCACCGCCGACAGGAGGAGCGTCCGTCTGCGTCCCCAAAACACCGAATCTGTGAACGATCCGCCCATTGCCCGCCCGACTACGCCCGAAATAGAGGCACTACCAATGCCCAACCCCACCTGCGTCGCAGACAACCCCACTTGATTGACAAAGAAAATTGGCGCGTAGAAGAGCGTGAACCCAGTTCCCACTTGAGACAGCAGCCGACCGAAGGCAAGAATCCAAACCTGAGCAGGAAGGCGAGGCAGAAACGTCGGCAATGAAAATTTCATGGGTCAGTGATCGCAGGAGATGAAGAACAAATAGAAGGATGATAGCCAGATTCTCACCTGCTTGATCGATGTCGCCCCAAGAATCATCCTAAGATTTGGAGACTTGACCCAAAGCAAATCTGCTCAAGGCAAACCCTTATGCTTCTTCCTCAAAATCGCTCAACAAAATCGGCAAGCTCACATCTACAATTCGCTCAGTTTTTTCTAGGGTGACAGCCCGATCGCCTTTCTCATCTTTGCCCCGCACCTCCACCTCATCTACATCAATTCGTGCCAGATGGTTCTCATTGGTCAATAGAAACACCAACGCTTCTGGCAACGCTGCAACGATTCCTGCGAGAACATCCGTGCGATTGGTGAAGGAAAAAACCTGTGTTCCCAGTTCTCCCAGGTTGGCACGGCGCAGCGATCGCACCTCCATCTGCTTGACGTAGCCCTGCTCAGAAACCATCAGAAAGGTGTCTTCTAGAGTTGCGATCGCCCATCCCACGATCGTCTCTTTTTTACCAACCCGCATTCCCGGATTGCCCTGTGACGTGCGCGTCGCGATCGGCACTTGCAGATCGTTCACCTCAAATCGCAACACTCGACCGCTCGACGTGGCCAAAATCACCTGTTCGCCTACCTGCGTCAGACTGGCCAACTGTAATTGATCGTCTTCCTTAAGCTTGAGCACCGTCAACCCGCGACCCGTCAACTCTGTAAATTCTGAGAGGGCTAACCGTTTGACTCGCCCCTGTCGCGTCAGCAGCAAGAGTGACTGATCCTCCAGATTTTCAGGCAAAATGAAGCTACCTGCAATCCCATCGGGCACACCCTGAGCCGCTGCCGGAAGTAATGTCACCAAAGGCGTACCGCGCGATCGCCCTGAAGCCTGGGGAATTTCTGCCACTTTCACCGCATATGCCTTACCGTTGCGCGTCGTGACAATTAGCGATTCCTTTGTAGTTGTATATTGTGTTTGCACTCCAAAGTCTTCGTTATCTTCTAGCCCATTCGTCGCTGTGTTGTCGGCGCGAGTACGAACCTGTTTCTCATAGGCTTTAGGAGAATATCGTCGCACATATCCCCGTTGGGTAATCTCCACCACTGTTTCCTGTGCTTCTTCCTCAAATTCGATCGCCAGCGTGCCATCAGTTGCAGATGACGGAGCCGATGCCGCAGAGGTGAGCTGGGTGGCCCGTCCCGATCGCCCGTCTGGTTCCTCTGGTTTCATATCCATTGCCGCAATTTTTGTGCGGCGATCGTCAGCATATTTCTTTCGCAGGGTTCGCAGGTCTTTCTTCAGCGCTTTCAACAGTTCGCGGCGATCGCCCAATAGCTTCTGCAACTCCTTAACTTGCAGGGTCAGTTCCTCAAATTCGGTTTGCAGGCTTTGACGCTCTAGGGCAGTCAGGCGGCGCAACGGCATCGAGAGAATGGCATCAGATTGGCGATCGCTCAAATCCAACCGTTCTTGTAGCTGAATTTTAGCGGTGCTGCCGTCGGGCGCATTGCGAAGAATTTCAATCACCGCATCTAGATTAGACAGGGCTTTGAGCCGACCTTCGACCACATGAATCTGGCTTTCTGCCTGCTCTAATTCGTGACGGTAGCGGCGTGTCAGGGTAGTTTCTCTAAAGCTGAGAAATTCTTGCAGCAGTTGGCGCAGGGTCATCTGCTTGGGTTGACCGTTACTCAAAGCCAGGAAAATCACCCCAAAATTGCTTTGCAGGGCGGTTTGGCGATAGAGGGCACTGAGGATTTTTTGCGGATTTATGTCGCGTCGCAGTTCAATCACCACGCGGATACCCTCCCGATCGCTCTCATCCCGCAGATCTGCGATACCGTCAATTTTGCCCTGATTCACCAGTTCGGCAATTTTTTCAATCAGCGCCGCTTTGTTCACCTGAAACGGTAGCTCAGTGATGATGATAGCGACTCGCTTGTGTTTGCCGCGACCGACGTTAACTTCTTCTATATTGGTGATGCCGCGCACCGGAACGCTTCCTCTGCCTGTGGTGTAGGCTTCGCGCACCCCCTCTATGCCCACAATCTCGCCCCCCGTCGGAAAGTCGGGAGCAGGAATGAGTTGAAACAGTTTTTCGTCTGAGAGATCGGGGTTGTCGATCAGCGCGATCAACCCGTCTACGATTTCGCCCAAGTTGTGCGGCGGAATATTGGTTGCCATGCCTACGGCGATTCCGGAACTGCCGTTTAGCAGCAGAATGGGTAACTGGGCCGGCAAGACGGTAGGCTCTTGTTGAGAATTGTCGAAATTGCCGACAAATTCGACGGTGGCTTCTCCAATTTCAGTCAGCAATGCTTCGTTGCCGATCGGGGCGAGTCTAGTCTCGGTATAACGCATCGCCGCCGGGGGATCGTTATCTACTGAGCCAAAGTTTCCGTGGCCTCCCAGCAAGGGATACCGACTGGAAAAGTCTTGCACCAGGCGAACCAGCGCGTCATAAACCGACTGATCTCCGTGGGGGTGATATTTGCCCAGCACATCGCCGACCACACGGGCACATTTGCGATAGGGGCGATCGGGCACTAACCCCAACTCGTGCATCGCGTATAAAATTCGACGATGGACAGGCTTAAGACCGTCGCGCACATCTGGCAACGCTCGACCCACAATCACGCTCATGGCGTATTCCAGATACGATTGTTGCATCTCCGTGTGCAGGGCAGTCGTGATAACCTGGCCTGTTGGGAGAATGTTTAACTGTTTCGCCATGAGCCTTGTCCCTTCGTTCCGAACTTTACAAAACTTTGTTCTAATTTCAGTGTAGTCACACTTAACATGCTTGCACCCCTAAAGGTCTTATCACAGTTGAGCAATGCCGTTGATCGTTCTGGGTCGTTTCAAATTTTGCAAAGAGGAAGCCGCGAATGAAAACCGTCTTAATTGTGGAGGATGATTTGATCAATGCCCGTGTTTTCTCCAAGATTTTGACCAAACGAGGTGGGTTGGCGGTCAAGCATACTGAAAATGTGGATGAGGTGATCCAAATTGCCCAGGCGGGTGAGGCGGACATTATCTTGATGGATGTGTCGCTGTCACGCAGCATCTACCAGGGCAAGTCAATGAATGGTATTCAACTTACGCAGCTTTTGAAGGCCGATGCCCTGACGGCAAATCTACCAGTTATTTTGGTGACGGCTCATGCGATGGAGGGCGATCGCGAAACCTTCCTCCAACAAAGCGGTGCAGACGGATATATCTCGAAGCCCGTGGTGGATCATCAATCGTTTGTCGATCAAATTGTGGCACTGTTGCCGAGTGAGTAACGTCATAATTGGGGGCGATGTTGAGGGGCGGATGGCTGTGTCAATCTATAGGTTGTAGATACATAAGTACTACTCTAGTTTCATTTTAGCAAGTCAAGCTTCATAAATTCTTTTGAGTCGATCGCCAGAAGTACGGAGAACAGCCGCATGGCAACAGTTTTGATTGTGGACGATGATCGGGTAAATGTCCGAGTTTTTTCTGCGGTGCTCAACCGACGAGGCGGGTTAGTAGTCAAATCTACTGAAAATGTTGAGGAAGTTTTGCAAATTGCCCAGGCACGAGAAGTTGATTTAATTTTGATGGATGTGTCTCTATCGCGCAGCATTTACAAAGGCAAAATGGTCGATGGCATTCAGATCACCAAAATGTTGAAGACCGACCCGCAAACCTCTGATCTGCCTGTGATTTTGCTGACCGCCCACGCGATGGATGGCGATCGTGAGAAATTTCTCAACCAAAGCGGCGCAGATGGTTACATCTCAAAACCAGTTTTAGATCATCAGATCTTTGTTGAGCAGATCATGGCTCTGCTGCCAAATTCATGACGCTGCACGAGAGAATGAAAATAATGGGCCGTGTATTTCTTCTAGTGAAAACTAGTGTGCTATGAAGCTTCAAAAACTCCGCTGATTTTGCTGTTTAGTGCGTTGGCTTTGGGTGGTTTTGTCTTTCTTCAAGAGGTGCAAAAACCCTCTCAGCAAACCGGAATTAAGTCAGAGGCAAACCCTGTGTTTGCTTTCAAAGAAGCGGACGTGAACGCGTTTACGGTGCAGATTTCTAAGCAGACGCTAAAGTTTGAGAAGTCCGCCCCAGCCGGATCTGAAAAAAATGGAGCCATCAATTCATCTGCTTGGCGAATGATTGCTCCCGAAAACACTCCAGCAAATGAGGCATCCGTAGCATTTTTGCTCAGTTTGCTGGCAACCAGCCGGAGCGATCGCACGCTGCCAACTCCGGTGGGGCGCAAATCAGAATTTGGGCTAGAACCCCCTTTTGCCACCGTAGAAGTGCAACTCAACAACCAAAAAACCCATCGTTTGCTGCTTGGCAAGCCAAACTTCAATCGCAGTTTTCTCTATGCGCTTGCCGATCCGCCCACAGATGGCACTCAAGATCTGGCAGTTTTGCAAGTGCCGATCGATTTTCAGAATGCCGTCGATCGACCCCTTTCTGAATGGAAACAACTCAAAGAGAAACCCAAAGAGAAATCCAAAGCCAGTCCGACCCCAACCAGTTTCGCTCCCTCAACGCCCAGCCCAACCGTCAGTCCGAGTGCCTCACCCCCGCCCAGCCCCACCAGTAGCCCATCACCTTGAAAATTTTGGACTCTAGATCCTGGATCAAACCCAGCATCCAGAACCTAAAACCCAAAAATCGTATTACTTGTCTGCGGGCAGTTAGGATTCAAAATAATGGGGGGTAAAGCTGCCGTGTAGCCCGTAGGGGACGTGGTGCTTGAGATGGAGACGAGCGATCGCCCCTTTCTCTAGATCTTTTGCGTCGAGAATGACGACATCAGTGCGATCGTATTTGCTGTCGTACACCATTGTGAACAACCAACCCTCATCTTCGTCACTCTGCAACTCGGTGTAAAGCCCAGACTCATCGGCAGTTCCACGCGGCACAAAGACAGGTTCGCCGACATATCCATTCGGTGCAGCGCTCCAAAGTTGACGCTGATCAGACTCCACATCAACCTTCAAAATTGCCTGGAGCGGCGCATTGCCATCGGCCGTGTGAGCCGCACCCATATAGATAAATCGATGCTTCCGCCCCGCCTGAGCCGGGTGCACAAAGGGAAACTCACAGCAGCGAGGCTCTAGCAGTTGGCGCTGGACTGTTTTGGTTTCGAGGTTCAGGTGAAATCGCCAGAGTTGACCCGGCATAAGACTCTCAAACTTAGTGTCCCGATAGTCTGCCCCTGGCTCAACCGAGGGCAAATTCTCGTAACAAATAGAGTCGATCACAATTTCGCCCGCTTGCTCGTAGGCGTTTGCATGGTGAAAGACAAAACCAGATTGGGTGTCTAGAACGATCGGTTTTGGGCGAGACGCAGTGTTGCGAGGAATAATGATCACTCGTGTCGGCTGGTCGGGTTGAAACTGAATGCATTCTCCCGCCGATCGCATTCCCATCAAAAACGGCAATGGATTAAACCGCACCGGATTTTGAAAAAAGACGCAGTAGTTGGGCGTGATGGCAAAGTCGTGAATGAAGGCAAAGCCAGGAACCGGGTGATTTTGCTGGCGAACAACCTTGCCTGCGGTGTCTAACTCATAGATGTTAATCGTAAAAGATAGCCCTGCCTGAATGGAAAAGTTCACCAGACACGGTGCACCCTGGTCAAATTGTGAAGATGGATCGATCCAGGGATGGGCGGCAAACGATTCGCCGGGTTGAATTGCACCATCAAAGAATTCTAGGCCTAATGTTTCGAGCGATCGCGGGTCGAGTTGGTGAGGCTCAGCCGCTTCCCAGAGAGCCAGCAGCTTTCCGCCCCAGTAAAGAATTTGAGTATTCGCAATGTTTTTGATTTTCATATCAAAAGCATTCGCAAACCATCCTCCGGGCTTTTGCGTCCCAAACACACCTCTGTGAAGGATCTTTCCAGCTTCCTGTTCTGCAATGTAGCCTTCTGTACGGACAAAGCGATTACGAAAGTGTGCACGACCTTGCTTAAAGGCGATCGCGCAGATCATGCCATCTCCATCAAACGGATGTTGAATTCGCTGTCCGTTCACATCCAACAGCCCAGGGCCGTTGCGATATAAAGTTCCTTCTAGCTCTGGTGGTATTTCTCCCTCTACTTCATCAATCCAATAATCATGCTCTTGTTTAAGAGAGCGATAGCCCTTCTGCCACTCTTCTATGTTGTAAGACGTAATTGGAACTGTAGAAGCCTGTTCGTGAAGTTGAAACCCTTGCATACTCATTCGTGCTTAACTTTTTCTTTTAGTGTTTACTAATGCTTTGAGCAATCGCGTTATCTAGGAATCTCACAGATCTCCTTCGATCGTGTCTCGTCGTGGAATTAATTCTGAAACAAGATCGGGCAAAAATGGCTGTGCCAGGTGCTTAGAGGCGGAACTGTCAGCTTCGATCGCAAAGGTGATCTGGGCATCAGCATCAACCTCTTGGTTCGCCGCCGGAAGCCAACCCAAAAATGGTAGCGGCAACAAAGTTGTCAGATTTGTAATGACTACCAGCAGCCAAAGCTTATCGAAATTGGATTCATTCACGCCGAGCCAATGAGTCAACACTGCGCCAAGCTCATAGGAAACTAGCCCAGCTAGATTAACCACTGACATTAATAAAGCAAAGAGGGTGGCTTCAACCCCCGGTGGGCAGAGCCTTGCCGCCAACACCAGGACGGGCATAAAGGCAATTTGCCCCATCACCGTCAGCACCAGGCTATCGCCCAAGCTAAACCAGCGATCGTCTAGCCCGATCGCCCGATTGGCATGAGTCACCAGCAACAGCATTGACATGCCCAGCACCGAAGAGATGACGATCGACCAGCCAAAAATCATCCGAAATGGCACGGTCTTTAGAAAACGCTGATAGATCCAAATTCCCACGAGGGCGGCAATGCTCGTCACCAGCCGCACCCGTCCCAAAAATTCTGGCTCAAACCCCAACTCATTGGTCGAAAAATAAAAGAAAGCAGACTCGGCGGTGGGGGTGGCTTGCCAGAGAAACAGAAAGGCTGTGGGTAGCCAGATTGCTTTCTGAGTAACGGCCTGCTTAAGTTGCCCTAGTTGATTGCGGACGATCGACCAGTCTGGTTTTTCGCTCACCGGATCTTCGGCAATCAGCCAGGCCACTGCCGACACAATCAATGGAAAGGTGGCCGTAATGGCAAAGACCGTGCGCGTATCAAACTGCTGAAGCAGCGCGCCGCTAAAGTAGGCTGTCATTAGACCGCCCACAGCCGAAGCACCCCAGCACAAAGCTTGCAGCGATCCTGCACCGCTCACCGATTCATGGCGCGCCCGTTCGACTACTAAGGAATCGACAATCACATCGCTGATGGCGATCGACATTGAGCCGAGGGCGATCGTCAGGGTGGCGGTTAGGGGAGAATGAACAATCGTCGCCAGGGCCACCCAGGAGGCTGCGCCCAAAAAGCCCGACAAAATTAGGTAAGGTCGCCTGCGATACCCAAAAATCGGCAGCCCGTCTGAGACGAAGCCAAACAAAGGCTTAACCATCCACGGTAGGGCTACAATTCCCAGCAGCGCCGATACATCCGCCGGACTTAGCCCCAACTCATCCTTCAAGAAGAAGCTGATTGCTAGACGTGATAAGCCAATAATCCCCTGAACAAAGTAGACCAGCAAAATTGCGATCAACTCCGTTGAAGGTTCGTGACCAAAGAAAATCTTCTCTTGGAGAGAATTCTTGAGTTTGGTGAAGCTAGAAGAGGAAACAATCATTGATGATTTGTTACAAATATCAATCAATAGTTCCCATGATAGCGGCATATCTCTGGCGAAGTTCACCTGGCTCGAAGTTTGCCGATCATAAGCAAAACTTATTGCATTGCATTCCTTTGAATTAATACTTTGACACTTTTTGTAATATTGCTTTACATTAGAAACAGCAAATGCGTTCAAGAGTAACAGCCATGACTACAAACAAAGTGACTGCTCCCGTTGTCGAAGACCGCAATGCTTGGAAGTTTGGTTTCACTCCCCAGGCAGAGCTTTGGAATGGTCGATTCGCCATGATCGGCTTCATCTCTGCTCTGATCACTGAATATTTTGCCCATGAAGGAGTGCTTCGCTTCCTCGGTTTGATGTAGGCTTTTGCCTCAAGTTTGCGTTTTTGGTCAACTAGATTCTGTGGGGCAACCTACAGATTCTCGAAGAAGGGACATACCTCAGTCCCTTCTTTTTTTGTGCCTATCAAGCTTTATTAGAATAAAAAATATCGCTGCGCCATTGGCAAGACGGTTGCAGGTTCGCAGGTGAGTAGTTGCCCATCTGCCCGCACCGCGTAGGTTTCAGAATCGACTTCCATTTTGGGTAGTGCATCGTTGAGTTTCATGTCTCGCTTGGTGAGGGTGCGAATGCCCGACACAGCGATCGCTTGCTTTTGGAGGCCTAGCCTGTCAGGAATGCCTTTTTTGAGCGCCGCTTGCGAAAGAAACGTCAGAGACGTGGCAGCGATCGCCCCCCCAAAACTGCCAAACATCGGTCGCATGTGCACCGGCTGCGGGGTGGGAATGCTGGCATTGGCATCGCCCATTTGCGACCAGGCAATCATGCCGCCTTTGATGACCATTTCAGGCTTTACGCCAAACATAGCAGGTCGCCACAGGCAGAGATCTGCTAGTTTGCCGACTTCGACCGATCCCACATGGGTAGCAATGCCGTGGGCGATCGCTGGGTTGATCGTATACTTTGCGATGTAGCGTTTGGCACGGTGATTATCGTTGCGGGAGGAATCTTCTGGCAATGCTCCGCGCTGAACCTTCATTTTGTGCCCGGTTTGCCAGGTGCGAATGATCACTTCTCCAATTCGCCCCATCGCCTGCGAGTCAGAAGACAACATGCTAAACGCACCCAAATCATGCAGGATATCTTCGGCGGCGATCGTCTCGCGGCGAATTCGCGATTCTGCAAACGCCACGTCTTCAGGAATGCTGGCATCCAAATGGTGGCAGACCATGAGCATGTCGAGGTGTTCGTCGAGGGTGTTGAGCGTATAAGGGCGAGTTGGATTGGTCGAAGAGGGCAGCACATTGGCTTCGCCGCAGACCTTGATGATGTCGGGCGCGTGTCCTCCTCCTGCACCTTCGGTGTGATAGGTGTGAATGACGCGATTTTTGAAAGCGGCGATCGTATCTTCGACAAACCCCGCCTCATTGAGGGTATCGGTGTGGATGGCTACCTGAATATCGTACTCATCGGCCACACTCAGACAGGTATCGATCGCCGCCGGTGTTGTGCCCCAATCTTCGTGCAGCTTTAAGCCCATGGCTCCCGCTTTCACCTGTTCTTCTAGGGCAGCAGGCTGACTAGCATTACCCTTACCCAGAAACCCCACATTGATTGGGAAGGCCTCCACCGCTTGCAACATGCGGTAAATATTCCACGGGCCGGGGGTGCAGGTGGTGGCGTTGGTTCCGGCTGCTGGCCCCGTGCCACCGCCAATCAAGGTGGTGACTCCGGAGGCGATCGCCACTTCGATCTGCTGAGGGCAGATAAAGTGAATATGCGCGTCGATGCCTCCAGCCGTCAGAATCAGCCCTTCTCCGGCGATCGCCTCGGTTCCAGGGCCAATGACGATCGTCACATTGTCTTGAATATAGGGATTTCCAGCTTTGCCGATCGCCGCTATCTTGCCGTCTTTGATCCCAATATCCGCTTTGACCACTCCCCACCAATCTAAAATCAGCGCGTTGGTGATCACCGCATCGACTGCGCCCTCTTCGTTGGTGATCGGAGACTGACCCATGCCATCGCGAATCACCTTACCGCCGCCAAATTTTACCTCTTCACCATAGGTGGTGTAGTCTTGCTCGACTTCAATTATCAGTTCTGTGTCGGCCAGACGAATTCGATCGCCCACCGTGGGGCCAAAGGTTTCTGCATAGGCACGGCGATGCATCCGATAACTCATAGAAACTCCTCACAAATCTAGTAGTCTGTCAAACTTTAATAGACGGATCGGGAATGGGAAACCGGTTATTTTTGAGGTTATTTTTGAGGAGCTAAAAATTCCTCAAAAAATTCTTGACAGACCACCAAATAGCAGGGTGGAATTAAAGCCAACTAGATGCCGGGTTTCGACTGCGCTCAACCCTCCTTTAGGGGAGATTTTGAGCCTTGAGCGGAGGCGAAATGCGTCTTATAAATAATTCTGCCCCTTCATCTTTTTTCCCTCCTCTTTCCTCAAGTCATAGTCCCCAACGCTCCTGGTGCGCCCGAAAGAGTTTTCTTGGGTGAACAGGTGATGATCATAATCAACAGCGTCAGAATGTAGGGCGACGCATTAAATAGATAGTATCCACCCTCAATGCCAACCGCTTGCAGAGCAGGGCCCAACGACTGCGCTCCTCCAAACAACATCGATGCCCAAAGACACTGAATCGGATTCCACCGCGCAAAAATCACCAGCGCCACCGCCATTAACCCTTGACCGCTCGAAATCCGTTCTGACCAACTGCCCGGATAGTAAAGCGACAGATAAGCGCCACCAATTCCTGCTAGAAAGCTGCCCACAATAATGCACAGCATCCGCACTTTCTTGACCGAAACCCCCATCGCCAACGCTGCATCTGGGCTATCTCCTACCGCCCGAATGAACAACCCCCAGCGCGTTGACCGAAAAAACCAGGCCATCAGGGGCGCGATCGCAAGGCCAATCAAAAATAGCGGGCTTACCTGCAAGGCTGATTGCACCTGCGAGATGCTGCTCCACCAGCCGAGAGAAAACGCCGGAAGCTGGGGGGCAGGCGGCTGGATGAACGGCTTTCCTAGAAAGAAAGCCACCCCACTGCCAAAAATGATCATCGCAATCCCGACGGCCACATCATTGACCTTGGGCTGTTGAGAAAGCCACGCATGAATGAAGCCTAAAACCATCCCCGCGCACCCAGCCACCAACACGCCCAACCAAGGCGCGATCGCCGCCCCTACCGTTTTCTCACTCAGGTAGGAAACACCATAGGCACTCATTGCCCCCATCAGCAGCGTTCCTTCTAGTCCCAGGTTAATTTTGCCGCTCTTTTCGGTCAAACATTCGCCCAAGCTCACAAACAAAAATGGGGCACTGCCCCGCAAAATTCCCGCCATAATGCCCAAGGGAACGCCCCACCAGCCGAGTGCTTCAGTTGCCATGCCTAACTCCTATCAAGTTAATTTACTCAACGATCGCAGACGAGGCCATAGGAGCAGAATCGCGTTCTTTGAACACGGCAAACCGCCCGTACAATGATTCGCTGTATAGAACTACCAAGAAAACGAGACCCTGAAAAACATACACGGTCGCATCTGGCAGTCCCAGTCTTCGCTGCAAAATTCCACCACTCGCGAGAATGCCACCGAGTAAAACGGCAACAATGCTGGCCGCGATCGGATTATATCGAGCAATGAATGCCACGAGAATACCTGCGTATCCATAGTTAGCATTCAACGATTCATTCGCACGACCGTGAACTGCGGCCACTTCTACCATGCCCGCCAACCCCGCACAAGACCCTGCCAAAAAACAGATGGCGATCGTCAATTTCCCCACGGGCAACCCCGCAATTCTTGCCGCTTTGACGTTGCCCCCAGCCGTTCGAGCGGCAAACCCAAACGTGGTGCGCTGAATCAAAAAGTACGCAATCACGCAGGCAATAATTCCGTAAAGTAGCCCATAATGAACACGCGTAAACGGCAGCATCCCCAATTTGTCGATTTCTGGAATCGGATAACTCGACGGCTTATTGAGAGAACTCGGATCGCGCATCGGCCCACCCACTAGATGGTTCAGTAAGGCGATGGCAATGTAGTTCATCAACAGACTACTAATGGTCTCGTTCACGGCTCGATAGTGCCGTAATGCGCCCACTGTACCAATCCACACGCCGCCCGCAACCAGACCCGCGATCGCCATCACACTTTGCACCACCATCGTGGGAGCCGACCCTGCCACCGCCAGACCCGCCGCGATCGCCGCCACTCCGCCGATCACCAGCGCCCCCTCATTGCCAATGATCACCAACCCCAATTGGGCAGGCAGCGCCGTACACAGTGAAGTCAACATCAACGGAGCCGCCCGAATTAAGGTGTCCTGAAACGCCGACCAACTCCCAAACGCCGCTTTGTGGATAGCGGCATAGACCGCAAACGGGTTTGCCCCCGCCGCCGCACAAAATAGCCCAAACAAAATCAGAGAAAAAATCAACGCACCAATGGGAATGCAAATTGCTTCGGCGGTTCTGCGCCACTGAGAAGAACTGAGCATGGGGAGGAGGGTGGGGAATGGGGGAGGGCACGTTGCGAGCGGAAATGGAGAATGCTAGGGGCGATCGCGGCAATAAAACACCCGAAAAAATGAATACTCGTCGAGGCATGGCAGTGCCCTTAACGCTGGTATGTTATTGATCCGCAAGCCCCTTAGGTAGCGCTGCCAACGACTCCATCGGCTAACCAGTCAATTTTGTCGAGCGACGGATCGGTGATCTTGAAGGCGGTTCCTGAAGGAATTTTTACCTGACCATTGTTAGACTCGATCGCCCCTTTGTAGACTGCAAGATCGCCACTGGAAAATTTGGCGATCGTGTCGTCTGCATCTTTTTTGGTGGCATCGGCAACCGCCGCACCATAGGGCGCAAGCTTGACAAATTTTTCCTTCAGGCTGCCTCTGATCAGATGGGGAATGCCTCCATTCATCAGGGTTTTGCCTGCTTTAATCATTTCAGCATAATTAGAATACACGCTAGTCCAATCCCAGGCGGTTCCTGTCAAATAAAGTTGTGGTGCAAGAGACGACTGAACGGTGTGGAAGCCAGAGGTGAAAATTCCTCGCTTTTGAGCCGTTTCGATCACGACTTTCGGGCTGTCTACATGCATCCCTACGACATCGATTCCCTGGTCAGCTAAGGAGTTGGTGGCTTCCGCTTCCTTGACGGGCAGCGACCAATCTCCTGTGAAAATCACGCGCATCGTAATCTCAGGTTTGACACTGCGTGCGCCCAACATAAAGCCGTTGATGTTTCGCAGCACCGGGTTGATGGGCTTGGCGGCCACAAATCCAAGTTTGCCAGTTTTGCTGGTCTGAGCGGCAATTCTACCTGCCACATATTGCGCTTCGTCTACATCGCCAAAGTAGCTGCCAATGTTGTTGGGTAATCCTTCTTTCCAGAGTGCGCCACAGTGAAAAAACTGCACGTTAGGATAATCTTTAGCCATCTTGACGATGTGCGGATCGAAGTAGCCAAACGAGGTCGGAAAGAGCACTGTTGCGCCTTCTTGCTCGATCATGCTTCGCATGGCTTCTTGCACTTCGGTGGTTTCGGGCACGTTTGCCTGTTCGACGGTTTTCACGCCTGCTAGTTTAGAGACCCCCTCTTTGCCCTCTGCGTGGGACTGGTTCCAGCCAAAATCGTCCTTAGCTCCGACATAGATGAACCCCATCACTAGCTCTTTGTCACCAGCGGGGCTGGCTCCAGGGCTGTCTGGAGTCGAAGCACTAGGACTCTGGTTAGAACTGCATCCTGCCCACAATCGAGAAGAAATCCCAAAGGCAGCCGTGCCTAACAAACCTCGAATTACTTGACGGCGGGGCAGATAGAGCGATCGTCTAATACTCACAATATGACTCCTCGAAAGGGAAGAATTGCCAAGACATCATTATCAGGGCAAGTGATCAAAGTAGACTATGTGAAAAAATGCGATCGAGGTGTAATTGATGTAACAATTTAACAATTAACCAGACTGAGCGGTTACGCAGGTCTACGATCGTTTTTACATCTGTTTTTAAAAGTTTGATCTCAAAACGCTGGCTGTTTCTTTTGGTGGCTTTTGCGCTCCTGCGATTGGGGTTTTGGTTTGCGGTGTTTCCCAATTCGGATGAGGCTTATTATTGGCTCTGGGGGCAAAATCCAGGGTGGTCTTACTATGATCATCCCCCCTTAAACGCCTGGATTCAAGGCGGTCTGAGTGCGATCGTTGGTCGGTCTACATTTGCATTGCGGCTTTCTAACTTATTCAGTAATGCTGCATTATTTTATACATATTATAAAATTATTTCGTATCTGTATTGCCGAGAGATTCAGTATTACTTTTTGTTAACTGTACTCTTGATTTTGGCATCTCCTCTGTATTTTCTCTTCTTATCTTTAGCCTGGCACGATCATTGGTTGATTACGTTTTCGCTGATCGCTGCTTACTGGTTTGTGACGTTTCTAGATGGTTATCTCGATCGTCAAGCGCAAACCTGGCGACTATATGCTTCTGCAATCGCGATCGGGTTGGCGATGCTGTGTAAATACAACGCTATTTTTGTAATTTTTGGGTTCGTCGCAGTATTGATTGCCGATCGACGAGTTCGGGCTTTGTGGCGCGATCGTCGTCTCTATGGGGCAGCCGCGATCGTGTCTCTGTCATTCATCCCGGTGTTGGGGTGGAATATATCGAATGGATTTCAATCTTTTCACTATTACTTCGATCGTAGCGTTCAGCCGGCTAGTCCTGGTATTAAAGTTGGTGCATTTCTAGCGTTTACGATCGTCTCATTTTTGGTGGTTTCTCCCTTCTATTGGCGAGGCTTCTACACCAGTCTTACACGCCCATCTTCGCTGATACGCAAAAATTCACTTTACCCAACGGTTGCCCTCTGGGTGTTTGCAGTTTCGTCAATTTTTCTCATCCTACTTTCTCTGGTTTCTGCCGCTCTCTACTATTGGAATATCACCGCCTACCTGCTGCTTTTCCCGCTCTTGCCCACCGCTTTCTTCGTTCAAGGTTCAACGCAAAACTCAACGCTCAAGGTTAAACCTATTTTCTGGGTTACACAACTTTATGGATTGCTCTTTGCAACACTATTAGTCATGCATTATGGGCTGCTACCCCTCTCTGCCCTGGTCAGTCGAGATGCCGATCCAGATTCACGCATGTTGTTTGGTTGGGATAAAATAGAAACAGTAGTGACAACACAAGCAGAAATGTTGGGTGCATCGCCGTTGTTGATCACAACAGATTACCGATCGGCTGCTGCGTTAGCGTACCAGTTAAACAACAAAGCGGTCATTGCCCTCTCCGATCGGGTTGATCAGTTTGATTTTTGGTATCCAAACAACTCCTCACTTCAGGGTCGAAACGCGGTCATTTTGTCGGATGACTGGTTCCCAGTGCCGCCCAAGCTTCTGGCTCAGTTCGATCGAGTGTCACCGCCTGAAACTGTTTCTATCACTCGGTTTGGGGTATGGATTAAAAATTACTATGTGCAAAAGGGCTATCAATTTAAGGGCAACAATTTGTGGAAAAAGTAGCGGACTGCATTCACATTCAAACAATTCGTGCCTATGGCTACACGGGCGCACTCCCCGAAGAACAAACCTTGGGTCAGTGGTTTGAGGTCGATCTGACCCTTTGGTTAGACCTATCCGAGGCAGGGCGGAGCGATCGCTTGCAAGACACACTTAACTACTGTGACATCATTGAAATTGTTCAAAACATTGTCCAAACTTCACGTTTGACGCTGCTAGAACGGCTGGCTACCCTGATCGCTGAAGCAGTTCTAGCATTTCACCCCGTGGAACAGGTGCGCGTCCAAATGATCAAACCTGCGGCTCCCATTCCTGGCTTTGACGGCAGACTGGTGATCGACATAACTCGCCGCCAGGGAGAGGAGGCGAACGATCGTCCGTCTGGCAACCGATCGTAGCCCGCCATAAGCTAAGGAACTTGGATTTAATAAACTGCACAATTCTTGTGGGACGGGCATCTTGCCTGTCCGAATGGGTGAGACACCCGCCCCACAGGTTATTTAATCCACAATCCTAAGCTTGGAGGCTGGTCTGCTCAGAAGCCACCTTATCGAGTCGATCGCTGGGCTGTTCACGATATTCTGTTACGATTTGCCGAAATTCTTCACCCTCGATCGTTTCTTGCTCTAAGAGCATATCAACCAGGCGATCGACCAGGGCACGGTTCTCACGAATCAGGCGGCGCGCTTCTTCGTAGCACTGGACGGCGATCGCCTTCACCTGCTGATCGATCTGTTCGGCGACATCCTCAGAGTATTCATTGCGAGGGGTATAGCCACGACCCAAGAAAACTTCGTTGCCTGACCCTTCGAGGGCAACCAATCCCAGCTTTGACATGCCATAGCGCGTCACCATCTCACGGGCCAAGTCAGCAACGGCTCTCAGATCGCCACTGGCTCCGGCGGTGACTTCTGCCTCCCCAAAAATTTCTGCTTCGGCAGCGCGACCTCCTAAGGACATGGTGATGCGATCGGTCATCCAGGCGCGGGTGTAGAGTCCACTGTCGATCATGTCTTCGTTGAAGGCCTGTTGAGCAAATCCGCCAATGCCACCCGAACGGGGAATAATGGTGACTTTGTTGAGAGGGTCAGAGTTTTTGAGCAGGGTCATCAATAGGGCGTGACCCACCTCGTGATAGGCGATCAGGCGTTTTTTCTTGCTGTCGAGCAGCGGAGTCAGGGTGAGACCGATCGTGATGCGGTCGATCGCGTCGTCAATCTCTAACCCGCCGATCTCATCTTTGCGTCGTCGGGCTGTCAGAATTGCGGCCTCGTTTAGCAGGTTGGCAATTTCCGCCCCCGAAAAGCCAGGAGTCCGCCGGGCAACGGCTTCAAGAGAAACCTCAGGAGACATTTTTTTGTTGCGAGCGTGAACTTCTAGAATTCGCAGTCGCCCTTTATAGCTGGGCAGATCGACGGTGACTTGACGATCGAACCGACCCGGCCTCAGCAAAGCAGAATCGAGCACATCGGGGCGGTTGGTGGCGGCAATAATAATAATTCCAGTATTGCCCTCAAAGCCATCCATCTCGGTAAGCAACTGGTTTAGGGTTTGCTCGCGCTCATCATTGCCGCCGCCAATTCCTGTTCCTCTCTGCCGCCCCACTGCGTCAATTTCGTCAATAAAGATGATGCAGGGTGCGTTTTCTTTGGCTTTTTTGAATAGATCGCGAACGCGAGATGCACCCACCCCCACAAACATTTCCACAAACTCGGAGCCAGAGATCGAGAAGAAGGGCACACCAGCCTCCCCAGCGATCGCTTTAGCCAGCATGGTTTTACCTGTTCCAGGGGGGCCAATCAGCAACACGCCTTTAGGAATTCGCGCACCCACTGCCGTAAAGCGTTCGGGCTTTTTGAGAAAAGTGACCACTTCTTGCAGTTCTTCTTTGGCTTCTTCGATGCCTGCTACGTCGTCAAACATCACACCTGTTTTGGCTTCCATCTGAAAGCGAGCACGAGACTTGCCAAAACTCATCGCCTGCCCTGGCCCGCCCGGTGCATTGGTAGATCGGCGCAAAATCAGCAGCAGCCCGGCAATCAACAGGATAAACAGCAGCAAATTTGCTACCAGCCCCATCACAACGCTGTTGTCAGCCGTGGGTCGAGAATCGAAGCTGACTTTATTTGCCTTCAGCCGCTCAATGAGTTCGGGGTTGCGATCGAGCAGGGGCACTTCTACCATCGGCTCATTCTTTTTCTGTTTCTCTAGCTGCACCCTAGCGACGCGCTGGGCTTCATCCAGTTCGACTTTGACGACTTCACCCGCATCAATTTTTTGCAACAATTGGCTGTAGGTCAGAGTTTCGCGGTTTTGCGCGATCGCCGGATTTCCCACCATGATGCTCTGGGCCACTACCCAGCCAATCATCACCATGCGGGTAACGGCTGAACTTTTGCGCGTGGGGTTCCGACTGGCCAATGCTTTCCAACCTTTCATCATTTCTGCTTGCCTTTTGCCTACTGGGATGCTTGTATCAAGTCTAGCTCACGGTTTTGGGAAGCAAGCTCAATCCTCTGCTCCCTCTATCCCTGATTTGTATATTTGACAATCAATAGACAGTTGCGCTGGCCCAAGCGATCGTAGCTGACTCGATCGGCGAGTCGTCGCAGTAGAAACCACCCATAGCCGCCTTCTCGCAAGGTTCCTGGCTCTGGCTCTTCGATGCCGTTGGGGTCAAAGGGCTGTCCCCAGTCCCAAATGCGAATCTCGGTACGATCGTCGTGTTGGGCCACTTCAATTTCGATGGAGGTGTCGGCAGATAGGCCAGAGTGAGCATGGCGAACGGCATTGGTAAACCCTTCTGCTAGGGCCAGGTTGAGTCGATATAACTGGCTGTCGCGCCAGGCAGGCTGAGGATTGTTTTGTTGCCAAAGTTGCTCAAACCATTTCTGCACATGGTTGAGAACGGTGAGGTCACTGTTAACCGTCAAATGGTCTTGGTGAGACATACCCAGGCTAAACCAGTATTTATCAGGTATAAAGCGCGATTTTCATCTTCTATTTAATGACTTTTCGCGGACGAAAAACCACAAAATTTCAGTTCTTTGGCTGATAGTTGAAAACTTTTCACGGTTACTCGGTTAGAGTCAATCACTCAGAGGCAGATACAACAAACTCGCAAGTTTACGGCTGACGCGCCTGACGCTGCAATTTTAGCAACTCGCGAATCCCCTTTTCTGCAAAGTTCATAATCTGATCTAATTGAGTTCGGCTAAAACTTCCTGCTTCTGCGGTTCCCTGCACTTCAATCAGGTTCAAATCTTCGTTCATGACTACGTTGAAATCAATATCAGCCGTGACATCTTCGAGGTAGTCAAGATCGAGAAATGGGGACTCTTGAATCAGCCCCACGGAAACAGCAGCAACCTGATGAACAATGGGCGATCGCTCCAGTTCTCCGCGTTTGAGCAGATGATCGATCGCATCTTGTAGGGCAACAAATGCTCCGGTGATCGAGGCGGTGCGTGTTCCTGCGTCGGCTTGCAAGACATCGGCATCGATCGTGATGGTGCGTTCTCCCAAAGCCTCTAGGTCTAGCACCGATCGTAAACTCCGCCCAATTAAGCGCTGAATCTCTTGGGTGCGGCCCGACAGTTTGAGGAATTCGCGTTCTTGGCGATCGGGCGTGGCTCCGGGCAACATCCGATATTCGGCGGTGAGCCAGCCCTGACCTTTGCCTTCTAAAAACCGGGGCACTTTGGGTTGAATGCTAACTGTACACAAAACTTGAGTGTCCCCACATTTCGTCAACACCGATCCGGCTGAGAATTTGGTAAATCCACGCTCAAACTGGACGGGACGAAGTTGATCAGGTTGTCGCTGGTCGGGGCGTTGCCAGGTCATAAAAAGCCTCAAAAGAAGAAGAATCAGGGCGCACAAGGGGGATGGATATCGATCGCACTTCATTTCACGGGTGAGTCGATATCAATCTCACTTCATTTCACCCGTCACCCTTCCCCCTTTGGGCTTAATGCCCTAATTTCTTCAGAATCTCTTGCTGAACATGCTCAACGGTTTGAGAGCCATCCACTCGCAGGAGCCGATCGCGCATCTGATAATACTCCAGTAAGGGTTGTGTGCGTTCGTGAAACAGCATCAGGCGACGCTGAAGAATGTCTGGTGTATCGTCGGTTCTGGCTCTGAGGCGCGATCGTTCGACCAAGATGGAGTCAGGAACTTCGAGGGAAATTGCGTAGTCGAGCCGTTGGTGGAGGGCATCGAGCAAAAAGTCCAATTCTTCTGCTTGAAAGGCCGTGCGTGGGTAGCCTTCTAGTAGCCAGCCTTGAGTGATGTCTGGTTGGGTGAGTCGTTGACCAATCCATTCGATCATTTGTTCGTCGGGCACGAGTTCTCCAGACTCCACCAGAGATTGTACCTGTTTGCCCAGTTCGGTTTGAGTGGCAATCGCGGTTCGCAAAATTTCCCCAGTCGAGATAAAGGGAATGCCCAATTTTTGGTGCAACAATTCTGCTTGTGTGCCCTTACCCGCCCCTGCCCCACCTAAAATCACTAATCTCACGCGCTCCTCCCAGATTCGCTCAAATTCTGTCGATCGCTTGGCGGTTGTAGCCCACAAACCATTTTCCGATCAAAATATCTTCTCCAACGTAACGCGATGTGCGATCGCGCATCCCGTAAACGTATTTGAGCAAACATTAAGGCGGTTTCTACTAATAGAAACGTTACCCCGGTAGGGCGCGGCAGTGGGATGCCCCACTATTATGAGTGAGACTGGTATGAGTGAGACTGGTATGAATGAGACTGGTATGAGTGAGACTGGTATGAGTGAGACTGGTATGAGTGAGACTGGTATGAATGAGACTGGGCTTCGGCTTTGCCCAGCCCTCAACGGCTCTGTGAGTTGAGCAAAGCCGAAGCTCGACCTCCAAACTTGCAACAGCAAACATTGCCGGGTTAGTAGCAGTCATTTTGCCGGGTGTTTGGTTGTCGCGATCGCCCCTAATTTTTATTTAATTGGAATGAAGGGAAAAGTTTTTCTAATGAATTTTCGTAGCTTGAGTAAGCCGATCGTTTTTTTAACCGGCCGAGCCACCTGGGGCGGGGTCGGCTGCCCTTGTTGGATTTTGACTTGCAACTCCGCATAGTCGGCAGGTGAGAGGGGCTGGCCGTCGAGGGGCGATCGAGCTTCGGTAATAATCTCGGTTCGCAGGATCTCTTCTGGGGGGTCGCTGGGCGGCGGAAGAGCCAGAACCAGGGAAGCCGGAAACAGGAGGGTGGTGGTGGTGGTGGTCAGCAAAAGTAGAGAGGTGGGGCAGGTCATAGGGCTGGAGACAGAACCTTGATCATGGGGCTGAAGCTCTAGATTTCTAGCTGGCATGGATGATCAAAGCCGGGGATCTGTGGAGTCTTTGCCCCGTCGAGAAAATTTAGCCTGCTTTCTCCATGATAATGGGACGAAATTCACGATCGAAATTCACGATCGAAATTCACGATCGAAATCTTTGCGGGCCGCTGTCAATCGTGGGACAACGGTAGGGGTAGGAATAGGAATAGGAATAGCGTCCTTCTACCCCGAAGCTTTGGGCAACCGGGGAATTGCCCCTACGATCGTAGGGACGATCAACAAACAATTGAGAGGTAGAAATTGAAGCATTGAAATTCAGTGCTAGACGAGAATTCAGAGCGAATGGATGACCCGCCCCAGGCAACCAGAAATTGAGAGGTTGCCACGCAAGAAGGCTGAACCCGAATGAGTCGATGTATTTCTGCCCTAGACCCATACAATTTTAGAATTGGGTAACTCAGATCTTGCAACCCGTTTCAACAATGCCCTAACCCCACCCAAAATTAAAATTCCGGGCTTCTGAAAAGGGGTGAACCAGGGTTTTAACCCGTTTCAATGGGTTTCGATGAACCAGAAATTTCAGTTCTGAGCGGTTGTTGGGAGAGGCGCAAGATCTTAGATAACGGTTGTAGTAGGAAAATACTGTGGCGTTTAAAGTTGGCTTACTCGGATTGGGAACAGTGGGGGCAGGAACGGTAGACATCTTGCGCGACCCGTTTCAGCGACACCCCTTGCTGCAAGAACTCGTCATTCACAAGGTAGGGGTGCGATCGCTCGACAAGCCTCGCTCGGTTGACCTGCCCCTCAACCTTCTGACGACTGATCTAGATGCGATCGTCAGCGATCCCGAAATCGACATCATCGTAGAAGTGATCGGCGGACTTGAACCTGCACGATCGTTGATGCTCAAGGCTATCGCCCACAAAAAACACGTTGTGACCGCCAACAAAGCTGCGATCGCTCGATTTGGGGAAGAAATCTTCTCAGCGGCCGCCGAGGCAGGGGTGTATGTTTTGCTAGAAGCTGCCGTCGGGGGCGGAATTCCGGTGATCGAGCCGCTCAAACAATCCCTTTGTGCCAACCGCATTCGCACGGTCATGGGCATTGTCAACGGCACAACCAACTATATTCTGACGCGAATGCAAGCCGAGGGCGGCGACTTTGCCGAAATTCTCGCCGATGCCCAACAACTCGGATACGCCGAAGCAGACCCCACCGCCGATGTGGATGGCTTTGATGCCGCCGACAAGATTGCAATTCTGGCATCTCTGGCCTTTGGCGGACGGATCAAACTAGCCGAAGTTTACTGCGAGGGTATTCGTCAGGTCAATGCTACAGACATCGCCTACGCTGAAAAACTCGGATTTGTGATCAAGTTGCTCGCGATCGCCAAGCGAGACTCCGCAACCGATCCCGAACAACTGCAACTGCGGGTACACCCAACCCTCGTACCCAAAGCCCATCCCTTAGCTAGCGTCAATGATGTCTACAACGCAATTTTGATCGAAGGCGACCCGATCGGACAGGTGATGTTCTTTGGTCGCGGAGCCGGAGCCGGGCCGACCGCTAGCGCCGTGGTTTCTGACATTCTCAATATTGCGGCACTGCTCAAGGTCGGTCGAGGGCAAGTGACCCAGGCAGACGGTACGCCCTTGCTTGATCCCCTGCTGGCTTGCTCCCACCAGCATTACTGTACGATCGCGCCGCTCGAAGACCTGATAACCCGCTTCTACGCTCGATTTCTCACCCAAGATTACCCCGGTGTAATCGGCAAGTTGGGCACTTGTTTTGGCAATCACGAAGTCAGTTTAGAGTCAGTGGTGCAAACGGGCATCCGCGATGGGTCGGCTGAAATCGTCGTCGTTACCCACGATGTTCGCGAGGGTAACTTTCGCCAGGCGTTAGATGAAATTAAAGCCATGACTACTGTTGCCAGCGTTGCCAGCGTGTTGCGCGTGTTGTGAAACCGAAGCAACGGAGCTTGAAACCACCTCCTAGGGAATGTGGATTGATCAATGCCGGAGATCTTCGCCCTCATCCCCTCACCCCTGCTCCCAACTTAGGAGCAGGGGAAACGGACTCCTGCTTCCTCTCC